>JAZRLR010000026.1:0-64436 GCA_045646965.1 Bacteroidaceae bacterium
GGCACCCTTGTACTCGCCTACCACCTTGTAAGGTACGAGCTTGTCGCCGGGCTTGTAATCCTCAAGCGCGTGCTCGGCAGCCTTGGGGTTGAAGTGAGCATTCAGCAATGCCTTGGCCAATACCACGGTCATCTTCTCGCCCGAGTAAGCGTTATATGTCTGCACAGCCACATAGTCAATCTTGGGGCCTACGCAGAGCGCGGTATTTGAGGGCAAGGTCCAAGGTGTGGTGGTCCATGCAATGAAGTACGGTGTACCCCACTCTGCCATCTCGGGCTTGGGGTTCTTCATCTTGAACTGGCCAATCACGGTAGTGTCCTTCACATCGCGGTAGCAACCGGGCTGGTTCAACTCGTGTGAGCTCAAGCCAGTACCTGCTGCAGGCGAATAGGGCTGTATGGTATATCCTTTATAGAGGAGGTTCTTGTTGTAGAGTTGCTTGGGCAACCACCAGAGAGTCTCGATGTAGCGGTTGTCGTAGGTGATGTAGGGATCGTCGAGGTCTACCCAGTAACCCATCTGATGTGTAAGGTCGGTCCACTCCTTGGTGAACTTCATCACGTCCTTACGACACGCAGCGTTGTAGTCGGCCACAGAGATAGTCTTACCGATATCCTCCTTAGTGATGCCCATAGCCTTCTCCACGCCCAACTCAACGGGCAGTCCGTGGGTATCCCAACCAGCCTTACGCTTCACGTGGAAGCCCTTCATCGTCTTGTAGCGGCAGAACACGTCCTTGATGGTACGTGCCATCACGTGATGTATACCGGGCATACCATTTGCTGAGGGGGGACCCTCATAGAAAACGAACGAAGGACAGCCCTCGCGCTCGGTCATACTCTTGCTGAACACATCCTTCTCATCCCAAGCCTTGAGCACCTCTTTGTTCACGTCAGAGAGGTTCAACTGGCCATATTCGGTAAATTTCTTACTCATATCTTGTGCGTATTATATACCTATTTTAAATAAAACGCAAAAATATATCAAACTGAATGAATAGCCAAATTTATCGGGTAAGAAATTCACGCACACACCCTATTCCTACATAAAAGAAGATAAAGTTTTTGTTTTATTAAAAAGTATTTTTACCTTTGCTGCAAGATACTAATTTTACCAACATAATATCTATACGAAAATGAAAATCTTATTGACAGGTGGTGCAGGCTTTATCGGAAGCCACACCTTGATTGAGCTCACCGAAGCTGGTCACGAGGCAGTAGTTGTTGACAACCTTGACAACTCATCTCCCATCTCATTGAAGCGCGTAGCCAAAATCATTGGCAAGGACGTTCCCTTCTACAAAGTAGACATCCGCGACCGTGAAGGTTTGCAGAAGGTATTCGATGAGCACAAGTTCGACGCATGTATCCACTTCGCTGGCCTCAAGGCTGTGGGTGAGAGCTGCGCCAAGCCCCTCGAGTACTACGAGAACAACATGAATGGTACTTTCGTGCTCTGCGACGTGATGCGCAAGAACGGCTGCAAGAACATGATTTTCTCTTCCAGCGCTACCGTTTACGGCGATCCCGCAATCATCCCCATCACCGAGGAGTGCCCCAAGGGTCATTGCACCAACCCCTACGGACAGACAAAGTCTATGCTCGAGGAGGTACTGATGGATATCCAGAAGGCTGACAACGAGTGGAACATCGTTCTCCTGCGTTACTTCAACCCCATCGGTGCACACAAGAGCGGTACTATCGGTGAGAACCCCAACGGCATCCCCAACAACCTTATGCCCTACATCACACAAACAGCTGTGGGCAAGCGTGCAGAGCTCGGCGTATTTGGCAGCGACTACGACACACACGACGGTACAGGTGTTCGCGACTACATCCACGTAGTGGACCTCGCTCGCGCTCACGTTGCAGCGTTGAAGGCTATCGTTGAGAAGAAAGGTATCGCTATCTACAACATCGGTACAGGCCACGGCTATTCAGTTTTGGACGTTGTTAAGGCATTTGAGAAGGCAAACGGTGTTCCCGTTCCCTACTCTATCAAACCCCGCCGTCCGGGTGACATCGCTACTTGCTACTGTAACCCCGCAAAGGCCGAGGCAGAGCTCGGATGGAAGGCACAGTTCGGTATCGAGGAGATGTGTCGCGACAGCTGGAACTGGCAGAAAAACAACCCCAACGGTTTCGAGGAGTAATCAACCCGTTACACACATAACAAATGCGCAGGCTGTTGCAGCCTGCGCTTATTTTTTTGTAAACCTGCCAAGGGAAATTAACAAAACCTCTGCACGCAGAAGTTCAAGCTTACAAAAAAAAGAAAACATCCTGCACACCGCAAAGCGTGCAGGATGTTTTGTATTTACAAGAGCTATTTACTCTCCGCGAAAACGACGAGCCTGCTCCTCAATGAGTTCCTTATCCTCGAAATAGTTTATCTTCATTGCACGACGCACATCGGCAAGAGTATCTGCGGCAACGGCACGAGCAGCCTTGCAGCCCTCCTCGAGAAGGCGGTACACCTCGGGGATATTCTTCTCCCACTCTTTGCGGCGCGCGCGTATGGGCGCAAGTTCCTCTTCCAATATCGCGATGAGGAATTTCTTCACTTTTACATCACCCAGACCTCCGCGGCGGTAGTGTGCTTTCAACTCGTCGAGTGAGGGGTAATCGGGCAGATATTTCTCAAAGTGCTCGGGCTTGCAGAAAGCATCGAGATAGGTAAACACGGTATTGCCCTCTACCTTACCGGGGTCTTGTACACGCAAATGGTCGGGATCGGTATACATACCCATAACGTGCTGACGAAGTTCCTCGGCTGTGTCGGAGAGATAGATGCAGTTACCGAGCGATTTGCTCATCTTGGCCTTTCCGTCGGTACCGGGCAGACGCAGACAGGCTGCGTTGTCGGGCAAAAGAATCTCGGGCTCCACAAGTGTATCGCCATAAATACCGTTGAAACGACGAGCAATCTCGCGAGCCTGCTCAATCATAGGCTGCTGGTCCTCTCCCGCGGGCACGGTTGTGGCACGGAATGCAGTGATATCCGACGCCTGGCTTATGGGATAGGTGAAGAAACCTACGGGGATGCTTGTCTCGAAGTTACGCATCTGAATCTCGGTCTTCACAGTGGGGTTACGCTGCAAGCGCGACACTGTGACGAGGTTCATATAATAGAAAGCAAGCTCACAGAGCTCTGCAACCTGTGACTGAATGAAGATTGTACACTTCGAGGGGTCTATGCCCACCGACAGATAGTCGAGAGCCACCTCAATGATATTCTGACGCACTTTCTCGGGATTGTCGGCATTGTCGGTCAAAGCCTGTGCATCGGCAATCATAATAAATATCTTGTCAAAAAGCCCCGAGTTCTGCAACTCCACGCGACGACGCAGAGAGCCTACATAGTGTCCCAAATGCAAACGTCCGGTAGGACGGTCGCCTGTAAGTATAATTTTGCTCATTATAATATTCTTTTTTTCAATGGACGCGAAGATACAAAGAATTTAATTAACACAAAGAAGTTTGCGAAAGAATATTTCTCTGTCTGCGTCAAGTTTTTAAATATAGCGAAGTGTAAATTAGACAGATTCGCTGTCACACTCACCTACCTTGCAAAAGTTTTTGTTGCGCTACAAAGCACCCCTTTTTAGAACGGCACATCTACAGGGTTGCCACCTATAAAATCTACGGGCACACCATTGTCCTGCTGCAGATAGTCGGGCACCTCGGGCGTTGTCTCCGGCATAAAGCCCGCGTTCATCTTGGAGGCGCGCATAACGGGAATATCGGCAGGTATAAGGTTACCCAGCGACTCGTCGTCGAGATTCATAAAGCGGGCATACTCCTTGCGGAAGGTAAGACGCACCTCACCTGTACCACCGTTACGATGCTTTGCGATAATAATCTCGGCTTTGTTACGCCAATCGAAATCGCCGTCCTTGTAAATGTGGAAATACTCGGGACGGTTCACAAAGAGCACGATATCGGCATCCTGCTCAATGGCTCCCGACTCACGAAGGTCACTCAACTGCGGACGTTTACCCTCGACACCCTCGCGGCCCTCAAGGTTACGGTTAAGCTGACTCAACGCCATAATAGGAATATTCAACTCCTTGGCAAGTCCCTTGAGCGAACGCGAGATTGTAGAGATTTCCTCTTGTCGGCTGCCCTTTCCCACGTTGGCTGTCATAAGCTGCAAGTAATCTATGAAAAGCATTTGCACACCGTGCTCACGCACCATACGACGTGCCTTTGAGCGCAGCTCAAACACCGACAACTGCGGAGTGTCATCGACATATATGGGGGCATTTTCGAGCGCAACAATTTTGCTGTCGAGCTGTCCCCACTCATATTTCTCGAGTTTTCCGCTCTTAATCTTGTCACCCGGTATCTGGCACACGTTACAGATGAGACGGTTTACAAGCTGCACGTTACCCATCTCGAGCGAGAACATTCCCACGGGAATTCCCAAATCGACAGCCATATTTCTTATGAGTGAGAGGGCAAACGCCGTCTTTCCCATCGCAGGGCGCGCCGCGAGGATAATGAGGTCGGTATTCTGCCATCCCGATGTCATTTTGTCGAGGTCGGTGAATCCTGTGCTCAAACCGCTGATACCGCTCGTATTTTCCGAAGCCTTTCTGATAGCATCGTATGCATCTTTGATAACACCGCTCACGGGGGTGAAATCGCGTTTCATATTGTGACGCGAAATCTCGAAAAGGTCGGCCTCGGCCTGCTGCATAAGTTCCTCGACATCCTGTGTCTCGTCGAAGGCCTGCACCTGTGTCTTGCTTGTAAATTTTATGAGGTCACGCGCCAGTTTTTTTTGCGCAATGATATTTGCGTGATACTCTATATTCACCGACGAAACGACGCGGCTTGTGAGCTGTGCGATATAAACCGGGCCGCCCACATCGTCGAGCTCACCTTTGCTGCGCAGATACTCATTCACGGTGAGAATATCTATAGGACGGTCGTTGAGGTCCATCTCCTGTATGGCCTTAAAGAGCAGCTGGTGACGCTTGTCATAGAACGACTCGGGCTTGAGCATATTACCCAAACGACCTATCGCATCGCTGTCAATCATAAGCGCACCAAGCACTGCCTCTTCGAGCTCGAGTGCCTGCGGCTGAACGTGTCCATACTCGCTCAACAAGGGAGTCGCCGCCTGACGGCTGCGTGTGTTTCTCTTCGGTGTATTTGTATTTTCCATCATATTTTCGAAATGCGTCTGCGAAGATACTCTCTTTTAGCATCACCTACAAAATTTTTGCAAGCTCCTTTTCAACAAAAAACACTTTTTTCGACCTGCTGCTCAATATTTTTTATTTAAGCAGGTCGATAAGAGCCGGCACACGTCACGGGATTTTGAAACAAAGAAAGTTTTATAAAAAAAATAAAAGAATAAAACCGTCGCTATGCTATAAATAACTTATCAACCTGCTTAAAAAGCCGATAAGAGTAATAAAGATTCCTTTTAAAAAAGTGCTTTAGAAAACTCATATACAATTTTTATTCCTTACCGCAGTCTTTGCATCTTTCAAGATTCAAGCGCATCATCTCCACATCAGACGGCTCATCATAATCCTGAAAATCATCTATAACCCAAATCTCATTTTCAAAGAGCAAATGCATTGCATATTTATGTTTAACGTGAATACCACTAACTACATCGCACATACACATCTTTACCATAGCTCTGCGTTGGCCATACATATTTACATACTCCTCTCCAATATCTTCTATTGAGAATAACGGCTCATCGCCACCCTGCAATCTTAACAGATGGCGAAGATTAAAGAAAAACTCGCAGCGGCCTTCCTCCCACGCGTATGCTTCTGCAACCGTCTCTTGAAACCGTTCAGAGAAATATCCTATGAAGAGGATTTCCCTGTTTATCTCACCGGCGGCAGCCATAGATTCAATTTTTGAGCAGAACTCCCTCACTCTCTTTACAATCTCGTCGTTGTAATTGTGGTTATCATCGTTGCCGAGATTAAATGTAATGGGCATTACAAAAAAACATTCCCTCGGGCGGCACTTTCCATCTTCAAAAGACTGCTTTGCAGGATACCATTTTTCGGGAGTTCCTTTCATTAGGCGCAATGCCTCTTCGTCGAGCAGTTTATTACCACTGCTTTTCATTATTTCTACAGCACCCACATTGCCTATGGTATCAATGCAGAAACGAACAAACGCTCTCCCCTCTATTCTGTTTTTTACACACTCATCGGGATAACGCTTATTAAGTTTTATATATTCGGTAAAGGCTTTCATACCTCCCGGGTATTCGGGTTGCGTATCATAGTGAACAAATGTATAATCATTGTCGCTCTTATTCACTTTGAGAGCGGGTTTATTAAGTTTAAAATTTACCGGCAATGTATACATCACATTCACCGCTTCGCCTTTATTCCTGCCCGGAGTCCAGCGAGGCATCTTTTTTATCACGCGCACAGCCTCTTTGTCAAGCAGTTTATTGCCGCTGCTCTTTTGTATCTCAACATCTTTTATCTTGCCCTTGCGAGTTACCACAAAGGAAATGATTGCACGACCTTCGATTCCGGTTGCTTTGCACTTTTCAGGATAGCGTATCTCTTTTTTACAATAAGCCATAAATTCCTTTAGTCCTCCGGGAAATTCCGGCTGTTGTTCTGCAACCGGTAGCACATTCTTATTCTTTAGCTCTTCCATTCTATCAGGGCTCACCAACTCCACATTCTGCGCATTGCAAGGAGTACAGAACAAAGATAATACCATTGCTGCAATTGCGGTAAATGCAACAATTCGATTCGTTTTCATAGCTGGTAAAATTTTAGTTATTTCTTGTAATTACAACGCCTTTATAAGATTCTCTAAAGCATCGAGGTTGCGGGGGTCGGCATTTACATCGAGCAGGTTGCCATTGCGATCGATGAGCCTGTAGGTGGGATAGCCGCTCACTTTAAGGAAATTTTCCACCGCACTCTGCTGCTCATCGGGCAGGTTGTAATGCACTACATTCTCGCCCGTGACATCATATTCTTTAATAACGTTCTTCCACGACTCGTCATCGCTGCGGTTGGCAAGGTAAAGATATACCATATCGTAGGGAGCGAGCCTCTCAAACTCCTCCTTACTTTTTGACAGAGCCTGACGGCAAGGGCTGCACCAGGTGCCCCAAACGTCAATGAGTATAATCTTGCCTTTGTATGGTTCAATGAGTTTGCGGAGGATTTTCTCGCCGTCGCTCATATCTGCGACATCTTTCGATGACATAAGATTGGCATCCGATGAAATCTCCCTATTCATTATTGCAAGGTACTTTTCGTGTAGTTCCATCACCTTACCCTTTGCTGCAGGCAATGCAATGTTCTGTTGCAGAAAAGCAACCATAGCATCATTCAGTGGCATACTGTTATCCTCAATGTAACGATACATACAATACGCAACACATATATCACGCAAGCAGGCATTGTCGGTAATAGAATCGGCCAACCTCAACGGAACACCGCAATAGAGTTCCATCTTTATTTCCTTATTATAGCGTTTAAGGAGTGCTGACACAGTTGTAACCAATTCACCGGCATTAAACTCTGTAGCAAGAGCCTTTTTCTCCTCTTCCGTTTCCAATGAATTTATCTTGGCACGCACATTCTCAACCTCCGCGTCGTATGATTCCAGAGCAGCTAGTTCTCTTTCATTCAACGTTATGGTTCCACTTCTTGCCAAACCTTTCAACAATGGCACATAACTCTTGCCACCGGTATATTCTCTTTCAATACCATAATGAATATAGTCCTGTAACAATCCCGGGAAATCACGGTACAGAGTGTAGGGCTTTTGCCACTCCTTACACCAGAGGCTATCGCGTACAAAGGCAAAATACTCTGCGGGTAACCACTCCTTTACATAAAACCTACCCTGCATAAGTTCACGACCGGCACCTGTCCGGTAGTAACCCTTGACAAAATCCACACAACGCCTTGAAAGATTCGGGCGTTCTTTTGCGTACTCAACCAACCCGTTGCAAAAACTTCCAAGTTCCGATTTAATTCCCTCAAGATACGTCATAGCTTCTTCATTGCTTGCACCTTCCTTTAATTTGGGTGTCGATAACCACTTGAAAGGATAGCCAAGCATTTCGTTCTGCAGGCGCACATCCTTGCCCATAAAAAGTTGCTGACCTGTAGTGAAATCATTTACAAACAGATATATCTCACCAGGTTCAAGGACCACATTTGCCTTACTCCTTCTCCAATCGAGATATGCCTCGGTTGAGTTCATCACGGGAATCTTAATTACAAAACGACCTATAGAATCCAAGCGTGCATAGAAATTTTCTTCGTCGCAGGAAATTACATTCTCAATGGAAACCTCAAACTCCTTGCCACCTATTTCCAAAGCCTCGGCAGGCATATCCTTTAGCCAGCCGATTATTGTAACGCTGTCGCCCGAACGATAACCGTTGTCCTTTATTCCAATGCGGTTGTCTTTCACAGGGTAATCGGGCAATGTGGCTGTGGTTATTGGGCTGCACTTCTCGGCCTTTGAACCGCCGACTTTGATTGTGCGTGTGCCCTTCTTCATCTTGCCCACCTTTATCTCAAGCACATCGTTGCCGTTCTCAACGGTAAGAGTATACCCTCCACGTTTCTCTGTCATTGACTTTATGTCCCAAAAGCGTGAGTCATAGATAACGTGCTCGGTTGCAAAGCCTACGAGCCAATCGCCAGTGGCATTGTTACGCCAATAGGTATCAGTTATGCCATTGGGTAAATCGGCACTACTGCGTATATTCTGTACAACCCAGCCAACGCGCCCATCGAGTGTAAAGCGTTCTGTGCCTGCGGGCAGAGGTTCGAAAGATAGCAAGATATCGACCTCCCCGCTCGCGGGAACCACAAAAGGAACATCATACTCCACACACATCGCACCATCGTACATCCCCGAAGTCTTTCCTTTCAAGGCATAACTATTTACACCGTCGTTGAGCGTAGTTCCCAGTGCAATACCCGCCTGAAAACCCGCAGGAAAATCAATGTGCAAGAGTACATCTGTTCTGTCGGCGTAGAACCACACTTTGTTTACATCAAAGACTGTGCTCGTTCTGTAACCTGTCACAACATCTTCCCAAACTTTCTCCTGCGCAAAGCCACATACGGTGGCAATGGCAACGATTAAGGTTAAAAATAGTTTTTTCATAACCATTTTATGCTTACAAATTATAATCTTTCTTTTAGTATCTGTTCTACCTCCTCGGCGGTTGCTCCTACTGCAAGAATTGTACCATCTCTGTCAATAAGGAAAACCTCTCCGGCACCTCTGATACCATAACGTTCCCAAATATTTTCCACACCACGCAGTGCCAACAGGTTGAGCCACGGGTAACCGTCCTTCTCCACAGCAAGCCTCATATCTTCGCTTTCCAATTCGCTTGCAACTCCAACGATGGTAAATCCTTTATCCTTGTACTTGTTATACAAAGGAATAAAACTCATCGACGTCCGTCTGCAATGACCGCACCACGATGCCCAAAAATCGACAACAGCAATCTTCCCCTCAATCTCTTTTGAAAGGGTGTGTTTTACTCCGTTGAGGTCGGGAAGAGTAAAATCAATTATTCGTGAGCCTACACGCACATCCATCGATGACACCCAATCACGCAAGTTAATTGCCATATTGTTTGTAGGATATTTTGCATCATATAAACGCTTGAAAACATCCACATATGGCTGTATAGCTGCATCGTCTTTGTTATAAAGCCTTCGCCTTGCTTGGTTGAGCAGATAAAGTCCTACCAGGTTCGGGTTGTTCGTAATGTAGTCAAGTTCGTATGCATACATCTCTTTTCTTAACTCTTCGCCTTTCTCCATAAATGCCTTGTATTCCGGCGTATAAAGGCGATTTTCCCTATCCAATAGTTCAATCCTCTCTCTGATACTCCTGAGCGAATCGCGGTCTTCGCATTCATCATATAGTTTCTTGAGGGCTGTCCCTTCAGCTGTTAAAAGTTTTCCTGCTTTCTCCAAAGCAGCCTCCTCCTGTCTCATAGGCAAGTAGAACCTTTCTTCAATGCTTCTTTTGTAGGCAAGTAACTCTTTGTTGAGTGGCGTCTGTGAATGCAGTGTAGGAAGTGGAGCATCATCTATTGCATAGCCGAAGAATGTAGCATAAACATCTCCCTCCTCGGCAAAGAAATCCAGCGGCATCCAACAACCGTTGTTGTAATCCTCACAAGCAAACAGCTGATAGAATTCAGGAGCGTCGGTATAAAGGTCGTGAGAGAAACGCCCATCCTTAACCCAGATAGTATCGACCGGTACTACTCTTGGGTCGCCGTTACCAATAATGAGTAATATACGTGTAAAAGTACTCTCTTTTACCTCGCCCTCAATGTGGCAATGGAGTCTTTTATTGTTGCTTATGCTCTCCTGTGCAAAGCCACATACGGTGGCAAATGCAACGATTAAGGTTAAAAATAGTTTTTTCATAGTTAATTATTTATCCAAGTATTCTATTACCATAGTGTGATTCATATCACGATGCAGCACCCCTTGCAGGTCTATTATGCAACTAAAGGGGATGCCAATGAAACGGAGTTTTGCCTGGAGGTACTCCCAGTCGGCACTGCTTATGTATATGTGTTCACCTTCTATAAATGTCTTGCCGAGCCACTCTTCCGAAGCCTCGCGGTACTTTTCCTCGGTTATGTAAAGAAATTTAACGGGCAACTCGGCCACATCTTTCAGGAAATTGCGCTGCTCCATCATCCCGGCACGGCAGGGGCCACATCCCATATTCCAGAAATCGAGGAAAAGCACGTTGCCTTTGTATGGGGCTATAATGCGCTGTATCACGGGGTCGTCGGCGAGATTCTCCTCGGGTGTGGTCTTTATCTCAAACTTTTTCACATACTCACGATAGGCCTTTGTAAAGTGGTGGCTTATTATGGGGCTTGTGATATATGGCATAGTACCGGCCACATAAGATGCTGCGTAGTCGGGAGAACTCTCGTGTTCTTCTATCTTGAAACCAAAGATATGGCGCATCAGGCACCACTGCACCATAAAGCTATTGGGCGAAAGCCCTGTTGCTTTAGAGGAGCACTCCATCGCCTGTCGAAAATAATCACTCACGGTCAAGAGGGTATCGTTGCGCATAGGGAGCGCCGCCTGCAAAAATTGTGCATCGTAGTCGCTGGGCATAACAAACCCGAAAGCATAGTCTTCAACCTCCTGCGGGGTGCCCCCTTTAACCGGTAACACAATCTCGTTTGCATAGAGGTGGAGTTCTTCATAAATACCGAATTCCGCACAATTCACAAGAGTTCCGGCTACCGAAGATAACAACGCCATTGGATTATCGAGGAGCCTTTTTTCGTGTTTCTTTAGGAATTTGTAATACCATTTGTTATCGAGCGGCTCAAAGGCCTCGTTCTTCACAGGAACGGTGCGCCCGCTTATAGAATCGAATTTGGGATAAACAGCCGTGCAGTTATACATACTCCGCAAAGACATCATCATACACAGGCCTTCGAATATTGCATCGTTCTTTATTATATCGGCAGCGATGGGGTGAATATCGGCGGGGAGCGCAAAGCGCCCCTCGTCAATCTCTTTCATAACCTTTTCCATTACCTTACCTGTATTACGGCAATACTCCTCAACAGCCTTACGCCCCTGCTTGTATATGCTTGAGTATTGGTTCAAGTCGCCATAAGGACTTTTAGCGTATGGTTCTTCCACTATAGAACGGCAACGCTCCACCCAATAGCCGATGCTGCCGGGTGCTATGGAGCTGCTGCGTGCCGCCACATCTACAGAGAGCGTCACGGTATCGCCCACAAAGAAATATAGGTCGTTGGGAAGCGGCCCTGTGTAATCGTTGGCACACAGGTAAACGGTTGTGCTGTGCGGCACATATACATCGCTTGCAAATGTTCCGTCGGCATTTACTTTCACAAGAGAATTTACCTCGGTATTTGTAAATACATTCTCAAAGATGAGAAGCATCTGCGCCGGGATATTTTGCGCAGTTGCATTTATGAATTGTCCGTTAAAATGCACGGTACCGCCACGGTAGTGGTAGTCGTTTATCGCAGGTTTCCACTGCGCGTGGCCGCAAAGCGCAATAAATGCGGCTAAAAAGGTAAGGATTTTTTTCATAGTATCTTTTTTATTTGTTTACTTCAAAAAACGTGCCAAAACACAATGTCTTTAATAATCAGATTGTTGCATTTTAGCAACGTGTCCGCAAACGGACAATCTCAATTAGAATCGGACAGTTTAGCAACTACGTCTTTTTTAAGAGACGAACAAAATCGCAATACGTCACATCGCTTAATATATTTTAACACAAAGAAAGGCTTCTCTTTTTACATTTGTTTTGCATCGCAAATATAAATACTGTGGCGTTTACGACTACCCCCCCCTGTTAAAAAATGTTAATACTAAATATTTGTAGCTTCGAGAGGGTTCTTTGCACTCGTTTCTACATACCTTTGCAGTAAACAGCGAAGAAAGACAGCACCTGCTGTAAAAAATATTGAAGCAAGCTTGATATTTCTCGCTCGCTTGTGCATACCTTGATGAAAAAATAAGTAAGAGATATGATTACATTCCCCAACGCAAAAATAAACCTTGGCCTCGACGTGGTGGAAAAACGCCCCGACGGCTATCACAACCTCGAGACAATCTTCTACCCCATTCCACTGACAGATATTCTCGAAATAACCCCTGTAGATGACGAGGAGGCACCGGCCTACACATTTAAAATGTTTAACGCACGTTTCGACGGCAGCGACGACGACAACCTTGTGGTAAAAGCCTACAAGATTCTCGCTGCGCATCACAAACTGCCCAAAGTGGAAATATCGCTCTACAAGCACATACCCACGGGAGCGGGGCTCGGCGGCGGCTCGGCCGACGCTGCCTTTGCGCTCAAGATGCTAAACACAATTGCCAAGCTTAATTTGAGCGACGAGCAACTCGAAGAGTATGCCGCGCAACTTGGCGCCGACTGTGCCTTCTTCATTAAAAACAGCCCTGCATACGCAACGGGAATAGGAAATATCCTCACCCCCACCACTTGCACTCTAAAGGGTTACCATCTGGCAATTGTAAAGCCCGACATACACATTTCCACAAAAGAGGCCTACTCATTAGTTGTGCCTGCCGCTCCGCAGACACCTCTCACATCCATAGCCGCCCTGCCTGCCGAGCAGTGGAAGGGTGCTATGAAAAACGACTTTGAGCGTAGCGTCTTTGCCAAGTACCCCTCGTGCGAAGCTATAAAAGAAAAGCTCTATGCTATGGGTGCAGTTTACGCATCTATGTCGGGCTCGGGTTCTGCCTTCTTTGGAATTTTCAAAGAAAAAATAAATGTCGAAGATATTGAAAAAACTTTCCCCGGAATGTTTTGCCGCTGCAACTTGTGCGAGTAACCCCCAAGAAAAGAGAATCACACATCCCGAGAGAGAACCTCTCGGGATGTTTTGTTATATAAAAGCAGTTGCCCCGTGATTCACATCAGAGGGCAACAATAACACAAACACAAAATAAAACACGACAAAACTACTATGCAATTCAATCAGCCTGTTATGTAAAAAACATAAGCGCGAAAGACAGGTATTCACATATCCGAGCATCCGCTTCAGGTGAGTTGCGAATATATAACACACGCAGTTGAAGAAAAGTTCCTGCCGTTATTATTAAATTGTGTTAATACAAAAAAATAGTCGGGAAATGCCCCGACTATTCTATCACAATTTTCTTTGAGTCTACGAGAGTACCCTCTTCGCTCAAAGTTACTATGTAGGTTCCTGCACCCTGTGGCACATCTATGCTGCAGCCGCCGCTTCCCGCAGCTACCTTTTGCGCAGCACACTGCTGCCCTGCCAGAGTGTTCACTGTAACCTCGCTCTCTTTATCGGCATCGAAACGCACATCTATGCTTTGCGCGCCGCTGCGTAAAATTTTCATACACACGGGAGCACACACCGCTTCTATGGAGTTTGTGCCGGCAGCTATCTTGTAAAAATGTTTATACAGAATAGCGTTACCCTCGTTGTCACTCTCCTTTGTATCGAAGGTAATAAATCGGTTACCGCCATACTGCATTATAGAAACATCAGAACCTATAGATAAAACACTGCCGCCGATATATTGTAGGTTTGCACCTATAAGGTCATACTCCTTATCAAATTGTATGTTATTTATAACACGCCCATCCTCCGACACAAATTCAAGACCTTTTATGGCAAGTCTTTTGCTGTAGTTAGTACTTTCGCCTATCACAATCCCCTGGGCATTATATATATCAGAATTTTCTGATACATCATCGACAAGCTCATACAACGGGCGGATGTATTCAAACGTAGCATCGCCGTTGAAAAGTGACGAAGTTATGTAGAAATTTGTAGAGAACGCATCACCTTGCGCATCGATATAACTACAATTGAGAACATTTTTATCACTCTCTATAGTTGCATACTCCTCCACATATTCGCCCCACTCGCTATAGCTGCACTCATAAGCAGCAGTGAAGCGATAGACACGCCCGTCGGCATCGAGCATAATTCCTCGCTCGGGATAAAAATAATCATAATTAAAATAACCATCATCTGGATATAGCGAGGTAAAAAAAGTGACATCGTCCTGCGTGGAAACTCTGAATCTCCTACCATAATAATCGAATTCATAGCTTTGTATCAACTCTATTTTTTCGTCACAAGAGAGATTATCAAAGATGGTGTTATAGTTGCTCTGTGCATATTGCGAATAGTTCTTTGTAATATCTTCGCTTTTATTGAGCGATGTACGTTCTACACCCAGCAAATTGCGGCTCCTATAACGCGAGCATACATAGGTAAACGACTGCGACGAGATGGGTATATTCTTTATTTGCGCAATATCATTGTCATATATGCCGATACCATCGGCCTGCAAAATGTGCATAACCGCACTGCCGTCGGCCGACAGGGTTGCAGGTACAAAAGAAAGAGAACCGGTTTTGTTGAGGCGCACATACTCGTTCTGCGCGCCCACGAGAGAGGGCACTGCAAGCAAAAGAGATAAAAGAATCTTTTTCATATAGTATTTTATTAATGGTAATATTTGTTTAAATATAATTATAAAAAGTTTATTAAAGCCTTTAATTTTCTTTCACAAAGGAAATATTTAAACGATAAAATAGCAAATTTCAGAGAATAAAAAATGCTCTGCGTTGTTTATGAAAGAAAAAGATGTTATGAACGGGAAAATTGCAGAGGTTCTTGTGAAGTGGATAAAAGAGATGCTGTCGCACACGGGAATGCCCGCGCACACACTCGACCGATTCGACACACTCATCTCCATAGTGGTCACAATACTCATTGCAACGGCCGTAACTGTGGTTATATATCGCGTGACTATATTTCTGTGCAAACGACTGCTGCGCCACAAGGAATACACTTTTTTAAATAAGCTACTCAAATATGGCACGCTGCGCAAAGCCGCACACATTGTGCCGCCAGTAATTATAAACGCAATGCTGCCGCTGCTGCTCGACACAAGCGCAATTGCGATGCGCTACATAGAGAATCTTTTGTGGCTCTATTTTATAGTTGCCGTGGTTGTGACCACAAACGCCCTGCTTAACTCACTGGGAGAGTCGGCCTTCACAAACAGCCGTTACCACGACCGCCCCATAAAAGGATTCATACAGATAACGAAATTCATTGTCTATATAATCGCAGTGATTGTAATTGTCTCAATTCTCACAAACAAATCGCCGCTCTACCTCATAGGAGGCCTCGGTGCGTTTGCAGCGGTGCTGCTACTCATAACAAAAGACAGTATTATGGGATTTGTGGGAGGCTTTCTGCTGCTCGAGAACGATATGGTGCGTCTGGGCGACTGGATTGAGATGCAAGGCACAAATATAAACGGCACGGTGACAGACATCTCCCTCACAATTGTAAAAGTGCGAAACTTCGACAATACAATTGTGACCATACCACCCTATTCGCTCATAAACAACAGTTTCACAAACTGGCGCGGAATGACCGACAGCGGAGGACGGCGCATAGCACGCGGATACACCGTAAAAGTAGATAATATAACCCCTTGCGACAAGGAACTCTTTGACAGAGTGAGAGGGATTGACAGCGACCTCGACGACTACATCACACGCAAATGCGAGCAGAAAAGCAAGGGAGAAACCGCAAACACCGCTAACCCCGAAGGGCTTGTAAACGGAACGGTAGACACAAATGCAGGGCTTTTCCGTGCCTACGCCGAGTTATACCTGCGCAAGCACCCCCTCATACGCAAAGATATGCTCATACTTGTGCGCACCCTCACACCCACCGACACAGGATTACCCGTGCAATTTTACTGTTTTACAAGCCTCACCGACTGGCACGACTACGAGAGCATACAGTCGGAGATTATGGAGCACTTTGCATCGGTGATGCCGCTCTTCGGGCTCTACCCGTTCCAGACATCGGGCTCGCGCGATACAATCATAAGCGGCCTGCTCGAAGGCAGTTTCCCCATCACGCACATAGAGGCGATACCCTACCGCACCACCCGCTGACACCCCTACTGCAAAGGGTATTTTCCAAAATAGGCATAGAATTTGCCGTTTTAGTTGCACATACGCAAAAAAACGTTAATTTTGCCAAACGTAGAAACCGCACCCCTGTGGTGCATAATACTTTTAAAATGAAAATACCTAAATTCGGGCTGTTGCCCAAGATTGTGATTGCGATAACTCTTGGCATTGCGTGCGGATTTTTTATGCCCACAGCGCTTATGAGAGTATTTGCAACGTTCAATGCACTATTCAGTAATTTCCTCGGTTTCTTTGTCCCCCTGCTCATTCTGGGACTCATTGTACCCGGCATAGCAAACGTGGGAAAGAACGCGGGACGCCTGCTCAGCGTAACACTTTTGCTTGCCTACACATTTACCGTTTTCAGCGGGCTTTTCACCTGGGGCGTGTGCGAGAGCCTCTACCCCTCGATGCTCAACGGCGACACGCTCTCCCCTGTCGAGGGTGCAGCCGCCGCAATTGCGCCATATTTCACAATTGAAATTCCACCGTTTATGAGCGTGATGGGAGCACTTGTAGCAGCATTTATAATAGGTATAGGGCTCACTGCGTTCGATGGTAAGTTCCTGAAAGGATGTTTTGACGATTTCCAGAATATCATAGTGGGCACAATCTCAAAAGTTATAATTCCGCTGCTCCCGTTATATATCTTTGGAATATTTCTTGTGATGACAGCCGACAACCAAATTGCGAGCGTGCTGGGCGTATTCTTAAAACTCATTGTATTGATATTTGCAATGACTGCGGTGCTTCTCATAGTACAATATAGCATCGCAGGTATTGTGGCACGACGCAACCCCTTCTCTATGCTGCGCAAGATGATGACAGCCTATTTCACAGCGTTGGGCACGCAATCGTCGGCCGCCACAATACCCGTCACCCTTGAGCAGACAATTAAAAATGGAGTGACACCCTCGGTTGCAGGCTTTGTGATTCCCTTGTGTGCCACAATACACCTGTCGGGCAGCACAATGAAGATAACCGCCTGCGCACTTGCCATATCTATGATTACAGGAATTCCCATAGAAGCCCCCACCGTGCTCGGATTTATTTTGATGCTTGGCGTCACAATGGTTGCGGCCCCCGGCGTTCCCGGCGGAGCAATTATGGCCGCGGTGGGTATTCTGCAATCAATCTTGGGATTCGACGAGACAGCCGTTGCGCTTATGATTGCGCTCTACATTGCAATGGACAGCTTCGGCACCGCAACAAACGTGACAGGCGACTGCGCCATCGCTGTCATTGTGGACAAGATTGGAGAGAAATTCAAGCTGCAAAAGAAAGAGGAATAACCTCTTTGCACTCACACAAACACCCCCTTGAGTTTTACTTGAGGGGGTGTTTTATACAATTTTGCGCAATGTATAAAAAGCAGGCGGGTAACCTTTGAAGCTACCCGCCTGCATAGTTATTTTAAATTACAGCTGCCGTTGAGAGAGGGTAAGCGTCGTCTACGCCGCACCGCTCTGCCACGAAAGGCACGCCACGACCTAAATTATTTGCTGTTCAGCTCGTCGAGAGTTACATCGGGATAACCCGCAGCCTTGAGTGCAGCCGCGCAGTTCTCGAGACTGTCGGGGCGGATGAACACATTTGCCACGGTATCCTGCGCATAGGCATACATATACTCTACCGACACACCCGCGTTGCTTATAACCTCGAGAGCCTTGCCAAGCTCACCGGGATAGTCGGGTGTCTGCAAGCAGATAACCTTGTTTATCGACGCGGCGAAACTGTTGTCGCGCAACACCTTGCAAGCCTTCTCGGGGTTAGAAACTATTATATGCAATACTCCGAACTCCGCATTCTCCGACACGGTGAAGGCCTTCATATTAATGTCATTCTCGCCAAAGAGTTTGGCTATTTGTGAAAATCGTCCCAGACGGTTCTCCAAAAAAACTGATAACTGGTCTATAAACATATCTGTTCGGTTTTTATTATTCAAACTTACGGTAATCGATGGCACGTTTGGCCTTGCCCATACTGCGCTCAATTGTATTGGGCTCCACAATCTTCACATTGGGCTTGATTCCAATCACGCTCTGGCAACGTGCTGTAATGCGTTTTTTAAGTTCTACAAACTCGTTCACACGGTCGGTGTAGTATTCAGGATGCACCTCCACGAGGATATCGAATGTATCTACGTTGTTTACACGGTCTACTTCTATGAGATAGTAGGGCTCGCACTCGGGGAACTCCAGAATAATTGACTCCACTGTTGAGGGGAACACATTCACACCGCGGATAATGAGCATATCGTCGCTGCGGCCGAGAATCTTGTTCATACGCACTGCGGTACGGCCACACTCGCACTTCTCGTAAATGAGCGAGGTGAGGTCGCGTGTGCGGTAACGTATCATAGGCATACCCCACTTTGTGAGGTTTGTAAAGACAAGCTCTCCCTTCTCGCCGGGAGCTACGGGCTGCAATGTCACAGGGTCGATAATCTCGGGATAGAAGTGGTCCTCCCACAAGTGTGTACCGCACTGGCACTCACACTCGCAACCCACACCGGGGCCGCACATCTCGGTGAGACCATATATATCGTATGCCTTCAGGTGGAGCTTCTCCTCAATCTCCTTGCGCATACTATTTGTCCAGGGCTCTGCACCGAAGACACCCACGCGCAGCTTGAAGTCGTTTATATCGAGGCCGCTCTTGGCAATTGTCTCGGCTATGTAGAGGGCGTATGAGGGTGTGCAGGCAAGCACGGTGCTACCAAAGTCGTGCATAAGAGTTATCTGTTTCTCGGTGTTTCCGCTACTTGTGGGAACGATAGAGGCACCTATCAAGGTACCGCCGTCGTGTGCTCCGAGACCGCCGGTGAAAAGACCGTAGCCGTATGAAACCTGCATTATATCTTTGCTTGTGACACCTGCTGCCATAAGAGAGCGTGCTGTAACCTCGCTCCACATCTCAAGGTCTTCGCGGGTGTATCCTGCCACGATGGGTTTTCCTGTTGTACCCGACGATGCGTGCAGACGCACGATTTTCTCCATAGGAACGCAAAAGAGGTTAAAGGGGTAGTTGTCGCGCAAATCCTGCTTGGTTGTAAACGGCAGCTTTGTTATATCATCGATGCTACGAATATCTTCGGGCTTCACGCCGCACTCATCCATACGCTTGCGATAGTAGGTAGAGTCCTCATAGACGTGCTTTACCATCTTTACAAGCCTCTCGCTTTGGAGTCGGCGCATCTCCTCGCGGCCCATACACTCGATCTCTTTATTCCAGTATTTTGTCATAGATTTTACTATTTATGCCCCGTTTGGGCTGTTCTTGTTATATTTTTTTTAGTTGGACACAAAGCTACTATATATTTTCAAAAAGCAAAAAAATATTAAACTAATTACTGCAAAAAATGTTATTTAGTTGCTTTTAGACATATTTTTTTACAAAAGAAGCCTGTTCAAAATTTATAATAAATGTCACTTAAAAGCGATTTTAACATTATTTGCACAAAACAGACCAAAGTGTGCAATTTTTGACTGCAAATATTTTTTCATTTTGAAATAATTTTGCCACAGTTTTTGAACAAAAGATAATTATGACAAAGATTAAAGGAAGCTGCGTGCTCGTTACGGGCGGCGCATCGGGCATCGGACGCATTATGGTGAGAATGGCTCTGGAGCGCGGAGCGCGCTGTGTTGCAATTTGGGACATAAACACAGAGAGCATCGAAGCAACGAAAAGAGAATTTGAGAGACTTGGAGCGGTGAAAGGATACACCACAGATGTGTCGGACAAGGAGCAGGTGCAGAAGAGTGCGCGACTCACCGAAAAGGAGTGCGGACGCGTGGACATTGTAATAAATTGTGCCGGCATAATTGCAAATAACAACACATTCGACAAGCAAAGTATAAACGACATTGAGCGCACAATAAATATAAACACTGTTGCGCCTATGATAATTACGCAGCAGTTTCTGCCGCAGATGATTGAGCGCGACTTTGGACACGTCTGCAACATAGCATCGGCTGCCGGTATGTTATCGAACCCCCGTATGTCGGTGTACGCGGCAAGCAAGTGGGCCGTAATAGGATGGAGCGACTCGGTGCGCATAGAGCTCAAGCAGATGAAAAGCCACGTGCGATTCACAACCGTGGCACCCTACTTCATAAACACGGGAATGTTCGACGGAGTAAAGTCGCGCATCTTCCCCATATTGAAACCCGAGCCCACGGCCCGCAAAATTCTGAACGCCATCGAAGGTAACAGAAATTTCAAGGGAATACCCTTCAGCTACCATTTCATACGTTCGTGTCAGGCGCTGTTGCCCACCTCGATTTTTGATTATATCTTTGGAGAAGTTGTGGGAATATTCCACGCGATGGACAATTTCAAAGGACGCAAATAATATATAAGCTATATGAGCATAAAGAACTACTCTCCCGAGGAGATAAAGAGAGTGACGGCTGCACAGCGCAGCTATTTCGCCACGGGCGAGACACTGCCCTACCGTTTCCGCAAGGAGCAGTTGAAGAAACTGCAACGAGCTATGAAAGAGTGGGAAAAGCCGCTGTGCGAAGCACTGTGGAGCGACCTTCACAAGTCGTATCAGGAGGCTGTACTCACCGAGATAAGCATTGTGACGGGCGAGATAAAAAACCACATCGCGCACCTGCGCAGCTGGATGAAAAGCCGCTCGGCAGCCACACCCTTGAAGATGTTTCCCTCGCGCAGCCGCACAATTACCGAGCCGCTCGGGAACACCCTCATAATATCGCCGTGGAACTACCCCGTGCAATTGTTGCTCAACCCCCTCGTGGGTGCAATTTCGGCAGGATGCACAGCTATTCTGAAGCCCTCGCCCTACGTGCCCGCCGTGTCACAGGTTGTGGAAAAGATGATAAAAGCCACATTCGACGAGAAATATATAGCCGTGGTTCAAGGTAACCGCGAGACTAATACCCTGCTCTTGCAGGAGCGTTTCGACCTTATTTTCTTCACAGGCAGTCCCTCGCTCGGAAAAACAGTTATGCGCGAGGCGGCAAAGAACCTCACACCGGTGATTCTGGAGCTCGGCGGAAAGAGCCCCTGCATTGTGGACGAGGCGGCCGACACACGCATCGCGGCACGACGCATCGCCTGGGGCAAAACACTCAATGCCGGGCAGACCTGCATCGCCCCCGACTACCTGCTCGTGCATTCGTCGCAGAAGGATAAATTTATAAAAGCTTTTGCCAAGGAGCTTAAAAAACTCCACGGCGACGATATAAAAAAGAGCTCTCACTATGTGCGCATAGTAAACGACAAGGCCTTTGCTCGCATCGCGGGCTACCTGAAGGACGGAGACATCGTTTACGGAGGTGACACCGACGCAAAAGAGCGCTACATCGAGCCCACCCTCCTCGCCGATGTAAGCCCCGACGCACCGGTTATGCAGGAAGAGATTTTCGGTCCCGTGCTACCTATGCTTGAGTTCAAGAATCGCGACGAGGCCATCGCCTTTGTACGCTCGCGCGAGAAACCGCTCGCCCTTTACTACTTTGGCAATGTGAGCGACGGCAAGGAGGTGTTGCGACGCACATCGTCGGGCGGTGCCTGCATAAACGACACCATAATGCACATTGCAAACGAGAATATCCCCTTCGGCGGAGTAGGAAACTCGGGCCTGGGGAGCTACCACGGGAAGCGGAGCTACGAAGCCTTCTCGCACACGCGAGCCGTTGTAACCACGACCACACACCTCGACCTGCCTTTCCGCTATATGCCCTACAAGATGTGGGAGCTCGTGAAAAGGATTTTGTAAATACAAATAAATAACGCTGCCCGTGGGCAGCGTTATTTATTTATACAACTGTTCTTCTCCACCCCAAAAGAGCCTTTTTACAGACTATTTTTAACAAAGGGCAAAAAAATCAAAATACATTTGCAAAATGTTTCATAGCAAATGCCTATCTTCGCTGAAAGAAATATTCAGCCTTTAAAAAAGACCGATTATGAGAAGAATCACTATGCCGCTTTTTATCCTCGTTGCGTCACTGTTTTCGTGCGTGGGCAATGCACCCAAGAACGAGACGACAGCCAAGAGGGAGGTTATTACATTCGATACATTGAGAGTGCATCACAGTTTCCCGCTCGACTCTCTGGAGCAGAACTCCCCCGCTCTCACAATAAACATCGACCTGCTTATTCCGCAGAACATAACAGGCGAGAGAGCCGAAAATTTCAACAAATGCATAGTATATGCGGCGTTTGGCTATGAGGATATGACACCGCGCAAAGCCATAGATTCCATTGTGGGACTTCTCAAAGGAGAATATTACGAGTATCACAGCGCCTATATAAACGAGAAGGTGGCGGGCGACTCTCCCTGGTTCAATTGGAGCTACGACCTGCGCAGCAAAGCCTTCGAAGGAGCCGACGGCGCAGTGTGCTACATTGTAAATTATGACATTTACGAGGGAGGCGCACACCCAAACAATGTCATAAGCGCAGTGAATATCGACAGCGACAGCGGCAGAGAGATTACACTGTGCAGTGTGCTCAACGACGGCATAGAACCGTTGCTTTGCAGCCGCCTCATCGAGCGACTTGCGCAGCAGCACGGGGTGAGCACCGTAGAGCAGCTACAAGAGCTCGGCTACCTCACAATGAACGATATATATGTGACAAGCAACTACCTGTTGCAGAAAGACAGCATTGTATTCATATACAATAACTACGAGATTGCCCCCTATGCACTCGGCAAGAGCTACATAGGTTTTTCATACGACGAACTGAAAGATATACTAAAATAAATGGAAGAGATTTTAAAATATTTCCCGTTGCTTACCGACAAGCAGAAAGAGCAGTTTGCAACTCTTTACGACCTTTACTTTGATTGGAATAACAAGATAAACGTAATATCGCGCAAGGACATAGAGAACCTCTATTTGCACCACGTTCTCCACTCGCTCGCCATAGCCAAGGTAATACAGTTCCGCCCCGGCACACGAGTTATGGACTTCGGTTGCGGAGGCGGTTTCCCCGGCATACCCCTTGCAATTATGTTCCCCGAGACACAATTCCACCTTGTAGACAGCATAGGCAAAAAGATTCGCGTGGCAACGGAGATTGCAAGCGCCATAGGGCTCACAAATGTCACCGCCACCCACAGCCGTGTACAAGAGATTAAAGACAAATACAATTTCGTGGTGAGCCGCGCAGTTATGCAGCTGCCCGAGCTCATAAAAATATGTCGCAAAAACATCGGCAAGGAGCAGCTCAACTCCCTGCCCAACGGAGTTATCTGCCTCAAAGGCGGTAACATAGAGGGCGAGGTGCAACCCTTCAAAAAAGTTGTGGAGACAACACCCTTGAGCAGCATTTTCGACGAGGAGTTTTTCAAAGACAAAAAAGTGGTTTACGTACCCATTGCCTGATTTATGCAGATAAAGACATTTATATTCAACCCCGTACAGGTAAACTGCTACCTGCTGTGGGACGAGACAAAAGAGGCACTGCTCATAGACTGCGGCGCGCTCTTCCCCGCCGAGCACAAAGAGCTCAAGGATTTCATTGCGTGCGAAGGACTCACGGTGAAACACTATGTGAACACCCACCTGCATTTCGACCACATCTTTGGTAACCCCTTTGTGGAGCGAGAGCTCGGCCTGGGCTGCGAAGCATCAGACGCCGACTGGCCCTGGGCAGAAAACATCGCGGAGCGTGTGGCACGCTTCGGGCTCAAATATGACGATAAGATTTCCGCTCCCGTGCGTGTGCTCTCGCACGGCGACAAAATAACATTCGGTAACCAGACGGCAGATGTCATTGCAGTGCCCGGTCACTCGCCCGGCAGCCTTGCCTTCTACATCGCCGGGCAGAATGTGGTATTTACCGGCGACGCGCTTTTCAGCGGCAGCATAGGACGCACCGACTTCCCCGACAGCGACCACTCCACCCTCATACGTTGCATAAAGGAACGCCTACTCACCCTGCCCAACGAGACACGGGTTTTCCCGGGACACAGCGAGCCCACAACCATAGCACAAGAAAAGAGTTACAATATGTATTTGAGATAAACAAAGAAGCAACTTACCCCCCAACGAGTAAGTTGCTTCTTTTACTTTGCACAGCACTTAAAGGAATCGTTTCGTCAGTGCATAATCTTGTATATGAGCTCTCGCATAATCTCACCGTCGGCCGTGGCAGAGCCCTCGGCACCTTTGGAACGAGCATCGGCAAGCCTTATGAGATGCAGCACCTCCATAATGTGCACAGCCCTGTAATTCTTCATCGTAGTGAGGTAATCACTCACGCCCCACGTCGATTTAAGCCCCAGAAAAGCAGCTACGCCGCGTTCACTCTTTTCGGGAGCATAGTAGGCCATCATAACATTTGAGAAGAAACTGAAAAGCAGCGCAAGCGTCATCTGTATGGGATTCTTCTTGGGATTCTCTGCAAAATATTTTATTATTTTATTGGCTTTGTAGACATCTTTGTTCACAATGGCATTCTGCAGCTCAAAGTTATTGAACTCCTTGCTTATACCTATGTGCTCCTCCACAGCGTCGGGGGTGACAACCGTTGTACCCTCGGGCAATGCGATGGTGAGCTTGTCTATCTCGCCCGCGATACGGCACAAGTCGGAGCCTATCGACTCACAAATCATAAGAATAGATTTATTATCGGCTGCAAGCCCTTTCTCGCGCAGATAACCGGTCACAAATTGCGGTAACTGCTCGGTGCGCAGTTTTTTGCTGTCGAGCAGCACAGCCGAACGCTCAAGCTCCGTGGCAACTTTCTTGCGTTTGTCGAGAGAGCCGTTCTTGTGAGCAAATACAAGCACCGTGGAAGGCTGTGGCGACTGCAAGTAAAAGAGAAGATTGTCGATATTCTTGAGCATCTGCGCCTCCTTCACAATAATCACCTGACGCTCGGCCATCATAGGAAAACGCTTTGCCGCGGCTATCACAGTGTCGATATTTGTATCGAGACCATAAAAGACCGAAAGATTAAAACCCTGCTCCTCCTCGCTCAACGCATTTGCCGAGATGTAGTCGGTTATCTTGTCGGTGAAATAGGCCTCTTCACCCATCAAGTAATAGATGGGACGATAGGAACCCTTTTTCAGTTCCGACATTATCGATTCGTATGTATGTTTTGCCATATTGTGCCTTTGTTGTATCTTTGCGCTAAATGCAAAGATAATGCAAACGGGCGAATAAAAAGCCGTTTTTCACAAGCGACAGATAAAAAAAGTAGTAACACAGCAAAAAAGACAAGATGCAAACACTAAATCTCCCCACATACGAGGCAAAGATAGGCGTTGAAGAGGGCCGACAGACAATTTTCGACCGCCTGCGCCGATGCTATGTGGCGCTTACCCCCGAGGAGTGGGTGCGACAGCATTTTGTAAATATGCTGCTCAACGAAAAAGGCTACCCAGCCACTCTCACCGCCAACGAAGTTTCCATTGAGCTCAACGGTACTAAAAAACGCTGCGACACGGTAGTATATGACAAGCGACTAACCCCGCGGGCAATAATAGAATACAAAGCCCCGAGTGTAAAAATAGATTCAAAGGTTTTTGCACAGATAGCCCGATACAACCTCGTTCTGCGTGTCGATTATTTAATTGTGAGCAACGGCCTGCAGCACTACTGCTGCAAGATGGACTATGCAAGCAGCAAATATACCTTTCTCACACACATCCCCACATACGAGGAGGTGGTTGGATAAAAAAGCAAATAAAATCGGTTATATAAATAAAACTAAATCCCACTCATACTTGTGAGCGGGATTTAGTTTTATAGGGTGTTTCAAGCGCCTTGTTTACTTCATAATCTCGGCGATGAAAGCCTGCATCTCGGGCTGTGCTGCCTCAACGCTCTGCAACAGCTTGAACTGTGCTTTTGAACGAACGAGATTGTGCTCGGCATACTGTGTCTTGTAGTATGTATCGCCGTTGATATAGTCGGCCAAGAAACGTACTGTCTGCATATAGGGGAAGAGAGCAGCTGCATAGGGAAGGTTCTCAACCTCGATGGGTGTGATGAACGCTGCAGCCGATTTCAAATAGCCCTTTGCAAAAGACTTAAAGATCTCCATATTGAAGTTTACGTTGTCGAGGTCTTTATCGTCCTCTTTACCGGTGTTTGCAGCCGAGCGCAAGTAGTCACCGAAGTCAGAGAAGATGAAGTTGGGCATCACTGTATCGAGGTCGATTACGCACAACACGTTGCCCTCTTTGTCGAAGAGGATATTATCAACCTTTGTATCGCAGTGACAGATGCGTTTGGGGAGCTTGCCCTCGCGATAGAGACGCTCACCTTTGCACATTTCCTCGGCACGTTTCTCGAGCTCGTCTACAAGCCACTGTACCTCGGCAAGACGACCTGCTTTATTCTCGGCCACAGCCTCACGAAGCTGACGGAGACGGAACTCCATATTGTGGAAATCCTTGATTGTCTCGCCCAGCTGCACAGGGATGTCGGCAAGCATAGCCTGGAAGTTACCGAATGTCTCACCTACGATGTAAGAGGTCTCGGGTGTTACGGCTGTCATAGACTCTGTATCGGGGATAAACTCCATAACTCGCCAGTATTTCTCACCGTCGAAATAGTAGTATTTACCATCTTTGGCGGGAACGAATTTAAGCACTTTTCGGCTGATATCCTCGGCGCCAGCGGCCTCAAGCTTGCCGTGAATGTGATTTGTTACGGCAACGATATTGCCCATAAGCATATCTACATCGGGGAAGATGGCGTTGTTTACGTGCTGGAGCACATAGTCGGGAGCATCGCCCTCGGTTTTTACACGGTAAGTGGTGTTGATAAGACCATTGCCCAAGGGAGCAACCTCAATTACATTACCTTTAATCTCGAATTGAGAAACAATTGTGTTCATCGGAGTATTATTTAAATGGTTAATTTTCTATAACAGCTATATGCCGCCTGTTTCTGCAAATATAATATTTTAAATCAAATGCGTGCAAATTATGCAAAATTATTTTGCATTCTCAAGGCCTATCGCAAGTGCCTTAATGTTCATATCCACAATTTCGGCACCTTTTGAGGCAAACACGGTGGCTACAGCTTTCTCGAGCAGTGAGTAGTCGAGGCCGAGTGCCTTTGAGGCTGCGCCGAGCAATATCATATTACCGCTCTTGCGCATATTGTTTGCCGCAGCGAGTCCCTCAACGTCTATCTGAATTACGTTGGGATATTTTGCGAGCTCTGCCTTGAGTGTCTCCACGGTGGGATAATCGGGCACGTTGGCAAAGAGGTTGTCCGAAGTTATTATCCAGCCGTCGGGTGAGAGGCAGGGTGTGTAACGCAGCGCCTCCATAGGCTCGAGCGAAATAATTACATCGGCTGTGCCGTCGGCAATGAGGTCGCAGTATATGGGCTCCGAGGAGATGCGAAGGCTCGACTCCACACTGCCGCCGCGCTGGCTCATTCCGTGTATCTCGGCCTGTTTAATATAAAGTCCCTCGTTCATCACCGCCTCGCCGATGATGGTTGCAATGGAGAGGATACCCTGTCCGCCTACTCCTGCTAAAATTATATCTTTTTTCATAGGATTTATGCTTGATTGGCTTTTTTCTGTTTAAGTTTACGGTTCATTGTCTGAATACACTCGCGACGGGGAATAATTACCGACACGCCGTTGTACTCAATCTCCTCGCGGATGATGCTGCAAAGTTCGTCGTGGTTCTTGGGAATGGGGAGCATAACACGCAGGTGCTCGGGTTCCACGCCAAGGCCGAGACAGATAGACTCGATGCGGCCGGTACCTGCAGAGTCCTGTCCGCCGGTCATAGCAGTGGTGAGGTTATCCGAAATTACCACGGTGATATTTGCTTTGCTGTTTATTGCGTCGAGCAAGCCTGTCATACCCGAGTGTGTGAAGGTGGAGTCGCCAATTACGGCAATGGCGGGGAAGAGGCCCGAATCGGCAGCACCCTTTGCCATAGTGATTGAAGCACCCATATCCACGCACGAAGATATGGTGCGGAAGGGAGGCAATGCACCCAAAGTGTAGCAACCGATGTCGCTGAATACTTTTGCATTGGGATACTCTTTAATCACATCGTTGAGCGCGGTATATACATCGCGGTGGCTGCATCCCTGACACAATGCGGGGGGACGGGGCAACACAACCTCGCTCTTTGTATAAACGACCTTGCAGGGAAGACCGAAAGTAGCCTTCACACCGTCGGGAGTGAGCTCGCCGGTGCGGTTTACATCGCCCGAGAGACGACCTTTCACTGCCACGGGTGTGGCGAGAGTACCGCGCACCAGCTCCTCTACAACGGGTTGTCCCTCCTCGAGAACTACAATCTCGTCACACATTGCGGCGAGCTCGTTTATAAGTTTCTTGGGTATGGGATACTGTGTAATCTTGAGCACGGGAAAATCGACCTTGCTCTCGAATGCGTCCATAAGGTAGTTGTATGCGATACCGCAGGTGATGACACCCTTGGCATAGTGCTTGCCCTGCTGGGGAACGATGAGTTTGTTGTACTGCGATGCGCACGACAACTCCTCGAGGCCGATGAGCTGTGTTGTAACCTCTTTGTTACGACGTATGGCGTTGGCGGGCAAGAGCACCCAATCCTTTGCCTTTTGGGGGAATGCCAGAGGATTCTCGTTGCGGGGCGTGTCGTCGATTTCCACTGCTGCACGAGAGTGTGCCATACGGGTTGTGACACGCATAAGCACGGGAAGTCCCTGCTGCTCCGAGAGGTCGAAAGCATATTTCATCATATCGTATGCCTCCTGCTGGTTCGAGGGCTCGAGCGAGGGAATCATAGCAAACTTTGCATAGAAACGAGAGTCCTGCTCGTTCTGCGACGAGTGCATAGAGGGGTCGTCGGCTACAAGCACCACGACACCGCCGTTCACGCCTGTCATAGCAGAGTTCACAAAGGGGTCGGCACACACGTTAAGACCTACGTGTTTCATACACACGAGGGCACGTTTGCCCACATACGACACGCCGAGAGCAGCCTCCATAGCTGTTTTCTCGTTTGTGCACCAGCGCGAATGAATGTTGCGCTCTTTGGTTATGGGGCACGACTGGATATATTCTGTTATCTCGGTTGAGGGAGTTCCGGGATAGGCATATACACCGCTTATACCGGCGTTCAATGCTCCCAGGGCTATCGCCTGGTCTCCTAAAAGTAGTTTTTTCATTATATTATTTTTTGTTATAGTTTTACATTTTATAAAGCCTTGTCCTTGTGCAGAACGGGGTATGAGCGACGCAGTTTTTCCATCATTTCCCAGTGAAGCTCGGCTGTGGCTGTGCCCTGATAACGCGAGCGACAACGGGCAATCGTCTGCCCATAGGGGTTTATTATGGCGCTGTGTCCCACATAGGAGCCGTAGTCGTCGGCACCCACTCTGTTCGACGCCGCAACGTAGCACTGGTTTTCAATGGCACGGGCGCGTATGAGGGTGTCCCAGGCAAGCATACGGCTGGCGGGGAAATTGGCCGACACAAGCATAAGGTCGTAATCGCCGCAGTTGTGCAGGAAGATGGGGAAGCGTATGTCGTAGCAGATAGCAGGACGTATGCGCACTCCACGCCACTCCCAGATGACTTTTTTCTCACCTGCCACATACACTTTGTCCTCGCCGCTATACTCGAAGAGGTGGCACTTGTCATAGTATTGCACCGCGCCGTCGGGTGTCACAAAATACATACGATTGCGATACACGCCCTCGCTCTCACGCATCATAAGCGTGCCGGCCATAGCCGCGTCGTATTTCTTTGCCCAGCGTTTGAAGTTCTCAACCGTGAGGCCGTCGGGCTCCTCGGCTGTTCCTTGTGGTTCCATACAGAAACCTGTCGAGCACATTTCGGGGAAAAGATATATATCGGCCTTTTCGGCTTTTGCAAGCAGACTTTCCATCTGTTTGTTATTGGCCGCTACATCCTTCCAAATAATATTTTGCTGTATTATCGTTACTTTCATTCTTTTTGACCTTTTTAATTATTGCAAAAGGCTGTGAATTGCAAAATTAAAAACTTTTATCACAAACAGAGCAATGTTTATATATTTTTTTTAACCGGGACGGGCGGTTATTTTAAAAACCACATAAAAAACAAGCGCGAGCCTGCGCCCGCGCTCTGTATAAAGCAGAAAAAGTGAATTACTTGCGTGTGGTTATGTGAAAACAAGCCTGCTTCACTTCGTGTTTCACATAGCACCTGCCCTGTCGCTTGAGGTCGTACAAAACCTCGCCAAGCACAGCCTTAAGCTTTGCCTGCGACACCTCGGGCAGTTCCTCATCGACACGGTGAAAGCGTTTGTATGTAATATCGAATGTTGTGCCATAGCAGTGAACCGAACGCTTCGATGCATTTACATTTCTCTTGGAGAGATTTTTCACATCGGCATCGGTGCGCAGCACCGACGACACCACAATTTTATAAGGAGAAAAGTGGTGCATCACCAAAGAATCCTGAAAGCTCTCGCCTATCTCTTTGAGAAGAGCGGCGGCTTCGGGCACAAGGAGCGGCAGCGAGTGAGTCAGCTTGTCGAGTTTGTAGGCTTTGTCGTCGAGCAGACAGACAAGCTCACGCGTTGCGTCGGCAACATCTTCGCGTGACGCGAGCGGCTCTATACCTATCTTGAGCGCAGCCGACAGATGCGTGTCGTTCATATCGTTGAAATCCTTGCGGTACTGCACATATCGAAGCCTGTGAGCCTTCTCGGGTTTCTCCACACGAGGCTCGTAACGAGGCTCTGCATCGCCGCCACAGGCTGCAAGTATCGCAGACGTCGCAACGCCAAATATCAAATTTATTATTTTATTTCTATACATTATATTTTTTAATTTCAATATACTACTTTGTGCAAAATGCCGGTAAGTGCGGCTATGGCTATGCCGTAGTTTGTCATAGGCACACCCTGCGCCTTGGCCTGACGCAAGCGCGAGAGAACGTGACGGCGTGTAAACATACAGGCGCCACAGTGTATTATAAGATTATAAGGAGTGAGGTCGTCGGGGAAGTCGTTACCCGAAACTATGTCCACCGCAATGCCCTCGCCAAACCTCTTGCGCAAGAGCGCAGGCAGTTTCACACGCCCTATATCCTCGTTCTGCGGAATGTGCGAGCAGGCCTCTGCAATGAGGATGCGCGCACCCGCGCCAAGCGACAGAAGAGCATCGGCTCCGCTGCGGAAAGAGTCTATATCACCCTTGTGACGCGCCATAAGCACCGAAAAAGATGTCAGGCGGCTCTCGGCGGGGATTACAGCCTCCACCTGCTTGAAGACCTGTGAATCGGTTATAACCAGCGAGGGAGAGTTTTTCAGCGCCGCGAGCATCTGCGGTAGTTCCTCGGGGGCGCAGCAGAATGTGAGACAGTGCTTGTCGATAAGGTTGCGCAGAGTCTGCACCTGCGGCATAATGAGACGTCCCCTGGGTGCCTGCGCATCCTGCGGCATAACAAGCAGCACGGTGTCGCCCTTTTTCACAAGCGCGTGAGTTATATCCTCTATGTTATCGTCTTTCTTGTAGTACGCCGCCATAAGGGCAAGTAACTTCTCCACCCCTTTGCCACTTTTCGCCGACACGGGCAGCACCTCACAGCCGAGCGCCTCGCTCCACTCTTTTGCGCCGTTCCGTTCATCGCATTTCGAAAGAATGTAGATTGTGGGTACATCGGCCTTTGCAAGCATAGCACGCCACTCTTTTTCGACCGCGATATCACCGGGGAGGCCCGACAGCACCACAATGGCAAGGTCGATGCGTGCGATAGCTTTGCGCGTGCTTTCCACACGCATAGCCCCAAGCTCGCCGCAGTCGTCGTAGCCCGCGGTGTCGCCAATTACGGCCGCACCTATCTGCGGCAGCTCGATATTCTTCCACACCACATCGGTGGTTGTGCCGGGGACATCGCTCACTATGGAGACCTGCTGCCCCGCCAGAGCGTTCACAAGCGAGGATTTACCCGCATTGCGACGGCCGAAGATACCTATGTGATAACGGTTTGAGCGTGCTGTAGCGTTCATATTTTTCCCTTGATTAGAAATGAAAATCTCGTTTGCCGCTCTCTATCGCCTCGATATTCTTCTCGGCTATAGCGCGGGCTCTGTCGCTCGGAATAGTCTTGAGCAGACGGGTTATCATAGCCTCGCCCTTTGCGCGTGTCTTCTCTGAAGCGTAATCCTTGAGATACTCTTTGAGGGTGAAGAGAGCGTTGGGCAGACAGCAGTTTGATATCTGTCCGTTCTTGAGAAGTGTCATAAAACGGTCGCCTGTGCGTCCCTCGCGGTAGCAGGCTGTGCAGAAGCTGGGTATGTGGTCGAGGTCGAGAAGCCACCCCACCACCTCGTCGAGCGAGCGGTTGTCCGATATATCGAACTGCGCAGAGTTCTCCTCCTTGCTCTCCTCGGTCACATAGCCGCCCACGCTCGTACGCGAGCCGCCGCTTATCTGCGAGATTCCAAGCTCAAGCAGTTTCTCGCGGCTCTGCACGCTCTCGCGTGTCGAAATAATCATACCCGTGTAGGGCACGGCGATGCGTATAACAGCCACGATGCGCTGGAAAATATCGTCGGGCACGGCGTTCTTGAAATCGCCGGTATCTATGTCGTCGGCCGGGCAGAGACGGGGCACGCTTATAGTGTGCGGGCCCACGCCGTAGGTAGCCTCGAGGTGCTCGGCGTGCATAAGAAGCCCCACGAAGTCGTATCTATAAGTCTCGAGACCGTAGAGCACACCTATGCCTACATCGTCTATGCCGCCCTGCATAGCGCGGTCCATCGCCTCGGTGTGGTAGGCGTAATCTTTTTTTGGGCCCGTGGGATGCAGCTGCTCGTAGTTGGTTTTGTTATATGTCTCCTGAAAAAGTATATATGTGCCGATGCCTGCATCCTTCAGGCGGCGATAATTCTCAACCGTAGTTGCTGCGATATTCACATTTACACGACGTATCGCACCGTTCTTGTGTTTTATGCTGTAAATTGTCTCAATGCTCTCAAGGATATACTCTATGGGATTCATAAGCGGGTGCTCGCCTGCTTCGAGGGCAAGACGTTTGTGCCCCATATCCTGCAAGGCAATAACCTCGGCGCGTATCTCCTCCTGCGAGAGTTTCTTGCGACGTATAGTTTTGTTTTTTGCGTGATAAGGGCAATAGACACAGCCGTTCACGCAATAGTTGGAAAGATAAAGCGGCGCAAACATAACGATGCGGTTACCATAGAAACGGTGCTTTATCTCGCGTGCAAGTGCATATATCTCTTCGAGCAGGTCGGGCTCGGAACATTCGAGCAGCACGGCCGCCTCGCGGTGTGTGAGACCTTTGCAGGCACGTCCCTTTTCTATTATTTCCTTTATTAATTCTCTGTTTCCAGCCTGCGCTGCCGCATAGGCAATGGTATCTTTAATCTCGCTGTCGCAGATAAATTCTTCGGCTTTTTGCGATTTCACGTTGTACATAATCTTCTCTGTTTAAATCCCCTGTAAAAAATCCGCCGCGACGCTTTGCGTGCGGAGGTTTCAAATTTGGTGCAAGTTACTGCTTTTTTTTGTAATAGGGAAAATTTGGTTCATTTTTTGTCACACGCTGTAATCGCCGCGTGCATAATCGATGTAATAACCTATCCCCTGTAGACGCTGTGCGAGCTGTGAAAGCTGCTGCGCCGACTCGCTGCCGCTGCTTTTTTTATTGTCGTAAATTGAATATTTTGCTCTCACGTCAGCGGGTGAGAGATTGGGCATAACCACATTTGCCCCCGAGAGAATTCCGCGTTCCATTCCGTCTGGCAGGAGGGTTGCAAGAGCCGTCGTCGCAGGAATCAAAGCACGAGGAAAGCGCAGACGCAGGAGCGAAATTATATAGAGCGTGAGCTCGGCGTTGCCTGCCTCACAGCTCGCAAAAGGAGTGCCCGCGGCGGGGATAAAAGGCCCCACCCCTATCATCTGCGGTTCGAGTTTTTGCAGAAAAACGAAGTCGTCGGCAAGATTATCCACAGTCTGCCCGGGAGAGCCGGTCATCATACCGCTACCCACCTGATAGCCAAGTTCTTTGAGCACAAAAAGCGAGGCGCGGCGAGCCTCACCGCTCATAGTACGCGGGTGCAGCGCCGCATAGTGTTTGTCGCAGGCCGTTTCGTGACGCAACAGGTAGCGCGCGGCTCCCGCCGCGCGAAAGGCCGCGTAGGCTTCGGGGCTTCTCTCGCCTACCGAGAGAGTTATCGCCTTGTCGGGAAATTCGCGGTGTATGGCAGCCACAAGATTTTCGATGAAAGCATCGTTCTGTGCCACGTCTTCGCCGCCCTGCAACACAAAGGTATTAAAGCCCAGTTTGTCACCCTCGCGGCAACAGGCGAGAACCTCGTCGTGCGAGAGACGGTAACGCGCCGCCGCCCGATTGGCCGCGCGCAGCCCGCAATAAAAGCAATTATTCTTGCAATAGGAACTTATCTCTATGAGCCCGCGCACAAAAACACCAGTACCGAAATGCTCACGCGCAACGGCACGAGCGTGCTCCGCCACAAGAGAGCGCACCTCGTACTCCTTTATCGCAAGTAGCGTCACCCACTCGTCGTGCGAGAGATTTTCACCCGAAACGAGCCTCGCGACAAGCTGTAAAACCTCATTTTTACCCATTTTTTTACTTTTATTGCGAAACAATGCCACAAAAATACAAGAAAGATTATTTTTTTAATTAATTTTACAGCAAATTTACAAAAACTATGGCATATAATAATAATGTAATGTTTGTCCGATACAAACTTTTGGCTGAGCTCGTCTCAATGTGGAAAAGAGACGAGTTGGTAGAAAGAATCGACCGCCTGCCTTTCGACCTGCATCCACGCAATCAAAAGCCTCACGGACGCTGCTGCGTCCACAAAGAGCGCGCAGTTACAAAATACAAGACTATGGCAATGCTCGGCTTCACTATGGAGGACGAGATTGACGAAATAGACACACTGCGCAGCTACGCCGAGCGTATGATTGCACGTGAGAACATCTCGCAGGAGAAGAACATCCTGCACGTTATGGACGAAGCTTGCTCTTCGTGTATCAAGACCAACTACGAGGTATCGAACCTCTGCCGCGGTTGCGCTGCACGTCCCTGCTACACCAACTGTCCCAAAGATGCCATCACATACGACAACGACGGCAAAGCACACATCGACCACAACAAATGTATCAGTTGTGGTAAGTGTCACCAAGTGTGTCCCTACCACGCAATTATTTATATGCCCGTACCTTGCGAAGAGGCCTGCCCCGTGAAGGCAATCTCTAAAGACGAGTACGGTGTGGAGCACATCGACCCCGAGAAGTGTATATACTGCGGCAAGTGTCTCAACGCCTGCCCCTTTGGTGCCATCTTCGACAAATGCGAGGTATTTGACGTGCTCAAGCGTATGCGTGAAGGCAAGAAAGTGGTTGCTATGGTAGCTCCCGCAGTGCTTGCACAGTTCGGCCAGCCCATCGAGCAGGTATACGGAGCATTGAAAGCAGTAGGCTTCACCGACGTAATTGAGGTTGCATACGGTGCCGAGGAGACCATCCGTCGCGAGGGCGATGAGCTCAAGGAGAAGATTGAGGAGGGCGCTGCATTTATGACTACAAGCTGCTGCCCCGCCTATGTAAACCTTGCACGCAAGCACATCCCCGACCTTGTAAAATATGTATCTCACACCCTGTCGCCTATGTGCTACACAGCCGACTACGCCAAAGAGAAATACCCCGACTGCCTCACAGTGTTCATCGCTCCCTGTGCATCTAAAAAAGCCGAGGGACTCGAGCACCCCACTGTAGACTTCGTGTGGACATTCCGCGAGCTCGATGCAGTTATTCAGGGCTTGGGCATCGACATCGAGACCTCAATCCCCTACACGCCTGCCGAGTCTGCTTCAAAGGATGCACACAACTTTGCAAAGACAACCGGAGTATTCACAGCCGTGAAGAACTACATCGGCCAGGCCGACCTCGAGGGTACCGTAATTGCCGACCTCAACAAAAAGAATATCGCATTGCTTCGCGCATACGCCAAGACAGGCAAGTGCCCCACAAAGATTGTGGAGGTGATGTCGTGCCCCGGCGGATGTATCACAGGTCCCTGCTCTTGCAGCGAAGGTGGTGAGGCTACACGTCGATTCGAGGCCGAGGTTAAACGTAAATAATATAATAAGGAGAAAATCCCTTATATGATTGAACGTACCATAATACTCGAAGGGCTCGACCTTGTAGGATTCTACGGAGCAGGCAACACCCACCTGCAGATGCTCAAAAAGCTGCACCCCAAGCTCCGCATCGTAGCACGCGACAACGTGATAAAAGCGATAGGTGACGAGGAAGAACTTGCAAAGTTCAACAAAGTGGTTGAGTTGCTCGTGGAATACTGCATAAAGTACAACAGCCTTAACGAAGAGGCAATAATTGATGCCGTGAACGGGAAAAAGGGCGACAAAGGCAACGACAGCAATGTAATTGTCTACAATATAAACGGCAAGCCCATATACCCGCGCAACGAGAATCAATGCCGCATAGTTGAGGAGTTCAAGAAGAACGATATGCTGTTTGCAGTGGGCCCTGCCGGAACGGGAAAGACCTACACTGCGATAGCCCTTGCGGTGAGAGCTCTCAAAAACAAAGAGATAAGGAAAATCATATTAAGCCGTCCCGCAGTGGAGGCAGGCGAGAAACTGGGATTCCTGCCGGGCGATATGCGCGACAAGATAGACCCCTACCTGCAACCGCTCTACGACGCGCTCGAGGATATGGTTCCTATGGCAAAGCTCAAAGAGTATATGGAGATGAACGTTATACAGATAGCTCCGCTTGCCTTTATGCGCGGCCGCACACTGAACGACGCCATTGTGATACTCGACGAGGCGCAGAACACCACTCCGCAGCAGATAAAGATGTTCCTCACCCGTATGGGAAGTAACACAAAGATGATTATCACGGGCGACCTCACACAAATCGACCTCCCGCAGCACCAGAATTCGGGCCTAATACACGCCACAAGAATTCTCAAGGATGTGAAAGGAATTGGATTTGTGACATTGAGCAAAAAAGACATTGTGCGACACAAGCTCGTCACCCGCATCGTAGAGGCCTACGAGAGCTACGAGAAAAAAGTAAAACAGGAAATAAACAAATAAAAAAGTTATGGCAAAAGCATTAACTAACACAGAATTTCACTTCAAGAAACAGAAGAGCGTTTATCACGGCAAGGTACGTGATGTATACAATATCGGCGACGACAAGCTGGTGATGGTTGCGACAGACCGCATCTCGGCTTTCGACGTTGTGCTCCCCAAAGGCATCCCCTTCAAAGGACAGGTACTCAACCAGATTGCATCGACATTCCTCGATGCCACAGCCGACATCGTTCCCAACTGGAAACTTGCCACTCCCGACCCTATGGTTACAGTAGGTCTCAAGTGCGAGGGCTTCCGCGTTGAGATGATTATCCGCGGTTACCTCACAGGTAGCGCGTGGAGAGAGTACAAAAACGGTTGTCGTTCACTCTGCGGCGTGGCTCTGCCCGACGGTATGAGAGAGAACGAGAAGTTCCCCACTCCCATTATCACCCCCACAACAAAAGCCGACGAGGGACACGACGAGAATATCTCTAAAGAGGAGATTATAGCACAGGGCATCGTGAGCAAAGAGGATTACGAGCAGCTTGAGAAATATACCTACGCTCTCTTTGAGAGAGGCAGCCAGATGGCAGCCGAGAAGGGCCTCATACTTGTAGATACAAAATATGAGTTCGGAAAGAGAGACGGTAAGATTTATCTCATCGACGAGATTCACACTCCCGACTCTTCGCGCTACTTCTATGCCGAGGGTTACCAGGAGAAGTTCGAGAAGGGCGAGCCCCAGAAACAGCTCTCTAAAGAGTTCGTTCGTCAGTGGCTCATCGAGAACGGCTTTATGGGACGCGAGGGCGAGCAGGTGCCCGAGATGAGCGACGAGTATGTAAACAGCGTATCGGAGCGTTACATCGAGCTCTACGAGCACATCGTGGGCAAGCCTTTTGTAAAGGGCGAGACCGACCACATCGACGACCGCATCAAGCAGAATATCAAAGACTACCTCGGATGCTAAAATGAGCTACAGGCACGAGAAAGTAAAACCATACAATGAGCAGGAGAGCAAGAGCAGCCAGATAAGAAGGATGTTCGACAATATCGCTCCCGAATATGACAGGCTGAACCACCTGCTTTCATTGACAATTGACAAGATATGGCGCAAACGCGCCATATCTTGTGTAAAGCAATTTGCACCCACACAGATACTCGACATTGCAACAGGCACGGGCGACTTTGCCCTTATGTTGAGCAAAGCATTGCCGCAGGCCGACATCACAGGCTGCGACATCTCGGAGGGTATGATGCAGGTGGCACACGACAAATGCAAGCTCGCAGGAGCTGCAAACGTAAAATTTGAGCAAGAGGACTGCACCGCGCTCACCTATTCGCCCGCGAGCTTCGACGCTGTGACCATCTCCTTTGGAATACGCAATTTCGACAATCTCGAAAAGAGCCTCGAGGAGTGCCACCGCGTGCTGCGCAGCAACGGCCACCTTGTAATCATAGAACTATCTACCCCCACCCGCTTCCCGATGAAGCAGCTTTTCCCCATCTACTCTGCGAGCATAATGCCACTTATGGGCCGTCTGCTCACAAAAGACAGAAAAGCATATAACTACCTGCCCGCGTCAATAGACGCCTTTCCGCAAGGTGAGGTTATGCAGAAAGCACTCGTGAAGGCAGGCTTCACCGATGTAAATTTCAAGCGTATGACAGGTGGAATATGTACAATGTACATCGCCACAAAGAAATAGAAAAGATGAGTAGAAAGGAGTTCGGAATAATTGGTTATCCGCTTAAACAATCGGCATCACCCGCATTTTTTAACAAGAAATTTGCAAGCGAGGGCATAGACGCCGAGTACATACCTTTTGAGATAGAAAGCATAGGAGAGCTGCCCCGTGTACTGCAAGAGCACCCGCAGCTGTGCGGCTTCAACGTAACCATCCCCTACAAGTTGCAAGTAATGAACTACCTCGAGGGAATGAGCGACGAGGCAAACGGTATTCAGGCGGTGAACGTGGTGAAGATTGAGCGCGACAGCGACGGCACACCCCATCTGTGGGGTTACAACAGCGACGTGATAGGATTCACACGCTCGTTGGAACCGCTCATAAAAGGTCGCCACACAAAAGCGCTTATCCTGGGCACGGGAGGAGTTTCAAAGGCCGTGGCCTACTCTCTCACACAACTCGAAATTGAGTATCTCTTTGTGTCGCGCAACGCAAGCGAGAAAGCCATAGCCTACTCACAGCTCACCAAGGAGATTATGCAGAGCCACACACTTATAATAAACTGCACCCCCCTTGGAATGACAGGCCACGGCGTAGACCAATGCCCCGACATCCCCTATGAGTTGCTCAACGAGAGCCACCTGCTCTACGACATTGTATACAACCCCGAGAACACCCTCTTTCTGCAAAAAGGCGCAGCGCAAGGTGCCGCCACAAAAAGCGGATACGAAATGTGGTATTTGCAGGCTCTTGCATCTTGGGAAATTTGGAACTCGTAGCACAGAGCACAAGTTTTTATAGCAAAGAGCTCCCCGCATAGCTTACGCTTTGCGGGGAGCTCTATTTTACATATTTAGCGTCACTGCGCTCAAAGTTTCACAAAAAAGGGAAGGCTACATCTCCACAATCTTTGCAAACAGATTCCAGCCTTGTGTGTTCTCATACACACGCTTGGCGCCCTTGGGCACATAGAGCACGCAACGCTCGTTCACAGTTCCAAAGACCGAATTATTTACTTCGAACAACTCCTTTGCGGGGATGTGCGAAACCACCTTTGTGAGATTTCTGCAACCGTCGAAAGCGTAATCGCCTATCGAGCGTACACCCTCGCCAAGCACTACCTCGCGCAAAGAGAGGTTGTAATCAAATGCATACTCGCCTATCGCCGTGACAGCGTCGGGAATTGTCAGCTGCACGAGGGCGCAATGCGACAGCGCTCCGAGGGCTATCTCCTTGAGACTCTTCGGCAAGGTTATGCGACGCATATTCTCGCAATACTGAAAAAGATATCTGTTTAGTACCGTAACACCCTCGGGGATTACAATCTCCTCAATTTTTGTGTGTACGAAAGCCGCTTCTCCTATACTTGTAACGCTTTCGGGAATTGTGAGCGACTTTATTTCAGCACCCATAAAGGCTGCGGGAGCTATAGAAGTCACCGAGCGAGGTATCACAGATGTGCAACTGCCATATAGCAGAGTATTTGTAGCGGTCTCTATTATGGAGTTGCAATTGTCGCGGCTGTCGTACACCCTGTTTGCGGCGTCTACCACAAAAGCATCGATGTAGAGTATGGGATAGAAGGCCGAGGCACCTATGCTTTTCACGCTCGCCGGTATGTAGATTACGCCGTCGAGGTTGCAATGGTTAAAGGCGTAGTCTTCCAATGTCTCAATGCCCTCGGGGATTGTTATTTTTGAGATATAAGGATTCTTGAGGGCGTTGCCTGCTACAGCTGTCACCGAGAAGGTGCGGCCGTGGTATGTAACCGTTTGTGGGATATTTACCACACCACCCTCGTATTCAAACTCGAACTCGTCGGGCTCACTGCCTTTGTATGTAATCTCCACGGTGCGAGCTGTGTGGTCGGTGATATTGTAAAATATGCCATCGGCTTCGAACCTGTCGGGGTATTCCCCGGCCTGCCATCCTATGTAATTGCAAAGCGCGCTCTGCAGAGGTGAGTTCATAAAAGCCACGACAGCCAAAGCCGCAACGGCAAGCAGAGCGGAAATTCTTGCACAGCGCATAGGCTTGCGATGTTTGAGGATACTCAAGATATCATTGACCGAGGCATAGCGTTTGCTCTTCAGCGGTTGCAGGCATCGCATTTTTATACGTTGTAAATCTGCCGGCAGTTTCACGCCGGTCTCCTTTTCTATATATTGCAGCAGGCAGCCCACAGCATATATGTCACTGCGGTTGTCTATTTCCTTTACCTCACCCTTTTCTGTTTCGGGAGCCACGAAGTTTTTTGTACAACCCGCGGTGTAGTCGTTTGTATCGTTTATGCTGAAGCCTAAATCGACCAGTTTCACGCAATTCTCTGTTTTTGTGAGCAGGATATTCTTGGGGCTCAAATCGAGATATATGATATTCTGACTGTGCAGAGCCTTGAGTGCTTCGAGTAGTTGCTCCACAAAGAGATAAAGGTTCTTGCGCACTGTGAAGAACTCGGGCTCGCTTGTGAGCTTGTCTTTGAGAGTCACGCCGTTTACATACTCCATAAGTATATATAGGCCGTCCTCGTCTTCGTTTATGCTTGTGTACTCCACCACATAGGGATGTCTTATGGATTTACCGTTTTCATACTCCTTGAAGAAGAGCGCACGACAACGAGGATCGTCCTTGAACTCGTCGCGCAACTGTTTCATAAAATAGAGCCTGCCATCGATGCGCAACTTATAGAATTTCGACATTGCACTTGCCTCGTTTATCAGCTCCGCTTTATCTATGTTCACACTGTTATCGACAAATCGCGATGTTTCCATAGTATATATGAGTTTTATCTTTTAAGTTTGTATTTCACTCCTCCCAAGCGACCGCACACATAGTTGGTGGGCGATGCCCCGTTGTGTACAAGGCAACGCAGATAGAGCGGCTCGCCGTCGATTATCATAGTAAGGAAGAATGTATCTCCCACGCTCAATTTACTGTTTACGCTTTCTACCACTTTGAACATATCGAGCCCCTCGTACTGCACGGTCACGCGACGGTCGGGCTGCCACATAATCTCCACGAAACTGCCCTTTTGCAAGCTGCTTGTCTGCAAGCTGTCGTTGGGCAGGAAATCGCTCTCAACGTCAGTATCGAGGTGCTCGCAAAAGACAGAGTAGTTTATGTATCCGGCATATTGTGCCAGGATATTCAATGTGTGTCGAAAGGGTGCTCTCTGCTTACCCTTTCCCAAGTAGCCCCAAAAGCGTTTCAGCGTAACCGAGGCTATATAGGAGCCTGTATTGTCGAGTATGCGCATCGCCAGAAAATCGAAGTCTCGGGGGCTGTTCATTGTGCGCCCCGCCACGCTCTCTATGCGCTCTCTCAATTTGGCATTATATTCTTCGTTCATCGAGTAAATGATGTTTGTTTTTCTTTTTCAAAGGTATTAATAAAATTCGGTTACGCGCCGCCATAGAATTGAAAAATAAGCGCGGCAGATACTAAAAGAACCAAAAAGAACCAAAAAGAACCAAGCAGCGCAACCCTTTGCAGGGAAAAGTGGGAGAGAAAAAATTTGCCTATCACTCCTCTCCGTGAGGGGTGGCAGGCAAATCTATTGAAAGGTATTTCCCGCTGCGCGGGGCACAAAATTATTCTATCTTCTGGCTCACTTCGTCCACGCCTTCGATGGCCGAAACGCTTGCGATTACCTCTTGCAGCTCGGCAGCCGAATGCACTGCAAAGACAGCCGTACAGGTTACAATTTCGTCGTGGCTCTCGGTGTGTATGTGTGTGAGGGAGAGCTTCAGGCGGTTGGTTATGCAATCTATGAGGTCGATAAGAAGGTGATAACGGTCTACCGCCACAATATTTATTGTCACGGGATAAAGGAATTCATTGTCTTCCTCAAAGTTCACCGCCACAATATCGTCGCCACGCTGCGAGGCAAGACGTATGGCCGACTTGCAGTCGCGACGGTGCACTATGATACTGCCGTCCTCCAGCTTGAAGCCTATTACCTCGTCTCCCGGCAGAGGGTGACAATTCTCGCATCGCGCATATTTGAGCTTGCGCTGTTTGTTGAGCAGGTTTTTAAGATGTGCCTTTGCCTTGTATGTCGATACATACTGCAACCAGTCGGGCTTGGGCGATATTTTCATATTCTGCGCAATCTCCACGCAGTCGCCTCGCTTGAGCACGGTTTTTATAGAGCTCAACACTCCGTTTATGCGGGCATACTGCGCGTGTGCGCCCAGCTCGCTGTGTATCTCAAAGGCAAAGTCGAGCGCGGTTGCGCCTGTGGGCAGAATCACGCAATTGCCTTTGGGGGTAAACACCATAATATCGTCGTTGTAGAACGAGGATGTAACGCCCTCCATATACTCCACCTCCTTGCCGTGAGAGACAATGTCCTGCAATACCTGCTTGAACTTCTCGAGCCAGTTGGTGATATTTGTCTCGGAGCTCTCGGCCACACAGCCAAACTGCGACTTGCGCACCATACGCTCCGAAGAAATGTGTACCTCTTCCCACTTACCCATATCGGTGAGCAGCCTCACGTGGAAACTCTGGTAGCCGTTCTCCTTGGGAGAGTCTATGAAATTGGCCACGGAGCCGGGACGCTCCTTGAACTTGTCGGTGAGCATCGAGTATATCCTCAAACTCATATCCTTCTCGGAGTAGTCGTGGGTATTGGGGTATATTATGCGTATGTAGAATTTTCCTTCGACGTGCCTGAAGTCGCAGCCCGTGGCGTGCATCTTTTTCCAGGTGCTGTATGGGCCGCGGCAGCAGAGCTCGGTGCGTCCCATATATATTCCGCTGTTCTGCAGCATAGTCTCTATGCACTGCATAAAGCCGCGCAACGACTCCTCTTTCTGTTTCTGCTCCTCGAGCAGAGATTTCTCGAGTAAGGCATACTCGCGGGGGCAACGATAGCGAAACGAGAGGTTCTCGAGCTCGCGTTTGATGTGGTAGAGTCCCAGGCGATGCGCAAGCGGAGCATAAAAATAGTCGGTTTCTCCCGCAATCTTCATCTGCTTGTCGGGGCGCATACTGCTCAACGTACGCATATTATGCAGACGGTCGGAGAGTTTGATGAGCAGGGCTCGTATGTCGTAGTGTATGGAGTCGAGCATCTGCTTGTAGTTGTCTATCTGCTTCGACGACTCGTAGTGCTGACTTTTCTTTTTTGTCACCACATTTACAAGAAAGGCCACATCGTCGCCATAGCGCTCGCGTATATCCTCTATAGTATAAGGAGTGTCCTCTACTACATCGTGCAGAAAGGCCGCAATAATGGGATTTGCGCCCAGGCGCAATTCTTCTGCCACAATGCGAGCCACTGCAATGGGGTGTATTATATAGGGCTCGCCCGACTTGCGGCGTTGCTCCTTGTGCGCCTCTTTGGCTAACTCGTAGGCATCTTTTATGCGCAAAATATCTTCAGCCGGCAGGCGGCGCGAAAGTGTGGAAAGCAGCTCTTCCACGCCCTTGTCAATCTCCTTGTACTCCATAATCCTTTGTTATTTCCGTTACAAAAACACAAGATTCGGCAGCGGCGGCCACTGCAAAAAGCACTCACCGTCTCTATCCGAATGCGAAAATGGCGAAAATTTATCAATAAGCAAAAGTTTTTACCTTTTTATGACTCTTTTTTTCAAAAAAAAATGCAGATGCAACACCTCGGCACAAATTATATCGCCCCGCATTTCCTTTTCTCGGCATATTTGATTAACTTTGCAGAATTGTAACATTGTAGAATTTATTTTAAAAACAGAATATGATTGAGCAAATTAACGGGTTGCTCCAAGAGATTGAGGGAACAACCGCAGCCAACGCCGAAGAGCTTGAGGCGTTGCGTTTGAAATATTTGAGCAAGAAAGGTATTATAAACGCCCTTATGGCACAGTTCCGCGAGGTGCCCGCCGAGCAGAAAAGAGAGGTGGGCGTGAAGCTCAACGAGCTTAAAAATGCAGTGCAGAACCACATCAACGCACTCCGCGAGAGCTTGGAGACAAGCGACGACGAGCAGTGCGAGATTGACCTCACCCGCCCCTCGTACCCCACGACTTTGGGTACACGTCATCCGCTGACAATTGTAAAGAACGAGATTGTGGACATCTTTGCCCGCCTCGGTTTCTCCATTGCCAACGGCCCCGAGGTTGAGGACGACTGGCACGTATTCTCGTCGATGAACTTCGCCGAGGACCACCCCGCACGCGATATGCAGGACACATTCTTCATCGAGGCTCACCCCGACATTATTCTGCGCACACACACAAGTAGCGTGCAGAGCCGTGTAATGGAGACAAGCAAGCCCCCTATCCGCATCATCGCCCCCGGCCGTGTATACCGCAACGAGGCTATCAGCTACCGCGCACACTGTTTCTTCCACCAGTTGGAGGGACTCTACATAGACAAGAACGTGTCGTTCACCGACCTCAAGCAGGTGCTTCTGCTCTTTGCGCAGGAGATGTTTGGCAACGACACAAAGATACGTCTGCGCCCCTCATACTTCCCCTTCACCGAGCCCAGCGCCGAGATGGACATCAGCTGTAACATCTGCGGCGGAAAGGGATGCCCATTCTGCAAAGGCACAGGATGGGTGGAGATTCTCGGCTGCGGTATGGTAGATCCCAACGTGCTCGAGCTCTGCGGCATCGACAGCAAGGAGTACACAGGCTACGCCTTCGGTATGGGTATTGAGCGCATCACAAACCTCAAATATCAGGTGAAAGACCTGCGTCTCTTCAGCGAGAACGATATACGTTTCCTCAAGCTGTTCGAGAGCGCCAACTGATAACCGCATAAAGAGACTATAACTATGAGTACCACACTATATCTTGTGCGCCACGGCGAGACCGAAGAGAACGCCAAGGGACTCTTTCAGGGACAGACACCCGGGCACCTGTCGGCAAAGGGCAAGGAGGAGGCGGCAAGCCTGAAACCACGCCTTGCAGCTATGACATTCGACGTAGTGCTATGCAGCGACCTCAAGCGCTGCCTCGACACAGCCGAGATTGCCCTCAACGGAACCGAATGCACCTTCATAAAAGAGCCGCTGTTACGCGAGCGCAACCTTGGTAACCTCGCCGGCACACCTATAAAAGGAGCGGTGCTCAACGAAACGGTGGAGACCGAAGAATCGATGATTGAGCGAGCAAACAGATTTGTAGAGAAGGTAAGAAAAGAGTATCCCGGTAAAAAGGTGCTCGCCTTCAGCCACGGATTCTTTTGCCGCATTATGCAGGCAGAGCTCGAAGGCGTTACGCACCGCGATGTCACCCTTATGGGCAACTGCGAGATAAGAGAATTCACCATTTAACAAATAACACACGAAGGCTGCGAGCATTTACACTCGCAGCCTTTATTTATTTACAACCACGCAATGAAAAAAAGTCTGCTGGTACCCTTTTTAATTATAGGCGTGCTATTTTCCATAGCATCGTGCAACAAACTCGACGACGAGCAGGAGAACCTGCTCATAGGCTTTTGGTACACCACAGCACACAACCAGGTAACCTCCTTGAGAATCGACGACAACGGCACAGGAGAGACAACCGCCCACACCTACACAGGGACAGAGTGGCAGCGCAACACACAGAGCCTGCAATACACGCTCTCCGACAAATATCTGACAATAAAACACGGCAATAAAGAGCCTGCGAGCTACAAAATTGCAATCACCGGCGCCTCCCTTTCTTTGTCAAAAGTGGGCGAGATTTTAATGTTTACGGCCTACAACGGCGAGGAGGAAAAGATAAGAGCCCTGCAAGAAGAGATAGAGAAAAACTATTCTGCAAGCGACGACAAAGAGGAGGAAGAGAGCGATAACAAACTCGAAAAAGAAGATATAGATAAAAACGAAAGCAACGAAGAAGACAAGGAAATAACAATAACCCCACCAAACAATATTGTACAAGAGGATTTCTGGCAAAGCGAAACAGATGTCACAGGTATGCTCGCCACGACATATATGAAGATTATTTCGTTCGTCGCAACACAAATCAATTTAGAGCACATAAGAATCACGGGATATACCACTACAGGTATCCCCAAAACAATCACAGCGGGCAGCCCCGAAGTGTATGAATGCTGGGCAAATGCATACAGCGCTATAAACTATTGCAACATCATCATAGAATCGGCACCCGATGAGTACGAAATCTACAAGAACGAAGCAAGAGCTTTGCGCTGTTTCATTTATTACAATATAGCCCACCTCTGGGGCAAAGCACCCTACGTCACAACCAAAGACGCAGCCGACAGCAATTCACGCCCTGCAAGCGACAAAGAAGAGATATACGACCGCATCTTAAAGGAGATAGACGAGATAGGTGAAATAAAAGCCGCAGACTACGACAGATATTTCATCGACCACGAAACACTGCAAACCATAAAAGGCGAGATAAACCTCGAAAGAGGAAATCGCAGCACCGCCCTGTCGCTTTTTGAGAGAAACACACCAGCCTTCGCGCTGTCACTCTCGAGTCAAAACGAAAATTACAAAGTAATATTTGGCGAGGAGATACCGCTCTACACCCCACAGCTTACCACCCTGCTCACCACCGAAGCCTGCGGAGGCATCGACGAAGCCTTACAACTGTGGCAAGAACAGGGAGCCCTCTCATACGGCTATTGGGCAATGCTCAAAAGAACGGGAAAGGCACAGGAGTTTGTCAATTGCAAAGAGCACGAGCTTCAAATGCCCATCCCAATGCAAGAACTGATATACAACATAAATCTCACACAAAACCCGGGATACTAAACCTTTCCACACTCACAGTCAAGCCGCCCAGGGCGGCTTTGCTTTTTCTTAACCTTATCTTTATTGCACTACGGCTCGACATCGTAGTTTTCCTGTTATTTTAAGGGCAAGAAAGGTTATCTCTTACTCTAAAGTTTCGTGCTCGCCGACGACTTTTCACAAGAGTGTATTATTTGCTTTCTACAGAAATGAATTACTCTTGCAACGGAACAACGCAGTTCCGCTGCAAGAGTAACTTTTAAAATGTTTTTCACAACATTTTTATTTTAAAAGAGCACTTTTACCACTTTGGCCATTTCTGACTAACACAGAATTATCAGCGCTCACCAGCTATTTAATACAAATATTCTTTTACCGATTTTGAAAAACAAGCAGCAAGAGCTATCTTCGCAAGAGATTTTGCACACTATGAAAAAAGCCGATATATATAAAAAGGTAATAGAATACTTTGAGGTGGCTATGCCCGTTGCCGAGACGGAGCTCAACTACACCACTCCGTTTGAGTTGCTTGTAGCGGTGATTCTGTCGGCGCAATGCACCGACAAAAGGGTGAACCTGGTGACGCCCGACCTTTTCGCGCGATACTCCACCCCGCAGGAGATGGCCGAAGCACACCCCGACGAGATTTTCAACTACATTAAAAGCATATCCTACCCAAATAACAAAGCGAAGCACCTTGCAGCGATGGCGCGTATGCTGTGCGAGGAGTTTGGCGGTGAGATTCCCTCGACCACCGAAGAGCTGACACGCCTGCCGGGCGTGGGGCGCAAAACCGCAAACGTGATTCAAGCGGTGGCGTATAACAAAAGCACTATGGCAGTGGACACGCACGTCTTCAGGGTGAGCCACCGCATAGGGCTTGTGCCCACACGCTGCACCACCCCCTACAGCGTAGAAAAAGAGCTGATGAAATACTTGCCTGCCGCAATTATCCCCAAGGCACATCACTGGCTCATTCTGCACGGGAGATATGTGTGCAAAGCCCGCACACCACTCTGCAACGAGTGCGGATTAAAGGAGATTTGCCGGGAAGCAGAAAGTAAAACAAAAAAATGTCAAACACAAATCAAGAGGAAAGAATAATGAGACTATTACAATTTGATGCATTAAAGCTTTTTGCCATATATATGGTAATATTAGGACACTGCATACAACATCTGTTAAGCACAAACCACATCGATGAAATAGGCTATGTGATGATTTATTCGTTCCATATGCCTCTGTTTATGATGATAAGTGGTTACTTTGCATCTTCGGGGCTTAAAAGGAACTTTGTTTCAAGCATCATAACAAAATCGCGGCAATTACTATTACCGTGCATAACAGCATCTTTGATAATGTCCATTGGTATTTGCGCAGTTAAAGATTGCAATTTATATGATATGTTTAACCACGAATTACTGTATGCATTTTGGTTCTTAAAAACCGCTTTTTTCTGTTTTCTCCTTTCCAAAATATCATACTCTTTAGGGAAATACAAACTCATCGCATTCATATTCACACTAATATTTACTCAAATACCACATATAGCACGCATTCCATACTTTACTACAAATATTGATATAATGTACCCTTGTTTTGTCATCGGACTACTTATAAAAGCCTATTGGAACAAGTTTCAGGAAAACTCAAAAACTATAGCTATAGTAACAGGAATAATCTTTGCTGTGATGTTACTACATTGGAGTAAAGAATTTTGGCAACCAATATACTCAATGCTGTATAAATTAAAAGCAGGAGAATATTCAGATTTTTTATATATGGCATATATAAAACCATACAGACTCATAATAGGAGCTTTGGGTTCCATTTTTTTCATTGCATTGTTCCACATATGTGTATCGGGGACAAACAATAACATCATAAAAAAGCTATGCTCGTATGGCGAATATACCATCGGTGTTTACATTCTGCAATCATTCATATTGGAATGCTTTTTATTACAATATCTCAATTTTGATAACGTAAATAGTTTTGTATTCAATCTTTTAATAGCCCCGGTTTTATCAGTATTCATCTTAATTATATGCACTTATCTATCAAAAGCGCTTAATAAGAACAAATATACCGCTTTTCTGTTTTTAGGAAAAAAATTAATATAACATCACAGCATTTACACATAAGAGATAATTTTATCAGGAATTTATAATCTTGTTTATATAAAAAATTATATCTTTGCAATATTACAGAATTTAAAAACTGATTTTATTAACTAAATAAATTTCAATTATGACAATTGACACATTCAATTTTGCAGGTAAGAAGGCAATCGTTCGCGTAGACTTCAACGTGCCTTTGAACGAAGAGGGAAAAATCACCGACGACACCCGTATCAGAGGTGCTCTCCCCACACTGAAAAAAGTATTGGCAGACGGTGGTGCGCTCATCATTATGTCGCATATGGGCAAGCCCAAAGGCAAGGTGAACGCAAAATACTCTTTGAGCCAGATTGTTGAGGCAGTTTCAGAGAAATTGGGCGTTGCCGTTCAGTTTGCTCCCGACTGCGCAAAAGCTGCCGAGGCTGCTGCTGCCCTCAAACCCGGTGAAGTGCTTATGCTCGAGAACCTCCGTTTCTATCCCGAGGAGGAGGGCAAGCCCGTGGGTATCGACAAAGAGGACCCTGCATACAACGACGCAAAGAAAGCTATGAAGGAGTCACAGAAGGAGTTCTCAAAGACACTCGCTTCTTATGCCGACTGCTACATCAACGACGCTTTCGGTACAGCTCACCGTCGTCACGCTTCTACAGCCGTTATCGCCGACTACTTCGACGCCGACAACAAGATGCTCGGTTACTTGATGGAGAAAGAGGTTCAGGCTGTTGATAACATCCTCAAAGACATCAAACGTCCTTTCACCGCTATTATGGGTGGTTCAAAGGTTTCTACAAAGATTGGTATCATCGAGAACCTTATGGACAAAGTGGACAACCTCATCCTCTGCGGTGGTATGACGTATACTTTTGCAAAGGCACAGGGTGGCAAAGTTGGTAACTCTATCGTTGAGGACGACAAATTGCAGCTCGCCATCGACATTATGGAGCAGGCAAAGGCAAAGGGCGTGAACCTCGTTCTCGCTACCGACTGCGTTGCAGCCGACGACTTCTCTAACGACGCAAACACACAGGTTGTATCGGTTCAGGACATCCCCGAGGGTTGGGAAGGTCTCGATGCAGGTCCCGAGGCTCGCAAGGCATTTGCAGCAGCTATCGAGGATGCAAAGACTATCCTCTGGAACGGCCCCGCAGGTGTATTTGAGTTTGACAACTTCACAGGCGGCTCACGTGCTATCGCCGAGGCTATCGCAAAGGCTACTGCAAACGGTGCTTTCTCACTCGTAGGTGGTGGTGACTCTGTAGCTTGTGTAAACAAGTTCAATATGGCCGACAAGGTGTCTTATATCTCAACAGGTGGTGGTGCTCTTCTCGAGGCTATCGAGGGCAAGGTACTCCCCGGCGTTGCAGCTATCAAAGGCGAATAATTCTATTCGATAAATTAATTCATAAACAGCGTGGTTTACCGCGCTGTTTATGTTTATAAAGAACTTATATGGAAGAGAAACGTATCGCAGAAATAAGAAACAGAGTGACGGCACTGCTCGACAAGGGGTGCCTGAAAAATGCTATAGAGACACTTGGAGAGGAAATTGAGACTCTTCACGACTGGACACTGCGCACACGTTTCACCCAAATGCAGGAGTCGTATGGCTACCTGCTCGAATATCTGCGCAACTCCACCCCCGACCCGGGAAGAGAGCAGATGTACCACGCACTCACCGGCGAGTGCTACATACTGAACGACATTATCGCCATAACACGCGAGACAGAAAAATCGTTCAGCCCCTACCACGCTGCAAGAAAGCATTACAAGAATCTCTCACAAGCAGAGCTGCTGCACACACAGCTGCACGAAAACGCCGCAAACGCCGAAGTGGCAAGGATGCTGCCGCAGGCCGAGAGAGAGAAAAGCCTTGCCGCAGTGGCACAGAAAAAAGAAGAACTGCTGAACCACCTCTTCAAGGCTATATGGTGCAGCACCAGCTGGAGCAAGAGCGACGCCGAAAAGATTTCACGCATAATTGCCGACGAGGAACTCTCGCAGAACGACAGAGCACTATGCGTGAGCGCAGTCACATTGAGCCTGCTCAAATGCTTTGAGCCCGCAAAGGCTCTCACTCTCATAAATGCTGTGTACAACGACAGCGTGACAATCTCCACAAGAGCTCTCGTGGGTGTGATGCTCTCACTCTTCACCCACGACAAACGCATAAAATTTCACCCCGAGCTACAAGCAGCTCTGCAAGCCGTGCACGATGATGCGCGCCTGCTCACACGCGCCGGCATAGTGCAGATACAGCTACTGCGATGCCGCGAGACAAAGAAAATCGACCGCAAGATGCGCGAGGAGATAATCCCCGCTATGCTCAAGAACCCACATCTGAACAGCGAGAAGATGGGCATTGACATTCTGCGCGAGATAGAAGAGGAAGAAGACAAGAACCCCGAGTGGAAAGAGTGGGTGGAAAAAGACGAGATAAAAGGCAAGCTCGAAGAGATGACCAAGTGGCAGATAGAGGGCGCCGATGTGTATATGAGCACCTTTTCACAACTGAAAAGATACCCCTTCTTCAACGAGATAAAAAACTGGCTCCGCCCCTTCGACACCACAATTCCCGAAATAGCCGAGATTCTGCCTGCCGACACTGCACTCGGCAAGACAATGCTCGGTGCAATATGCGCGTCGCGTTTCTTCTGCAACAGCGACAAATATTCTTTCTGCCTCACATTCAAGCAGGTGCCGCAAGAGCAGCGCGATATGCTTATGCAGCAGCTCGGAGGGCACGAGGAGATTGCCAACGCACCCGACACCACAAGCAAGGCACCCGCCGAGAAGGAGGCCGAGATTCAGAGCAACCAGTACATTCAGGACCTCTACCGTTTCTTCAAGCTATCGCCGTTTGCCAAGGAGATAACCGATCCCTTTGCACTGTCGCTCAATATGCTCGAGTGTAAATATTCGGCAATGCTTGTGACAGAGGCTCACACCCTGCTGCAGACATTTGAGTACCTGCTGAACAAAGGATATTTCGCCGAAGCGGTGGCTGCCGGCAAGATATATGAGAAGCAGAACAGCGCGGGCGAACAATTCTACCAGGAGATGGGTTACTGCCTGCAAAAAGAGAAAGATTACCACGCTGCGCTCGACTACTACACACGCGCCGACATCGTAAAACCCGACACTCTGTGGACTATGCGTCACATTGCGCAGTGCTATCGTCTCGTGGGCGAGGCCGACAAGGCGTTGAGCTACTACCTGCCCGCCGAGGAGATTGCCCCCGACGACCTGTCGTTGCAGATGCAAACAGGCGAGTGCCTGGCAATACTAAAGCGCTACGACGAGGCCTTTGCGAGGTTCTTCAAAGTGGAATATAACAAACCCGGCTCAATAAAAGCAATGAGAGCCATTGCGTGGTGCTCGCTGCTCACAGGCAAGGCAAAGCAGGCACGCGACTATTACAAAAAGATTCTCGAGCACAAAAAAGCATCATTCAACGACTATATGAATGCGGCCCACGTGGAGTGGATTCAGAAGGAAAATGCCCGCGCCGTAGAGCTCTACCGCAAGGCAAAAGAGATGTGCGACAACGAGGAGCTTTTCTACACAAATTTCGACAAAGACCGCACTACCCTCGCAGAGCTCGGCGCCGACAAAACCGAAATAACTCTGCTGCGCGACCTCATTGGGTGACAAAACGGAAACCTAGAACTTTTATCGCTCGGCCGCTGTTATCCTTCATAAAAACAGTGTTTTATGAATTGGATAATAGAGCTTATGCGTTCACACCCCGAGATTGCCATATATCTCACAATAGGCGCGGGGTTTCTCATTGGAAAAATCAAGATTAAAGGATTCGGGCTCGGCATTGTATCGAGCGTACTGCTCACAGGTGTCGTTCTGGGGCAGTTACACATACCCGTGGGCAGCACTTTGAAGCCAACGGCTTTTCTGCTTTTCCTCTTTGCCATAGGCTACAAGGTGGGCCCGCAATTCTTCAGCGGACTGAAGAAAGAGGGATTGCCGCAGGTATATTTCGCGGTGCTTATGACCTGTTTCATACTACTCTCGACGTGGATTATATCGCTCATAATGGGATATGGCCCGGGCGAGGCTGCGGGCCTGCTTGCAGGCTCACAGACCATAAGCGCGGTGATAGGTGTGGCGGGCGACACCATAAAAGGACTCGGCCTGCCCGCCACCGAGCAGGAGAAGATGATAAACATAATACCCGTGGCCTATGCCGTGACATATATCTTCGGCACGGCAGGCTCGGCGTGGATAATTGCAAGACTCGGCCCGAGGCTTATGGGTGGTTTTTCCAAGGTGAGGGCTGCGTGCAAGGAGCTCGAAGAGAAGATGGGAAACAACGAGAGCGAGCAGCCGGGCTTTGTGCAGGCAAAGCGTCAGGTGGTATTTCGCGCCTACAAAATTGAGAACAGATGGTTCGACGAAGGACGCTCGGTGCAGGAACTCGAGAAATTCTTTGAGGTGCAAGGGAAAAGACTTTTTGTGGAGCGCGTGCGCAAGAACGGAAAAATCATCGACAGCATAGCACAAAGTTATATGCTGAAAAAAGGTGACGAAGTGGTGCTCACAGGACGCAGGGAGTTTGCCATAGGCGAGGAGAAATGGATAGGCCGTGAGGTGGACGACGACGCTATACTCGAGTTCCCCGTTATGGTTGTAAAGACAAGAGTTGCCGGCAAAAGAAGAAAGCACGAGTGCTGCTACAACAACAAGAGCGTGGGCGAGCTGCGTTTGCAGCCCTTTATGCACGGTGTGAGTATTCAGAAGATAACCCGTATGGGAGTGAGCATACCTGTTTTTGCCGCCACAAAGCTTAACACGGGCGACATTGTGGAGCTTGTGGGTAAGAAATACGAAGCAGAGCCTGCCGCCCGAGAGATTGGCTACCCCGACATTGCCACAAACGCCACCGACCTTGTCTTCGTTGCTTTCGGCATTTTGATAGGCGCGGTAGCGGGCAGCCTCACGCTGCACATAAGCGGGGTGCCGTTGAGCTTGAGCAGCAGCGGCGGCGTGCTCATCGCAGGCCTCTTCTTTGGCTGGTGGCACTCACACCACCCCACTCTGGGCGCCATTCCCGAGAGTGCCTTGTGGGTGTTCAACAACCTCGGCCTGAATATCTTTATCGCCATCGTGGGTATAACGGCAGGCCCTGGTTTCATAGAGGGTTTCAAGGAGGTGGGGCTCACGCTTTTCGTGGCGGGAATATTTTCGAGTGCGATACCGTTGCTCTTCGGCCTCTATATTGCAACCAAATGGTTTAAGTTCCACCCCGCAATAGCTCTGGGCTGTTGCGCAGGTGCCCGCACCACGACAGCAGCTCTGGGTGCATTGCAGGAAACCATAGGCAGCGAAACACCCGCCCTGGGATACACCGTCACCTATGCCGTGGGAAACACATTGCTTATACTGTGGGGAGTGTTTATAGTTCTTTTGTGTCAATAACCTAAATATAACGATATGAATAAATTGCTTGAAAAAAAGAACGAAGCCGTGGAGTTTGAAAAGGAGATGGAAAAGATAAGCCCTTTCGAGCTGAAGAACAGGCTCATTGAACTTGCCGACGAGAGCATACGCAAGATGATGCGCACTATGCTGAATGCAGGTCGTGGTAACCCCAACTGGATTGCCACCGTGCCGCGCGAAGCCCTCTTTGTGCTTGGAGAGTTTGCCCTCGCCGAGTGCCGACGCGACTGGGAACTGCCCGAGGGCCTTGCAGGTATTCCGCAAAAGAAAGGCATTGCCCGCAGGTTCCGCACCTTCCTTGAAGAAAAGGCAAAGAGCGAAGCTGTCACATTCCTTGGCAAGTGTATCACCTATATGACCGAGGAGCACAAGGCTGATGCCGACGAGCTTGTCCACGAGTGGGCCGAGAGCGTCACAGGTAACCAATACCCCGTGCCCGACAGGATACTCAAATATTGCGAGATTGCTGTGCGCGACTACATTGCGCAGGAGCTCTGCGCGGGACGGCCGCCACAAGGCGAGACCGACCTATTTGCCACCGAAGGAGGCACCGCCGCAATGTGTTATATATTTGACAGCCTGCAACAGAACTATCTGCTGCAAAACGGCGACAGCATAGCACTTATGACACCCGTATTTACGCCCTACATAGAGATTCCCGAGCTGCGACGTTACCGATACAAGGTGACAAACATACACGCAAGCAAGATGAGCGACGAGGGTTTGCATCTGTGGCAGTATGACGAAAGGGAGCTGAACAAGCTGCGCGACACCACATACAAGGCGCTCTTTCTTGTGAACCCGAGCAACCCGCCAAGCTATGCAATGGACAGCAAAAGCGTCGATATGCTTGTGGACATTGTGAAACGCTGGAACCCCAACCTAATGATTGTCACCGACGATGTATATGCCACATATATAAAGGATTTTCAGTCGATTGCAGCCCGCCTACCCCATAACACAATATGTGTCTACTCGTTCTCGAAATATTTCGGCGCCACGGGCTGGCGACTTGCCGTGACAGCCCTGCACCGCGACAATATCTTCGACGAGCTATTGAAACGACTGCCGCGCAAACGCAAGAGCGAGCTTGCACAGCGATATGGCACCATACGCCGCGACGTGGAAAATATGCGTTTCATAGACAGAATGGTTGCCGACAGTCGTCAAGTGGCACTGAACCACACGGCAGGCCTCTCGCTGCCACAGCAGATGCAGATGACACTCTTTGCGCTCTACTCGCTGATTGACAAGAGCGAGGGCGACGTTTTTAAGCAGAAAATGCACGAAATAATAGACAGACGCTTGCACACATTGTGGGAGAATATGGGCTTCACTTTGCCCGACGACGCCTTGCGTGCGGGGTATTACTCCGAGATTGACCTCATTGTGTGGGCAAAGAAATTCTATGGCGACGACTTTGCCGACTACCTGCGTCTCAACTACAGCCCGCTCGACGTGGTCTATCGCCTTGCCACAGAAACCTCGCTCGTGGTGCTGAACGGCGGCGGCTTCGACGCCCCCGAGTGGAGCATACGCGTGTCGCTTGCCAACCTCAAGGAGAAAGACTACGCCACGATAGGAGAAAATGTGAGACGGGTGCTCGACTCCTATGCCGAGCGATGGAAGAACTCACTTCCCGTAGTGGAATAAATGCCACAAAAAAATGCGACCACTTTGTGGTCGCATTTTCATTATTTAATAAGAATTGGTTCACTTCTTTTTGTTTACCATAGCGTCGATTGCCGCAACAGCTGTCACGTTGAGAATCTCCTGAACGGAACTCTCGAAATCGATGAAGTGGATGGGTTTGTTAAGACCAATCTGCAAGGGGCCGATAATCTCTGTGTCGGGGCTCAAAGCCTGCAACAGTTTGTATGAAGAGTTGGCCGAGTTAAGGTTGGGGAATATCAAAGTATTTACATCCAAGCCCTTGAGCTTATTGAAAGGATATTTGTTATCGCGAAGCTCACGGTTCATTGCCACGTTCACCTGCATCTCACCATCGAGCTTCCACTCGGGATACTCGCTGTGGAGATACTCTATAGCCTTCTGCACGTTCTCGGCGCTGCCGCCCTCGTCGGTACCGAAGTTTGAGTAAGATACCATTGCCATAACAGGCTCGTGATTGAAGAAACGTACCGACTTCTCGACAAGGCGTGTGATATCTACAAGTGTCTCGGTCTTGGGAGCACGGTTAATGAGTGTATCGGCAACGAAGTAGGTTCCTTTCTTTGAGTTGAGGATGTGCATTGTCGCAAAGTGGTTGTAACCGGGCTGAAGGCCGATAACCTCCTTTGCTACCTTGATTGTATTTGAATATTTTGTGTAGAGACCTGTCACAAATGCATCGGCATCGCCAGTCTCAACCATCATCATACCAAAGTAGTTGCGCTCAAACATCTTGTCGTTTGCCTCGTCTACAGTGTAGCCCTTGCGCTGACGTTTCTCTGCAAGGATGCTTGCGTATCTTTCGCGACGCGCAGCCTCGTTGGGATGACGCAGGTTCAGCACCTCGATGCCCTCGAGACTCAAGTCGAGCTCCTTGGCGAGCTTGGCGATGATTTCGTCGTTACCGAGCAGGATGGGCTGACAGATACCTTCTTCCTTGGCTTTTACAGCGGCTTTCATCATTGAAGGATGCGCACCCTCGGCAAATACAACGCGCTGTGTCTCGGTGCGTGCCATCTCATAAATCTGCTGTGTGAGCTTCGACTCGCGTCCCATAAACTCGAGAAGGTGTTCTTTGTATGCATCCCAGTCGGTGATGGTCTTGCGTGCCACACCGCTCTCTATAGCAGCCTTGGCCACTGCGGTAGAAACCTCAACCAAGAGACGGGGGTCTACGGGTTTGGGAATGAAGTAGTCGCGACCGAAGCTCAAGTTGTTTACGTGATACACCTTGCTCACAATCTCGGGAACGGGCTGCTTGGCGAGGTTTGCGATGGCGCGCACGGCGGCGAGCTTCATCTCCTCGTTAATTGCAACCGACGCAGTGTCGAGTGCTCCGCGGAAAATATAGGGGAAACCGATTACGTTGTTAATCTGGTTGGGATAGTCGGAACGACCGGTGCTCATAAGCACGTCGGGACGAGACTCCATTGCATCCTCGTAGGTAATCTCGGGCTCGGGGTTTGCAAGGGCAAAGACGATGGGATCTTTGGCCATTGAACGAACCATATCCTTTGAGAGCACGTTACCCTTTGAAAGGCCGAGGAATACATCGGCACCCTTTACAGCCTCTTCGAGAGTGTGAATGTCGGTGCGCTCTGTGACGAACTCTTTCTTCTCGGGAGTGAGGTTTGTGCGCTCTACGTTGATTACTCCGCGACTGTCGAGCATTACCACGTTCTCTTTCTTCACACCAAGTGCGATGTAGAGTTTTGTACAAGAGATAGCTGCGGCACCTGCTCCGTTCACAACCACCTTAACCTCGGAGATATTCTTGCCGTTTACCTCGAGGGCGTTGAGCAAGCCTGCTGCCGAAATAATGGCTGTTCCGTGCTGGTCGTCGTGCATAACAGGAATCTGAAGCTCCTCTTTGAGGCGACGCTCAATCTCGAAACACTCGGGGGCTTTGATATCCTCGAGGTTGATACCACCGAATGTGGGAGAGATAGCCTTTACGGCCTCGATGAATTTGTCGGGATTGCTCTCGTCAATCTCAATATCGAACACGTCGATACCTGCATAAATCTTGAACAAAAGTCCCTTTCCCTCCATAACGGGCTTACCGCTCAACGCACCTATGTTTCCAAGGCCGAGCACTGCGGTACCGTTTGAAATTACTGCTACAAGGTTACCTTTGTCAGTATATTTATATGCGTTCTGCGGGTCTTTCTGAATCTCCAAGCAAGGCTCGGCAACGCCGGGCGAATAGGCCAGGCAGAGGTCGGCCTGTGTAAAATAGGGTTTTGTGGGAACTACCTCAATCTTACCGGGGCGTTTGCCCTCGTGGTAGTTCAAAGCATCTTCTTTATTAATTTTTGCCATATTGTTTATATTGCTGCGGTACATCGCTGCACCAGTTCTTTATTCATATTTTATTAAATATATCTTCGCCTGCTACACCTATGCCGAAAAGGGCGAAATCGTATCGCACCGGGTCGTCGGGCGAGAACTCTCGCAGGCGTGCCGTGAGTTCTTCAACGGTTCTGCGGTCGTTCTGTGTGCGGGTTATGAGCCCAAGCCTGCGCCCTATCCTTGCGACGTGAACGTCGAGCGGTATCATAAGTTTCGCAGGGTTCACGTCGTGCCAGATACCCAAGTCCACTATGCCGTCGTTGCGCGAAAGCCAGCGGAGCATCATATTCAAACGTTTGCACGAGGATGCCGCCTTGCCCTTCGCGGGCACCGGGTTCGACAGGTGTTTTGTGGAGCTGCCGTCGTTGGCTCGGGAAAACTCCTCTCGCAAAGCCGATATACCGTTCCACACATCGTTGTGGGCAAAGAGTGGCTCCATAGAGCCGTGCTCCAGATATATCTGCTTGAGCCCGCGACACAGATAAACAAAATCGCGCACAAAAAATGTGCGATGGATATTACTATCGCGACATAGGGTGCACCACTCGTCGCTCATCACATAATCGTAGGGCTTGCCTCCCATTATGCCGAAGAGCATTTTGTTTCCCGAGTTTAATATCATTTTTCTGTTTCCCCACGCAATGACCGATGCAAGCAGAGCTGCAATCTCTATGTCGCGTTTGTCACTGAACGCGTGCGGAAAACTGACAGGATCGTCCTTTATAAATTCTTTGCAATTATATTGCGCGGCTTTCTCGTCGAGTAACCTTTTTAAGTTATCCATAAACGTATCACAGCGCAGCTATCTCTGCCGCCATCTCACAGGCTACATTCTCGCTCACGGGCACCAAAGGCAGACGGAGCACATTCTCGCATTTGCCCATAATATTGAGGGCTGCCTTGGCTCCTGCGGGGTTGCCATCGACAAAGAGCAATTGGAATATTTTGCTGTATTTGTCGTTAAGGGCACGCGCCTTTGCAAAATCACCCTGTGCTGCCGCCTCAACGAGCTGCTTGAGCTGTGCGGGGAAAGCATTTGAGAAGACCGAAATGACACCTGTGCCACCCATCTTCATAATTTCAACCGTGAGAGCGTCGTCACCCGACAAGATATCGAAATTCGCGGGTTTTATATCAAACAATCGCGATATCTGCAGCAAATTACCGGATGCCGCCTTGAGGCCCACGATATTCTTGCACTCCTGGGCAAGGCGCACTGTGGTCTCGGGCAACATATTTACACCCGTACGACCGGGTACATTATATAGGTACACAGGTAACTCGGTTGCTTCTGCAATAGCCTTGAAATGTCGGTAGATACCCTCTTGTGTGGGTTTGTTATAATAGGGGACAATAGTGAGGATGGCATCGATGCCTGTGTAATCCTCGGTCTTGAGCTCGTTTACAACGGCCATTGTATTGTTTCCGCCAACGCCCAACATAATGGGGATGCGTCCTGCAACCTGTTTTATGATGCGACGGCGTGTTTCGCGTTTCTCCTCAATTGTAAGCGTAGGAGTCTCTCCTGTGGTACCGTGTACGCAAAGGAAATCGGTTCCGCAATCGAGGTGCATCTGCACCAGAGATTCAAGCGCCGCATAATCGACTTCACCTGTTTGTGTAAAGGGTGTCACAATAGCCACACCCGCTCCACTTATCTTTTTCTGCATCATATATTATATAAAAAACATTTTCCGTTACAAAATTACATCAAATATCGCCAACTACATTATTTTTTGTTACAAATGTTTATCTTTTTTTTCATTTTGTCGCGTCGTGCAACATTGCAAGAAACTCTTCCTCGCTCACGAGCTTCACATTTAGTTTCTGCGCCTTCTCCAACTTGCTCGGTCCCATATTCTCACCGGCAAGAATAAATGAGGTTGCCTTGCTCACGCTGCCCACATTTTTTCCACCGTTCTGCTCTATCATTTCTTTGTACTCGTCGCGCGAGTGATGCGTAAAGACGCCGCTTATCACAATGCTCTTTCCTGCAAGAATATCGGTGCGTCCGCTGATGATTTCCTCCTCAATCTCGAACTTGAGCCCTGCAGCACGCAATTTCTCCACAAGCTCTATGTTTGCAGGATTATCGAAGAAGAGCCTCACGCTTGTGGCTATGCGCTCGCCTATCTCATCGACCGCCATAAGCTGCGGAAGAGTGGCTGCAATTATCGCGTCCATATTATTAAACGCACGGGCAAGACGCTTGGCCACCGTTGCACCCACAAAACGTATACCCAGAGCAAAGAGCACTCTTTCAAAGGGCACGTTACGCGATTCCCTGATGGAGTTAATCATATTCTCGGCCGACTTTGCTCCCATACGCGGCAGGAAATAGAAATCCTCGGCCTCTATTGAATAGAGGTCGGTCACATCTTTCACAAGGCCGTAATTGAAGAGCAGTTCCACAGTCTCGGGACCTATGGAATCGATATTCATAGCATCACGCGACACAAAGTGCTCTATGCGTGCCCTCATCTGCGGAGCGCAGCCCGAGGAGTTGGGACAATAGTGCGCAGCCTCGCCCTCGACACGCACGAGCGGCGTGCCACACTCGGGGCATTTTGTAATGAAACGCACCTTCTCACCCACCATAAAACGGGCATCGGTGTCCACACCTGTTATCTTGGGGATAATCTCACCACCCTTCTCTACATAGACCATATCGCCTATGTGCAAATCATATTTTTCTATTATATCGGCATTGTGGAGCGAGGCACGCTTCACAACTGTACCCGACAGCTGCACGGCATCGAGATTGGCAACGGGGGTGATGACACCTGTACGCCCCACCTGGTAGGTCACTTCGTTTAGACGTGTCAATGCCCTCTCGGCTTGAAACTTGTACGCAATGGCCCAACGGGGCGACTTCGCCGTGTAGCCGAGATTCTTCTGCTGACGCAGAGAATTCACCTTGAGCACTATGCCGTCGGTAGCCACCGGCAGTTCCTTGCGCGCCGTGTCGAAGTGGTCGATAAAGGCAAACACCTCTTCGAGGGTGCTGCACTTGCGCGTAGTATCGGAAATTTTGAAGCCCCACTCTCGCGCCTGCATAAGATTCTCGAAATGTCCCTCACCCGGAAGATTTTCTCCAAGCATATAGTAGAGATATGCGTCAAGCCTGCGACGCGCCACCTCACCCGAATCGAGCAGTTTCAAAGTACCCGACGCCGCGTTGCGAGGATTGGCAAAAAGGGGCTCGCCGCTGCGCTCGCGCTCGGCGTTCAGTTCCTCGAACACATTCCACGGCATAAGCACCTCGCCACGAATCTCAAATTCCTGCGGATAACCGCTTCCCTGAAGCACAAGAGGCACCGAACGTATGGTTTTTACGTTGGCCGTAACGTCGTCACCCTTCTCGCCGTCGCCGCGTGTGACAGCTTGCACCAGCTTGCCGTCTCTGTAGGTAAGCGAGAGAGAAGAACCGTCGAATTTAAGCTCGCAGCATATCTCAAAATCCTCGTTGAGACTGCGTTTCACGCGCTCGTAGAAATCGGCCACCTCGCTCTTGGAATAGGTATTTCCCAGCGACAGCATAGGATACTTGTGCGCCACCTGCCGAAACCCTTTCGTGATGTCGCTGCCTACACGTTGCGTGGGCGACGAAGCGTCGTACATTTCGGGGTGAGTTTCTTCGAGACTCTGCAGCTCGCGCAGCAATGCATCAAACTCAAAATCGCTTATTGTGGGCGATGACAACACATAATAGTTGTAGTTATGTTCGTGAAGCTGACGGCGCAGCTCCGATATACGTTCTTTATAACTCATTTTTATCAAATTATTAAGGCACACGCATCACAGGTATCTCCGCTATGAAGTGCGGATGCAGCTCTGCCTATCTTTACAAAGATACAAAGAACTTGCGTAAAAATGGCAGAATGAGGGCAAAATATGATAAGTGGTTGGTACTTATACCATTTTTGTGTTATCCCGCCATATTTCTAATTTCGGCAGAAATAGCCGTATATGGTGGGTATTAGAGAAAGAATTGCTACCTATCCGTTGCCTTTTTATAGAAGGGAAAGTTGGTAGAAACAGCATCTTTAATCTCTTGCACATACCCTACAACAGCCACAAAGAACGCTTGTTTTTCCTATCATTGCACTGACAAAGGTAATCATTTTTTCTCGTTGGAAGAAAAATACGAGAATGAGATTAATAGTCAAGTACTTGTTGCCTTGTTCCGCTATATTCTACATGCCGTTCATTAACTCTGTAAAATTTATTTTTGCAACCAAAGGAAAGAGTTATGAATCAGGCAGATGTAAAGGTGTCGTTCTACCTCAAAAAGAGCGAAGCAGATGCCAAGGGGAATTGTCCCGTTATGGCAAGGTTGAATGTCGGCAAGTACTCCGAGGCGGCATTCAGTGTGAAAATGTCGGTACCACATACGATGTGGCACTCTGGTCGTGCTACGGGCAAGAGTGTCGCAGCCCGTGAAATCAACCGTCAGTTGGACGAGATAAGAGCATCAGCTCTGCATATCTATCAAGAGCAGTCGGCAATACGAGAAGGTGTAACTGCCGATGATGTCAAGTGCCTGATTTTGGGTATGGCTTCGGGACAACAGACAGTTATGAGTTATTTCCGCACCTTCATCAAGAACTTCGAGAAGCGTGTAGGTGTGAACCGTGTCGCAGGTTCTCTCCGTGCTTATAAGTACGCCTATATGCATGTTGAGAAATTCCTCAATGAGAAGTACAAACTGACCGACCTTCCTTTTACGGCATTGGATCGTTCGTTTATCGAGAAGTATGACCTTCACTTACGAACCGACTGCCATTTGGCTCTCAGTTCTATTGTCAATCTTACAACCTCTTTCAGAACCATTGTCAATGAAGCTGTGGCAGACGGCATTCTTACCTTCAATCC
>JAZRLR010000027.1:0-51268 GCA_045646965.1 Bacteroidaceae bacterium
GCCGAATGTAGCATCGTGCTTTGCGATGGCGAATCTGCTTGCTCAAAAGCAAAATCGGTTCTATCACGATTATAAGGTAGTAGTTTGTGCCGGAACAGCTGCGGGTATAGGCCTTGACGCTCTTCATCCTGTACAAGCCAATATGGGCGATCCATTGGAGACAAAGACTATTACGCTCACTTGCGGTAAGTTGACAACGGGTGTAACAGTTAAACCTTGGACTGGTATATTTATGCTCCGTAATTTGAAAAGCCCTGAAACCTATTTTCAGGCAGCGTTCCGCGTGCAGAGTCCTTGGGAGGTGAAGAATGAAGAAGGTAGCAAGACCATAATGAAGAACGAGTGCTATGTATTCGATTTTGCACTTGACAGAGCCTTGCGACAGATTTCAGATTATAGTTGCCGCTTGGATATAAACGAAAGCAACCCCGAAGCAAAGGTTGGAGAATTTATCAAGTTCTTGCCGGTATTGGCTTACGACGGCAGCAGCATGAAAGAGGTCGATGCACAAGATATTCTTGATATTGCACTTGCAGGAACATCGGCAACACTGCTTGCAAAGCGATGGGAGTCGGCATTGCTTGTAAATGTGGATAACGATACGCTGAAACGCTTGCTTGCAAGCCCCGAAGCGATGCGGGCTTTGATGAACATCGAGGGCTTCCGCAACCTCAACAGCGACCTTACTACCATTATCAATAAATCCGAGGCAGTAAAGAAGGCGAAGAAAGAAAATCCCGACCCGACACCAAAGGAGAAGAAGGAGCTATCAGCCGAGGAAAAGGAGATGAAAAGCAAGCGCAAGCAGATTCAAGAGAAACTGATAAAGTTCGCTACCCGCATTCCTGTCTTTATGTACTTGACCGACTATCGTGAACGATGTCTTAAAGATGTCATTACCCAGTTAGAGCCGGGACTATTCAAAAAAGTTACAGGCTTGAGCGTAGAGGACTTCAATATGCTCTGCTCATTAGGCGTGTTCAACGCACCGTTGATGAACGACGCCATCTTCAAATTCAAACGCTATGAAGATGCCAGCCTCACCTATACCGGTATTGACAAACATACCAACGATGAGGTCGGCGGCTGGGACACCACAATCCGCAAAACTCAATATGAGAAACTATTCTATAATCAACAATCCTCAATGACCGAGGTTGATTATAGTTCGTATTCAAGGAGTAGCGAGGCTGTTGAAAGTCCTCAAAGAGAAGCAAGGCGAGTGGATAATAAGCCTACAGAAAGTGTATCGCAAGTGAAGCCTATTGTTCAACCACAATCTGGAAGACCAACTGCTACTACTGCACCACCGCCAGAGTTACAGACGATGCAAGACCTTGAAGCCAAATTAGAATCAATCGGTGTTGATAGCACTGTTATTCACAAGAAATTCGGCAAGGGAACTGTTGTAAAAATCAACAAGAACGAAAAGTTTATCCACATCAAGTTCACCCTCGGCGAAAAGAAATTCATCTTCCCCGATGCATTTGTTTTGGGGTTCTTGATAATCCGATAAACACCTATAATAAATCGTTTAAATCCCTAAGATTTAAACGATTTATTATACTTTGTAAATTACCACTTCAGATCTTCTTTTAGCTTAGAATTCATCTGCTCTACGGTTATTAGATTTTTATTTTTGTATTTCTCTAACAATGTTTTTATTTCTTTTCTTGTTAGATTCTTACATTGTTTTGGGTTTTTCACTAATTCCAGCATATATTGAGTTAAAAAGCCCAGTCTCCAAAAGTCAAGTTCTATTAAATCTCTATGTTTAGAAAGTATACAATCTTTTAATCCTGCAGCCGCCCCTGGCTTTTGGTCAGAGACATTTATTTCGATTTTTTTAAGTTCATCTTCTTCTAATAAGAAGTAAGATAACTTACTAACACTATCTCGATTTAATGCTAAAGCGACTATAGCGTCTTCGATGTCTTCCTGTGTATCTGCTTTCCATACACTTAATTCATTATTCGTGGTTCTCAGATCACTAATAGCATCCCCACATATAAAAGCATCTTTCCGATTAACGGAACGAGAACCATCCCATCTACTTATACTAGAAATCATTCGTATCAACATAGGCAAAGTTCTTCAATAAGTTCTGCTTCTATTTGTTTTGCATATTCCTTAAGCCATACAGAGGAGAAATTAGTTGTTTGTAATGCGTCTAAACAATTTTTAGTTCTCCATTGTTCTATGACCATTAATGCAGCTTCTTGTGTCTTTGAATTTATATTTGCAAGCCCAGCTATGACAATTGGTAATAGCATATCTGAATTCTCCTGTTCAACCACTACCCCAATAATGCGCAATAAACCAGCAATAACATCTGAATCTTTCTGATTGTTTGAATAAATGGTATTTAACCAATTATATGTAACAAATAGATTCCTCTTGACAAACTCACGAACCTCTATAGTAACTAGATTATCTATTCCATCCTCAAAATCTGTTAATTTTAAACTGTGTACAAAAGGCTGTGAGTATTTTGACAAAAATGTAAAAAACTCCTGATTTATGGAATTTACATCTACTGTATCTGTAGAATCTAATGAGGTCAATCTTCGAGTGTTGTCACCTGTAGATGTATTGTTTAATTCATCATTGTCAAATTTCTTAAGCTTAAGTGGAAGTTGAGACGCTATTAACGAGGAAACAGTTGAGAACTCACTTAATTTTGATAAACTAACTATCAGGTCATTATAATAACCAATATTTCTGGAGAATATATCAGTTGTTTTAGTTATATGGTCATTTATTTCAGCCATATAATTAAAGGATGGAGTCTCAAATAACGACTGCAACTCTTTTAATTTTTCGCTAAATTCATAAATAGTACCCATATGACTCGCTTAGAAATAAAGTGTCATGAAATCCGAACAAAATCCACTTGATTTTGAGAAGAATGTTTTAACTAAATCTATATCGAATGAATAATTAGTATCATTAAATGTATTGATGTCAAAATCTACAAGATTGTATTCTTGTATTGTATTTACACCATTAACTATAACAATATTTCCTGATGTATAAAATTTAGATAAATAGTTAATTTTAAACACACTATCTCCAATGTTTTCATTCACTCTATAAACTTGTGAAAATTCACAATTATCTAATGCTTCTTCTTTAAATACTCTTGTTGCATATATCTTCTGAATAAAAGACTTCAGAGTGCTTATATCGCCAATATATTTGAAAGTAGGAGCTATCGCAAGACGAGATGCTTTCGCATTTCTTAATTCCAAAATTTTGGAGAATATTTTATCACATTTCTTGGAAAATTCATCAATATCCCTTTCTGAGTAAGAACTCTCCTTATTAAGGATGAAATCTATTTTTTGTGGTTGAAAAATCAATCGTTCAGTTCCATCTTGGGTGCCAAGCATCCAATCTGTAGAATTTACTATCACTCCATTGATTATTTGTGGAGTATTGTTTGTTGGTACATAATTAGGTAGTATTTTAAGCATTTCAGATACGAAAGTCCAATCAAAAATGATTTGTGGAATAAAGATCGTTCCACGCAAACTAACAATATTGAAGTACGATTTCATAATTATAAATAATTTATTAGTTATTTCCCGTTATTACATTATACAAATCACCTAATGTAACAACAAAGTTAAAACATATTTCATCATACAACAAATAAATGATAATAAAAATCACTCATTCATAGTCACAGTTGGTATTTTTTAGTAATTTTACACAAAAATTATTCCCCCATATACAAAATTGAGTGAATTAATGATTAATTTGATATGAATGATAAGGTTGAATATAAGGGATATTGGTGGATACCAAACAATCCAGATAGAGCGATTGCTGGTGTCATTACTTATTTACCGCAAGAGAGCATTACATTAGAGTTAATAGGTTCTTTTGAGGAAGATGAGTCTCCAATGAATGCATTTCTAAGAAAAAAACATGAAAACACAATTTTTGGCATAACATCTGATTCAAAAAAGGTTACATTACTTAACTGTTCGGCATATGGAAGTCTAAATCTTAGTTGTCCTTTCCCAATAATCAAATATACTTGTCAATATCTTCTTATTGGAGACCATATTGAAACACTTGAACAGGATAGATACTTCAAAGCATATGTTAAATTTCCGCTATTAAGTTTATGGTGTCCTCCAAGTGCATTAACAACTTCTATGACATTCTGTGATACACAGAAAATAGAGACAATCAACATATCGTTTAATACGAATCGCGACACCTTATGCAGTGTTTTCATAAATGAAAACACTCAACTAAATCTTGAGAGTGGCATTGACTATAACGGAGAATATTATTCACCTAAGATAGAACAATATACATACTTGGATATTAAGAAAGGTAGCAATAAATCTATTAGTAGCTTCTTAAAGGATATTTTTATGTATGAACAATTCTTGTCGTTTGCAACTCTACAAGAAATAAGATGTTCAAACATTAAATTATTTAGCGAAAATGAATGTCAAGATTTGAAAAATGGGGAGAAATCTTATTTCCCAATTCAACTAATGTACATACAAAGCGATTATATTTCACCAATTAAAAAACAAAAAGAAGCGTTTCTTTTCAATTATGAAAGTATAAAAAGTAAATATTCCAATATTATAAAGAAATGGTATGTTGAAAAGGATGATATTGCACCTATTCGCCAACACTTAATTGATAGCGTGAAATATAAACATGTTTTTTCAAGTGTGGATTTTACAATTGTTATTCAAGCTTTAGAGGGGTTCTGCTCTAGATTTAGAAAAGAGTCTAATCTAACAGATATGATAAACCTTTTAATTGCTGAATTCTCCGATATTGACAAATTGCAAGGCGATATCATAAATATTAAAGAGGTTGTAGATTCTAGACACTATTATTCTCATTTTATGGATCGTAAGAAGAAAAAGAATATTCTTGATGGATATGAACTCTATAAACTTACTGCAAAACTAAAAAAGTTACTTGTATGTTGTTTATTGAATTTTGTCGGATTTGATAATAATGAAATAAATATGATTCTTAAAAAAAGTAATAATAGATTATTTGAAATTTAAGTATCACAACCATAGTGCAAAATTTGTTATGTGAGAAGATTATATTAATTTTGCATCATAATAAAAAGCGTTCTTTTCAATAATGCAGAATAAGACAGATAAGAAAACTTCGCTCGTTTCTAAATCGTTACCTGTCGTAAATTCAAGTTCTGTAAGTCGTTTATTTTCAGCGAAAAAGAAGAAATGCTATGTCTCGCACAATGGAAAGTTATCTTCTTCTTTATTCCAGCCTCGGAAATCCATTGTTTTAGTGGGTGGTGTGTCATTGCGCGGGTGAGTCCTTTGAACACCAATCCTTTGCCCCAGTCGCCGCATAGTTCCAACGCTTCGTGGCTGATGGGGAGTGTCGCCTCGGTCTCGGTTTTCTCGGTGCAGATGCGGATGTAGTAGCCTTGATCGGGGCCCATTTCAAAATCGCTCCACTGCAATTTGAGGATGTCGCTGATGCGAAGTCCCGTCATACAAGCAAAGAGCGATGCTTGTTTCAGCACTGGAATACGGCAAGGAGTGGCGGCAAGTTGTTTTACCTCGTCAAGTGTCAGATACTCCTTTTTAACCTCTTTCCACTCGATTTTTTCAAGGAAATCGTTGAGGTTTTCGCGCAACATCTTCTCCTTGTAGGCAATCTTCAGCAGGGCGCGGAAAGTGGAGTAATATCCCGCTGCTGAATTTCGACTGATATATGAGTTAGGATGATGTATCTGCTTGCATTTCAAAAGATAATCCCGGAACTTTTCGCACAGCTCAACAGTGATATCTCCAAAAGTACATTTGCCACCGCAGAACTTTTCAAAGTGGTTGCAGACGCAATCCCACTTTTCGTATCGCTCGCGTGCCTTTTCTCGGAAGTAGGCAAGGAAATCGACCTTCTGTTTGTTCTTGTCGAGGAAGCCGAACTCCTCGTTGATTAGCGACTGCACACGAATACAGCGTATTGCCTCCGCCTTGTTGAGCATCTCTTGGTTGAACATTCGTTGCTGCTCGTTGCGTGGCTTGGCATAGAGGTAGATACCGAGGAACTCTCGGCGGCTCATCTTCATTGTGTAAGGGTTGCGGATAGCAGGGTAGTAATCCAAATAGAGTGAGATACGGTCGTTGCGTAACGCCTTTTGGCGCAGGGTTACATTTGTGCAAGTTAGTGTCATAGCTGTTATGTTTTAATTATTTATACTTTTTGTTGCAAATTAAATTGGTGTTCCGATGGTGGTATCAATCACCATCAAGTAACTTTACTCAATCTTCGGTGGCTCAAAGAACTTGTCGAGTTCGGAGCGCAGAATCTTGGTGTACTTGCCAACCTTAATGCGAGTGATGTTGTGATACTTCACATAGTGGTAGAGCTGGTCGCGAGTGAGGTTGTATTTCTCCATCGCTTCGGGTATAGTGTAGTATTTCGGCTCTTCGGGCGTGGCGATACCTTTGGCTATATCGAAATGCTTTTTCGAGTAATAGACCATCTTTCCTTCCTTACGTTTGGGGATTACATTCTTATATACAAAGGTGTAGATTGCCGATAACGTCATACCGAACTTCTCTTGCAACTCCGCTACGCTGTACCATTCGGTAATGCTTGCATCTGGAGCTTTCTTTGCAAAGTAGGAGTCGATATGCTTCTTACTCCAATAGGTTCTGCCACGATTGAAAGTGCGAGGGATATTATGCTCCTTCGCAATCTCATAAATCCACGACTCCTTAACGCCAAATTTCTCTTTAATCTCGGCTGTGGTGTAGAAGTCGGTGATGGGGACTTTTTCTTTTGGCTTGTTCTTTTCACTCACAGTGATATAGTCAAACATTTTATCTATGTCTGATCGCCTTATGAGTGTTTTACCATCAAATCTAACAGCCTTGATTTTGCCATACCTGATGTAGCGATAGATTGAAGTTCTGCCGACACCTAAAAATGCAGACACTTCGGTTGGTGTTAAGAACTCCTTTTCTGAATGAGGTTTTGCTTCCTCATCAAATTTTAGTTGAAACTCTTGTACTCTCTTTTTCCTTACTCTCTCCTTGTATGCAAGGTTTGCACACCTGTGAGAACAGTAGGCAGTAGAGGTTTTGTGTGCGGTAAAAATAACGCCGCACCACTCGCATTTCTTCTGAATGTCAATGTTACTAGCCATTTTAATTCTCTTTTTAGTTCGCCAAATCTGTTTCATCGCGTACCACAGCGTACCAATGCGTACCAACTTCTCCGTCATCTGACCAATGAAATTTCGCACTTCGGTTTGCGAGGTACACAGGAGGTACAAAAACAGGCGTAAAAAGGCTTAGCAACGATTAACAACGATGCTTGCACAAATAAAAATAGCACCCGTAAAGAGTGCTATATTAATCATTTATGATTGATTTTATTATTTGATAATCAACGACTTACTTACCGATGCAGAAGTTTGCGAATATAGAGCCTAGGACCTCATCGCAGGTCAATTCGCCCAGAATTTCGGAGAGGTTGCGGATGGCGGCGCGCAGGCTCTCGCTCACAAGGTCGCTGCTTATGCCATCGGAGAGGGAGCGCTTCACATCGTTTATGTTTGCGAGGGCACGTTTCAGTGCTTCGTAATGTCGGGCATTGGTTACTACAACGTCGTGCGAAGAGATTTCGGGCAGAGCTGCGGCGCGCACAAGAAACTCTTCGAGCTTGTCGAGGTTGGTTCCCAGGCGGGCTGACACGGCCCAGAGGTCGTCGCTATCCCACTCCACTTCGGTAGCATATTTACCCACGAAATCTTTGCCCAGCTGCATCACTTTTGAGAGGGCTATGGGGTCGGTTACGTCGCATTTATTCACAAGCACGGCAAGACGCTTGCCGTAGCACATCGGCAGCAGGCGCTTTGCTGTCTCTTCTATGCTTTCGACGCTTTGCAGCGGGTCTATCATCCACAGGGCTATTGACGACTTTGAGAGCTGCTCCAGAGCACGTTCTATGCCCATACGCTCCACCACATCCTGTGTGTCGCGCAAGCCTGCGGTGTCTATGAAGCGGAATGTTACGCCACCTACATTCATCACCCCTTCTATGGTGTCGCGTGTGGTACCGCGTATATCGCTCACTATGGCTCTTTCCTCGTGCAGGAGGGCGTTTAGCAGGGTGCTCTTGCCGGTATTTGTCTCGCCCACGATTGCCACGGGGACACCGTTCTTAACTGCGTTTCCTATGCTGAATGAATTGACGAGTTTGCTCATAACACCCTCTATCTCGTCGCAGAGAGCAAGCAGTTGCGAGCGGTCGGCAAAGGTGACATCCTCCTCGCTGAAATCGAGCTCGAGCTCCATCAGGGAGGTCAGTTTCAAGAGTTTGTCACGCAAAAGAGAGAGTTGCTCGCTGAAGCCGCCCTTCAACTGGTTCATTGCCAGGCGGTGCGATGCACGCGATGTAGATGCGATGAGGTCGGCCACAGCCTCGGCGCGGCTCAAGTCCATCTTGCCGTTCATAAAAGCGCGCATAGTGAACTCACCCGCATCGGCTTGTCGTGCCCCGTGGTCGAAAAGCGCGAGGAGCAGCTGCTGACTTATGTAGGACGATGCGTGACAGCTTATCTCCACACTATCCTCACCAGTGTAGCTGTGGGGAGCGCGCATTATAGTCACAAGCACCTCGTCGAGCAGTTCGCCGGGCGATAGGTATATATCGCCAAAAGCCACCGTATGTGTTTTTCTTGCGGCAAGAGACGCACCCTTGCGCGGCACAAAGAGTTTATCTACAATTTCGATGGCTCTCACACCTGTTACCCTTATAATATTCAACGCACCACCCTGCGGGGTTGCCAACGCACATATTGTATCATTCATATTTCCGAGTTTTATGTTTTGAAGCAGTTAAACCGGCAATGCGCGCCTCCTTTAAGCATATGCGAGCCACATCTCCAATTGAGTTGCACGCCATTTAACGCTTCTCATTTGTGTCTATAAAAAAACATAGCTGCGGCGGAGCTATACTCCGCCTGCAAGGCCACGCGACAGCTGCCGCGTTGATTCTTAAGAGAGGCTGCACCCTCGTCAGGAGCAGCCCCGTTTGTGTCAGATGCGATCGAGCACCGTCGATATCAGTTCGTTCATCTTGGCATCGTAATCTACCGTAGCCTTTTTTGCAAGGCGGTTGGCAATTACCAAGCACACCGTCACAGCCTTGTGTCCCATAAGAGCGGCAAGACCGGCCAAGGCCGAGCTCTCCATCTCGAAGTTTGTAATCTTCTGCCCCTCATACTCGAACGACTCAATGAGCTCGTTCTGTTTTGGGAAAGCAAGGGGAACGCGCAGCTGCCTGCCCTGTGGCCCGAAGAATCCTCCGCACGAGATTGTGACGCCGCGCACCATATCCTCGCGGGCTATGCGCTCCACAAGCTCCGCGTCGGCAGCGATGGTATAGGGGGCACAGAGCTGCGGCGACCAGTTGAGATGCTTTGTAAAAGCCTCTTCAAAGGCAAGGTCACACGCTTCGTTGCGTCCCGCATAGAAATTGAGAAGACCGTCGAAGCCCACCGACTTCTGCGAGCAGATGAACGTGCCTGTGGGACAAAACTCCTGCAAACCGCCGCAGGTGCCTATGCGCACCAGCTCAAGCTGGCGTAAGGCATCCTTCTCGCAACGAGTCTCAAAGTCGATATTTGCAAGGGCGTCGAGCTCGTTGAGCACAATGTCTATATTGTCGCAACCTATACCCGTGCCCACCACGCTTATCCTCTTTCCTTTGTAACTTCCCGTGATGGTTCTGAACTCACGAGCCGAGACATCACACTCCTGCTCGTCAAAGAAAGCCGCCACTTTGGGCACACGGTTGGGGTCTCCAACCAGAATAACCTTGTCGGCCAACTGCTCGGGCTTTACTCCCAAATGATATATTGCCCCGTTGGGCTCAATGAGCAACTCCGAAGGAGGAAAATAACGTTTCATAATCGACACATCTTAATTTGTTAATATATACTTAACTTCAATCCTTTGCTATATTGTCTCTCATAGCAGTATCGGCCTGGATATTCTTCATACGATAATAATCCATAATACCCAGGTTACCAGTGCGGAACGCCTCGGCCATAGCCTTGGGCACCTCGGCCTCGGCCTCTATAACGTGTGCACGAGCCTCCTGTGCGCGAGCCTTCATCTCCTGCTCAAGCGCCACGGCCATAGCTCTGCGCTCCTCGGCCTTTGCCTGCGCGATATTCTTGTCGGCGTTAGCCTGGTCTATCTGCAGTGCCGCACCGATATTCTTGCCTATGTCGATGTCGGCGATATCGATAGATAGAATCTCGAATGCAGTTCCCGCGTCGAGTCCCTTTTTAAGCACGAGTTTTGAAATTGAATCGGGGTTTTCGAGCACTGCCTTGTGATTCTCCGAAGAGCCTATAGACGAAACAATACCCTCGCCTACACGGGCAAGCACAGTATCCTCACCGGCACCTCCCACCAGGCGTTTGATATTTGCACGCACCGTCACACGCGCAATTGCAATGAGCTGAATACCATCTTTTGCCACAGCTGTGACGTGAGGAGTGTCAATCACCTTGGGGTTTACCGACATCTGCACAGCCTCGAACACATCGCGTCCTGCGAGGTCTATGGCAGTCGCCATCTGGAATGTGAGCTCGATATTAGCCTTTGCAGCCGACACAAGCGCGTGTACCACCTTCTCCACGTGTCCTCCGGCAAGATAGTGCGCCTCGAGGCTGTCGCGAGTAATATTTTCAAGCCCCGCCTTATGCGCCTCAATCATCGCCTGCACAATAGTGTAAGGCGGCACATTACGAATGCGCATAAGAAAGAGCTGAATGAGCGAGATATTCACGCCCGACACTTTTGCCGAGAGCCATAACACAAACGGCACATAATGAAAAAATACCGACAGCAGCACCACTATAGCAATCGCCACTATCACAATAAATAATGTACTATCCATAAATTATAAATATTATTTTGTTTATAAAATATCCTCTTCCGCGCAAAGGCACGGGAATTTATTTTCTCTTTACATAAATGGTATTTCCAACCACCTTTTCAACCACCACGGCAACGCCCTCTTCCACAAAGCCATCTATCGATGTAACCTCCACAAGGTCGCTGTTTATTATAGCCTCGCCCACAAGAGCCAGACGTGTGTGGGTGCGCCCTTCGTCGCCTGCCTTCACGCGGTTGTTATAATCCTTCAGCACCGCACCTATAGTACTTTTGAGCGAAAGTTTATCCAGAGAACGGCTCCTCACCGCCCACATTATAAGAGAACACGCCGACGCGGCCGCAACAAACAGCATAAGCCACCCTGCCGCAGTTCCTATGCCGCAGAACGCGTATGCCACAGAAGCCGTTACCGCCACAAGACCGCCTATGCCCACCACGCCGAAGCCCGGCACCACGGCAACCTCGAGCGCGAGAAGCACCACACCCATAAGCAGCAAAAAAATCGCAAAAAGCCATTCCATATCCATATCGAATTAAAAGGTTATTTCTTGTAATAATTCTCGAGTTCGAGCCTGCGAATCTCATATTCCATACGGGTGAGACTCTCGGCATCCTTTTCTACCGACTTCTCGAGACGCAGAATCTCGGAAGAGAGGCTCGCCCTCTGCGCTCCCGACGAGGATGCGTATGCGTCGCGTTTCTGCTGCAAAAGCTCAATATTCCTTTTCTGCTGTGCCTCGGCCTTCTGCAATTTCTGAAAGAGCGAGCGTGCCTGCGCATTCTTGAAATCGTTCAAAGCAGTGTAGTCGCGTGCATCATCTATGACAAAGAAAAATTCATTTTCTTTGCTCACCTCGCTCTGCTCATACGCAATCTTTGTCAATTGACGCGCAGCCTTGCGCACCGCCTCGGCATCGCTCTGTGTCGCAGCTATCGAGGAGAGCGAAGCAAGAGAGAGCACCTTGTCGTAGCCAAGTTTTTCAATGTCATATATAGATTTTGAGGTATTTGGCACAAAGACATACACACACACCTTACCCTCGGGCTGACGGCGGTCGCTGGCAAACCATCCAAGATTCTCTACCTCGTTGAATGCCATCATATAGTCGTTTGCCTGCGAGTTAAACGGCATACCCAAATTGTCGGGGCGCAGGTAACGCCTGCTTTCCGAGTCGTATCGGGTTATAAAGATGTCATACCCACCGATGGAACCCTCGCCGTCACTTGCAAAATAGAGCGTCTGTCCGTCGGCAAGCATAAAGGGGAAGTTTTCATTGCCCCCGGTCTCTATACCATTGAGTTTTGAAGGACGAGTCCACTCATCGCCTATCTTGCTACTGTGATAGAGGCGTAGCAGAGTGTCGCCCGCCGCCGGGTTCTTCATCGCATAATAGATGTCGGTCCCCATCTCTGTCTCGGCAAGATAGCCACCGTCCTCGTCCTCCTCGCCAAAATATTCGGCCACCGAGAGCAGGCGTCCCACATCGCGTCCCATTTTATAGGCCGACAGGAATTTCTCTTTGTCTACCACAAAGCTATCCACCACACACACCTTTTCAGTCGCTTTTATCATACGAAAAAGACGACTCACTTCGGTGAGTTTCTTGCGATAAAGCGCCATAAGAGAGTCGTTGGTTGTGACATCTACAAACTGCTCATAGTTTTCTATTGCCCTGTCGTAACGCGAGTATCCCATATAATAATCGCCCAAATAGCGGTAGGCATTCGAAATTTTGTGCGAAGCGGCAAACTCGAGCATCTCGCGCACATCGACAGCTGTATCGCCCGTTTCATAACAGCACACGGCATACCAATAGTTGAGCTCGCTGTTTTTGGGATTACGTTTCAAGAGCTTTTCAAACATCGGCTTTGCCTTTTCGTATTCACCGTCCTGAAAATGTTTGCGAGCCACATTCTTGTTTTGCGCCGAGAGAGGGGCGCACACAAAAAACAGAACCGCAAGTATTGCAATTGTGAAATATCTCATAAAAAAACAGTTAAAACATTTGCGGCAGAGCGCGAAAGAGACATTTCGCCACAGCCGCACATACTATCGGTTACAAATATAAACGAAGAAAATGAAATTTGCCGCTTTTCTGCAAATATTTTTATATAATAAAACTTAACAGCACGCAAGGCAGACACAAAAAGAGAAAATAAACAAATTAAGAGGCACGAAATAGCTGAAAATAGTGCAACAAGCATTAACTTTGCAGCCGAAAACAGAAGCAAATATGCCCCGCCCCACCGAAGAAGAAAAAACATACCGCCGCATACAAGGACGCTTTGCAAAAGCCACCTCCGACTACGGCCTGCTCCGAGACAAAGACAAGATACTCGTAGCCCTGTCGGGCGGAAAGGATTCTCTCACCCTGCTCGAGTTACTTGCCTTCCGCAGTCGCATACACAAGCCGCAGATAAAAGTGGAAGCCGCACACGTCAGGATGACAAATATTCCTTACAAGGCCGACGACCGCTTTCTGCAGGAGTTCTGCGACTCGCTACAGGTGCCACTGCACATTCTCGAGAGCAACTTCGACGCAGGCACCGACAAGCGCAAGTCACCCTGTTTCCTTTGCTCCTGGAATCGCAGAAAAGCCCTCTTTGAACTTGCGCAGAGCGGCGGATTCAACAAAATAGCCCTCGGTCACAATATGGACGACTTCATTGAGACAATGCTTATGAATATAACCTTTCAGGGAGCGTTCAGTGCAATGTCACCACTAATGGAGATGAAAAAAATCCCCATCACCGTCATACGTCCACTGTGCCTTGTAAACGAGAGCGACGTGGAAAAATATGCCGTGGCAAGAGCCTTCCCGCCACAGATAAAAAACTGCCCCTATGAGAACAGTTCGAACCGCAAGCAGATGAAAGACCTGCTCACCCACCTCGAGACACTGAACCCCGAGGCACGATACAACCTGTGGGGCGCAATGAGCAATGTGCAACCCGAGCTTCTGCCCCCGAAAAGAGAAAATAAACAGTAAAAAAACATAACACCTATGACAAAAATCATTCTGACACTCGTGCTGCTCATCATCTCGAACAGCTTTATGACACTTGCGTGGTATGGCAACCTCAAACTGCAGGATATGAAAATAATATCGTCGAACACCCCGATGATACTTATTATATTATTGAGCTGGGGAATTGCCCTTTTAGAGTACTCATTTCTAATACCCGCCAACCGCATCGGCTCCGAGATTAACGGCGGGCCCTTCTCGCTCGTGCAGCTCAAGGTTATACAAGAGGTAATATCGTGCCTTGTCTTCGGAATCATCGTTTCAATTTTCTTCAAAGGCGAAACACTGCAGTGGAACCACTTTGTAGCTGTTGTATTTCTTGTGCTTGCCGTTTATTTCGTGTTTTTGAAATAAATACGTGCAACTGTTAAAATATCATAAATGAAGAGAGTGCAAGAGAGAAAAAAGAGCTATATAAGAGAAAAATAAATAAAATTGCCGAAAATTTCTTGCTTGATAAATTTTATTCTCGTATATTTGAAACTGATTTATACCCACACGCAGCCTCTGCAACAGAAGCGGTTGCAAAGTGTGCTTGCGGGGTACAAGTCACAAATATTTTAAAGCGTTTATTACTAACATTTTAAAAGAGATAATAATTAAATTTAACTCAATATGAAAAAAGCAATCTCAATTAAATTGAAAACCTGGGTGCTTCTTTCACTGACCATTTTTGCAGGCGGCGCATTCGTCGGCTGCGAAGACGAAGTAGACAAGAGCAACCGCTTTACATTCACCGGTGACCTTATTTCAACCTATCTTGAGAAAGACCCCGAGAACTACGGCCATTTCACAGATATTTTGAGCAAAGCCGTAATTGGTAAAAAAGCCGACGGTAATATGCTCAAGACACTCTCTACCTACGGCTCATACACCTGTATCGTTCCCACAAACGATGCTATAGAGGCTTTTGTGAAGGAGCAGCACGAAAAAGCCAATAAAGGCGAGTCTACAGGAGTATTTTCAGACAATGTAAGCGAGCTTTCGGTAGAGAAATGTACCGAGATTGCAAGAAACCACATCATTGAGAAAGAGTTCAGAACACTCGACTTCAACGACGGTTACAACCTCCCCGAGGTTACAATGAACTTCCGTTCGGTGCTTGTAGGTAGCGCCATTGTAGACGGCGAGCGCGAGTACTATCTTGGCGACGAGAAAGCCCTTGTACTTGTGAGCGACGCCATCACAGAGAACGGTACAATCCACGTTATCAACGACGTTCTCAACCCCTCAAACGACAACGCAGCCGAGATTTTGAAGACCGAGAACCGTGTAAGCATTTTCCGCGACGCTTTGCAGAAGACAGGCATCGGCGCTCTGCTTGCAAAATTTGAGATTGACGAGAACTACGACGGTGAGCTCACAGGTCCCAAGTTCGGTACAGAGCCCGGTATCCCCGAGTATCCCCAGACAAAGAACCAAAAGTTCACACTTCTCATCGAGCCCGACTACATATTCATCCAAAACGGCATCGACAACATCGACGACCTCATTGCATTTGCCGAGGAGAAATACCCCTCACCTGCAGGCTATGCTGATGTTTACAACCACCCCTACAACTCACTGTTTAAGTTCATCTCTTACCACATCATCGACCGTTCACTCGACTTCGTGAAGGGTGGCCCCGGCGGATGGATTATGGAGGGTTACGACGCAAACGGCTTTAAATCGAGTGTAAATATGAGCGAGACCGAGTATGACTGGTCAGACTATTTCGAGACATACCTCCCCTATTCTAACTGGAAGTTCAACGATGAGGAAGTTAAAAACATCAACGAGAATGGCGACATTCCCGAGGGATGTATTATAAAGGTTACAAGACCTTTCACAAACCCCGACTACAGAAACGATGTAATCCTCAACTACTGCAACACAGCACCCAGCGCAGAGATGGAGGCACACACAAACATTAGAGTAATCAAGCAGACCGATGCAGCCAAGAAAATTGCAGCAGAGCTTGATGGTATCACACTCAACCCCGAGAATGCTACAATTCACCTCCTCGACAAGATTCTTGTATACAACGAGAAAGAGATGATATCAAATGTACTCAAGGAGCGCTTGCGTTGGGACGTAATCTCTTGCTTCCCCGAGCTCACAAGCAACCTCGTACGTTGGAACACAAAGGCATCGCCCACTTGTACCTACATCCCCTGCGGTGGCGACAACACCGAGAAAGAGAAGCAGTACAGCAAACGTTTGCAGGTGCTCAACAGCAGCTCTACCGTTTACTACCTGCGTCCTCACGAGTATAGCGGCGGTTACCCCAACTTCCAGGGCGACGAGTTGCTCATCGACGGTAAATACGACTGTAAATATCGCTTGCCCCACGTTCCCCAGGGTACCTACGAGATTCGTATCGGATTCTCACTCTCTAACGCCCGTGGAGTATGTCAGTTCTACTTGAACCAAGACATTTGCGGTATCCCCGTAGATATGCGTAACACCACAGCCAATATGGCAAAGCTCGGTTGGTTCGACGATTCAGAGATGACAGAGAAAGAGATTTCCGACGCCGAGAAAGCTATGCGTAACCGTGGATTTATGATGGCACCCCAGAGCATACGTTTGAGCGACTCACAGACAATGCGCGCAAACAACCTTGCGATGCGTCGTATCATCGGAATCTACTACCTCACTCCCAAGAAGGACGGTTACTGGTTGCGATTCAAGAACGTAACCGAGGGCTCAACCGGTACCAACGAGCAGTTCAACCAGGACTACCTGGAGATTGTCCCCAAAGACATCTACGCCAACGCAACCGTGCCCGAGGACAGAAATTAAGATTATACAAAACACACAAAACACTTCCCCAAAAGGAAGTGTTTTGTGTATAAGGCAACAGGAAAATAGAGAACCTTTTACAGAAACAAGGATGAAACACGGATTTGTAAAAATAGCAACGGCAACGCCCGTCACACGAGTAGCCGACTGCAAGCACAACGCACAAGAAATAATATCTATAATAGATAAGGTATCTAAAGAGGGAGCAGAGATAATCGCCTTTCCCGAACTCTGCATAACATCGTGCAGCTGCGGCGACCTCTTCACTCACCCCCACCTGTTGCAGGAAAGCGAAAAAGCCATTGCCGAGGTATTAGAGGCAAGCAAAGAGAATAACGCAGTCGTAATCATTGGCGCACCCGTAGCTCAACGAAACAGCATATACAACTGCGCGATAACCATACATAAGGGCGAGATTATGGGCGTATGTGCAAAAAACCACCCACTTCCCCGCGAATGTAGGTGGTTTGCAAGCAGCAGCACCCTATTCGGCGACGACAGGGTGTATATATGTGGCAAAGAGTGCCACATAGGCAGCGACCTACTCTTTGAGACATCGCAGTACACTCTGGGCATAGAGATAGGCAGCGACGCCACAGCGCCCGCCGCCCCCGCCGAGAGTATGTCACTCGCAGGAGCAGATATCATAGTAAACATTGCGGCGACGGGCGAGAGCGCAGGCTCACACAGCCTGATAAAAGAGCAACTCGCGGCACAGAGCCGACGTTGCATCTGCGCCTACGCCTACACAAATGCAGGCTATGGCGAGTCGAGCGCAACAACCGCCTTCACAGGCTACAACGCCATATACGAGAAAGGCACCCTGCTTGCCGAGAGCAAACGCTTTGCCCTCAAAGCGCAGTACTGTATCAGCGAGGCCGATGTAGAGAAATTGCGCAACGAGCGCCGTCGTACCACACACTTCGCTCACAAAAACCAGCTCCACACAATCATAAAAATCGCGCAGCAGCCAAGCGAGGATACACTCCTCACACGCACCATCGATGCGCTGCCCTTTATCCCCAAAGCCGCAGATGCCGAAAACCGCTACAGCGAGATTTTTATGACACAGAGCATCGCCCTCGCAAAGCGCATATCGCACACCGGCGCACGCAGCTGCGTAATAGGCATATCGGGCGGCCTCGACTCCACGCTCGCACTGCTTGTCACAGCAAAGGCGTGCGACCTGCTTGGCAAGCCCCACAGCGACATCGTAGCCGTTACAATGCCCGGCTTCGGCACAAGCGGACGCACATATAACAACGCCATCACGCTTATGCGCAATTTGGGTACCACCATACGCGAGATATCTATCGCCGAGGCCTGCAAGCAGCACTTCAGCGACATAGGACACGACATCACCCTACACGATGTCACATACGAGAACGCACAAGCACGCGAACGCACACAGATACTTATGGACATCGCCAACCAGACAGCAGGCCTTGTAATAGGCACAGGCGACCTCTCTGAGCTTGCCCTCGGCTGGGCCACATACAACGGCGACCATATGAGTATGTACAGCGTGAACGCATCGGTACCCAAGACACTTATGCAACACCTTGTGCGCTGGGTAGCCGCAATCAGCGACGACTCCGTGCGCACCACCCTGCTCGACATTGTAGACACCCCCATTTCACCCGAGCTTATACCCGCCGACGAGCAAGGAAACATCAAACAGAAGACCGAAGACCTCGTGGGGCCCTACGAACTGCACGACTTCTTCATCTACAACTTCGTACACCACGGTTTTGCGCCCGCCAAGATATATGCCCTCGCTCAAAAGGCTTTCGACGGAGCATACGACAACGACACAATAAAAAAGTGGCTCACAACCTTTGTACGCCGTTTCTTCACACAGCAGTTCAAACGCAGCTGTATGCCCGACGGCCCCAAGGTGGGCAGTTGCAACTTGAGCACCCTCGAGGGGTGGCAAATGCCCTCGGACACAAGCTATCGCCTTTGGATGGACGAGTGCAAGAAACTATAATGTGCCACAAAACCAAATTGAGCGTAGCCTTTTCGGGCTACGCTTTTTTATTGCACACACGCCAAATTGTCACTCAAACTGCCACTTTGACACAAAAACCAACGTGGCTTGCTTTTTGTTTCTTATCGAGTGAGAGAACCACAAAAAACATTAACCATTTAACAGTTTCTTAAATTATGAACTTCAACAAATTTACAATTAAAGCCCAAGAGGCAGTTCAAGAGGCTGTAAACAAAGTGCAGTCACTCGGACAACAAACCATAGAACCCGCACATCTTATGGCGGGAGTGCTGAAAAGCGGCGAGCAGATAGTGTCGTTCCTATTGCAGAAAGAGAGCATCGGCATAAACCAGATAAAAAGCGAGATAGAGCGCCTCGAAGGCAGCTACCCGCGCGTGCAAGGCGGCGAGCCCTACTTGAGCCGTCAAAGTAACGAGATACTTAACAAAGCCGAAGAGACAGCCAAGAAATTTGGCGACGAATTTGTATCCATCGAGCCCATCTTCCTTGCCTTCCTGCAGACAGAAAACCCCGTAGGACGTATGCTCAAAGAGCGTGGAGCCACAGCCGCAGGAATAGAAAAAGCTATAGCCGAGCTGCGTAAAGGCGAGAGCGTGAAGTCACAGTCGGCCGAAGAGAGCTACCAGGCACTCGGAAAATATGCGATAAACCTGAACGAGGCGGCAAAGAGCGGCAAGCTCGACCCCGTGATAGGACGCGACGACGAGATACGTCGCATACTGCAAATTTTGAGCCGACGCACAAAAAACAACCCTATACTCATAGGCGAGCCCGGCACAGGAAAAACCGCTATTGTAGAGGGACTCGCCCACCGCATCATACGCGGTGACGTGCCCGAGAGCCTGCGCGGCAAGGAAATATACTCATTAGATATGGGCGCGCTCGTGGCGGGAGCCAAGTACAAAGGAGAGTTTGAGGAACGCCTTAAATCGGTTATCAACGAAGTGACAAAAGCCGACGGCTCCATAATTCTCTTCATCGACGAGATACACACCCTTGTGGGAGCAGGAAAGAGCGAGGGCGCAATGGACGCCGCAAACATTCTGAAGCCGGCACTCGCACGCGGAGAACTACGCTCAATAGGTGCCACCACCCTCGACGAGTATCAGAAATATTTCGAGAAAGACAAGGCACTCGAACGTCGTTTCCAGAGCGTCACAGTAACCGAACCCGACAAGATGAGCACCATATCCATACTGCGCGGCCTCAAAGAGCGATACGAAAGCCACCACAAAGTGCGCATACAAGACGACGCCCTCATAGCTGCAGTAACCTTGAGCGACCGTTATATAACCGAGCGTTTTCTGCCCGACAAAGCCATCGACCTCATAGATGAAGCCGCAGCCAAACTGCGTATGGAACGCGACTCACTGCCCGAAGAGCTCGACGAAATATCACGCCACATAAAACAGCTCGAAATTGAGCGCGAAGCCATAAAAAGAGAAAAAGACGAGATAAAACTCGCACAGCTCAACGAATCGATAGCCTCGCTCAAAGAGCAGGAACAGAGCAAACGCGCCAAGTGGCAGCACGAGAAAGAACTCGCCGACAGAATACAGAGAGCCAAGCACGAGATTGAAGAGCAGAAATTCGAGGCCGAGAAAGCCGAGCGCGAAGGCGACTACGGCAAGGTAGCCGAGATACGATACGGCAAGCTGAAAGCACTCAACGACGAAATTACCGAGACACAGCAGAAGCTGCAGGAGGCACAAGGAGCCGCCGCAATGATAAAAGAAGAGGTCACAGCCGAGGACATCGCCGACGTAGTATCGCGCTGGACAGGCATCCCCGTGAGCAAAATGCTGCAAAGCGAGCGCGACAAGCTGCTCAACCTCGAAGAGGAGCTTCACAAGCGCGTCATAGGACAAGAGGAGGCTATCAGCGCAGTGAGCGATGCAGTGCGCCGCTCGCGTGCAGGGCTGCAAGACCCGCGTCGCCCCATCGGCTCATTCATTTTCCTGGGCACGACAGGAGTGGGAAAGACCGAGCTTGCCAAAGCCCTCGCCGCCTACCTATTCAACGACGAGACACTGCTCACACGCATAGATATGAGTGAATATATGGAAAAATTCTCCGTGTCACGCCTCATAGGAGCGCCTCCGGGATACATAGGCTACGAGGAGGGCGGACAGTTCACCGAGGCAGTGCGTCGCAAGCCCTACTCCGTGGTGCTTTTCGACGAGATAGAGAAAGCCCACCCCGACGTGTTCAATATACTGCTACAGGTGCTCGACGACGGCCGCCTCACCGACAACAAAGGACGCTGCGTCAATTTCAAGAACACCATAATAATTATGACAAGCAACCTTGGCAGCAGCTACATACAGGAGCAGTTCGAGAAGATAAACGACCGCAACCGCGATATTATCATCGACGAAACAAAAGAGAAGATACTCGAAATGCTCAAGAAGAACATACGCCCCGAGTTCCTCAACCGCATCGACGAGACTATTATGTTCACCCCTCTCGATGAAAAAGAGATTGAGCAGATAGTGAGACTGCAGATAGACGGAGTGGCACAAATGATGAAGGAGAACGAGGCCACCCTGCTTGTGAGCGAGAATGCAATAAAATATATCGCAAAGGCAGGCTTCGACCCCGAGTTTGGTGCACGCCCCATAAAACGCGCCATACAACACTACCTTCTCAACGACCTCTCGAAGCAGCTGCTTGCAGGCGCCATAGACAAAAGCAAGCCCATAAAAGCCGACTCCGACGGCAACAGGCTGATATTTACAAACGAGTGAAAACAAAAAACCTCTGCTTAAAATTAAGCAGAGGTTTTCTACATTTATGCGTAATGAATTACTTCTTCAGCTTCATTCCAAGCATCATACCGGTGTAACTGTCGAGAAGAGCAGATACCGTAGAGAGAGTTGAGAGAGCTGCAGTACCTGTCGATGCATTCTGCGCACCTGCAAGCATAGAGCTCACGCTGTCCGACTTTGACGAAACAGTCGATGTAACCTTTTTTATAAGTTCGAGCAGTCTGTCGGCATTGAATACGAGGTCAAGTTCCGAGAGGTTATATGAAACGTGCGCAGTCATATTGAGACGTCCATAAAAACTCATAGCAACGGTTTTATCCTCGCTGTTCAACGAGTAGTTACCACCTATCGAGCGACCGTTTACGGTGAACACGCACGAATCGCCGTCGAGGAATGCAAAGGTACAGCTACCGGGAGCCACACCCACCTTGGCCAGATAAGTGTCGAGCTTCTCCTCAATCTTGCCCGCAGCCACGCTGCCGCCAAGTTCTGCAAGCGCCTGGTCACTCTCGAGCACACACGAAGTACCCTCGTAGTTCCAGGTACCCTCAATTGTGGCTGCAGTCATAGGAAGGCTGCTGCCAATGAGGTCGCCAAGCACATTCATTATTGCCGATGTAACTTCGGATGTAGTCTCCTCCTGTGTGGTAGAAGATGAAGTGAGTTTGCCGAAAGCATTGCTCAAAAAATTGCTCCACTGCGCCGATGCATTAAGTGTGAAAGCAAAAAAGGTAACTGCAAAAAGAATCTTCTTCATAATTATTCCTCGCTACCCTCCTGTGCAGGCTCCTCAAAATCGGTTACTCCGTTAGCTACAAGAATATTGTACCAAGAGTACATCTTTTTAATGTGTGTAAGGTATACACGCTCGCGGTCGTAGTCGGGCATTACAGTCTCAAAGTAAGCTACGAGTTCCTCGGGAGTAGACATCTTGAGGTCGAAAGGAAGAATGGCGTTCTCTTTCTCATAGATTTTCTTGAAAACCTCGCGCAAAGGAATCTCCTCTGTATCGGTGTAGATAGCGATGTCGTCGAGCATCACCACCTTGTCGCTGTTATACACAGGCATACGCTTCTTTGTAGCATCAACCATCTCAACCACAAACATATTGCGTCCGCTCGACAGCAGACGGTAAAGACCGGGCTTACCCGAAATTGTCAAAATTCTTTCAAACATATAAAACTTTATCTTTAATTATTCAATAAATTGTCTCTTTAAAAACTACGTCGCGAAGATATAATTTCGTCTCTTTATATAAAAATAAATTTAAACAAACCTGCAAAATTTATCCACGCAACCCCTCGAGCAGCTCCACAAGCGCAGGCACCACTGGAGTAACACCGTCGTTACGCAGAGAGAAGTCCGAGAGAATGAGCAGCTCGTCGGCTGTCATTTGGTTCTGCAAGCGATTGAGCACCTGCTGTTTCGACATTCCGCGCGATGCCACAACGCGCTGCACGGCCGTGTCGCCGTCGCACCACACCACAAGCACCTTGTCCACGGTGTCTATCATACCCGACTCATACAGGATTGCGCTCTCCACCGCCACAATATCGGTGTCGGCATTGTCGGCCCAAGCAAGGAAATCCTCCTTCACACGGGGGTGCACAAGTGCATTAACACGCTTTATATTCTGCGCATCGGTAAAGATGCGGGCTGCAAGCCACTCACGGCAAAGCACACCGCCGGCATCGTAGCACTCCTCGCCAAACATACGCACGAGCCCCTCTCTTATGACACGGTCGCTGTTCATAAGCTCCTTTGCACGGCTGTCACAGTCGTACACGGGCACGCCCATTATCGCAAGCATACGCGACACCACCGATTTTCCGCTACCTATGTTGCCCGTCACAGCGAGCCTCAAAGCCTTACTCATTTCTGTTCGATTATAAATTCCACCTCCGAGGGTACAATCTTCACATCCTTTGCGTCAATGGGAGCACGCAGCAACTGCACGCGAGCCTTGTTACTATCCGAGCCAAATACGTCGAGGTAGCTCACGCCCACCTCAAAGTCGGCCGCATTGAGCGAGCCGTAGTTGTTGAGGCTCACATTTACCTGCACCTGCACACGCGAAGGGAATGTGCGCAGCTTATAAATATCGGGGAAATCGATTCCGTGTACAGGCACGTCGAAGTTACGGCGCGTATAGGGATACACAGGCACCGTAACCGTAACCTGCGAAGGTGTGCAGGTCACATTGTCCGCAGCGACAAGAGGCACATCGAGCACAAGAGTGTCGCGCACCTCCTCCTTGACAAAAGCCTGCGTTGGAATAAACTGCAAGGTGTCTATGAGCGCAGCAGGAGCGAATACCCACACCGAGTCGGGCGACAAAGTCACTTCGCCAAGAGCATACTCCTTTGCCGGTCTTATTTCGCCGTTGAACTGAACGGGGAACTTCACTGCACTCTCCTGGGTATAAAAAACAAGTGTGTCGGGATAGAGCGACACAACCGTTGTAGACGACTGCAACTGTTTTTTTACACGTTTCTGCATTGTGGCAGAGTGCAGCGACAGACGACCTTTTTTATTTACAAGCTCTGAATAGTCGAACGAAAGAGGAAGAAACGCCTCGAGCTTATAATTCATAAGCGTGGTGCCACGGTCGCGCACTCGCACAAGTACCGTTTGCTGCTCCGACGACATATTCACCTCCTCGGGAACGTCTTTCACCGATACGTTGAACTTTATATCGGTCTCGTAGTCCTGGTTGAGCGTAAGCATCAACCACAGACAACACGAAACCAATACAAAGAACAGGAATAGCAAAAACTCGCTTCCCGTCAGAGATTTTATACTCTTGTTCTTCAAAATGCGGGGTTTATAATCTTACTGCTGCTGTGCTGCAGAAGGATTTGCAAAAATTGTAGACTTGTCTACTTTGATATTTACGTTGTGAGCAACCTCAAGAGTTACGATGTGGTCGTTTATCTCTTTGATTTTGCCATAGATGCCGCCGCTTGTCACTACCTCCTGACCGGGCTGCAATCCCTTGCGGAAGTTATCAATCTCCTTCTGACGTTTGCGCTGGGGACGTATCATCAAAAAGTAAACGATGGCAATCATCAAAATAATCATCACAATCTGGTTGCCGAAAATAGACTGCATCCAGTTGCCTGAAGCCTGTAATAAATTCATAATCTTTAATATTTATCGTTAGTTAATACTTATTTGTCAATTTTACCCTCGGCACGCAATTTCTTTGTAACCGAGTCGAGCAGGCCGTTCACAAAAGAGCCGCTCTTTGCTGTGCTGTAATATTTCGCAATCTCCACATACTCGTTGAGGGTTACGTTCAAGGGGATATCGGGGAATGAGAGTATCTCGGCAAGTGCCACCTGCATAATCACCACGTCCATAAAAGCGAAACGCGACATATCCCAGTTCTTTGAGTTTTCACCCATCAACTCGCGATACTGCTCGGCGTTAGCTATGGCATTGCGGAAGAGTTTGCGGGCGAAATCCATATCGTCTACATCCTTGTATTCGGGCAAAAGAGGCTGCCCGGCACCTGCACTCTCCTCGAAACGCTTGATTGTCTTCACCACAAATGTATCCACGATAGATTTGTCGTCGTTCCAATAGAGGCTCTGCTCCTCGAGCAGTGCATCGAGTTCCTCGTTGTCATACACGAAAGCCTTGTAGAGCTTGCGCCACACCTCTTTGTCCTCCTCGTATGAAGAGGTCTCCGAAGCCATATACTCCTTATATATATCACTCTCCTCAATCTTGTCGAGCAGACGACGCACAAAGTCTGAATTATCTACCCAGTTCACCTTGCTTTTCTCGGCAAACTTACACAACTGCTCGTTGCACTGCAACTGTGCCACAAAGCGGTTATTCACAAATTTAAGGTTGGGGTTGATGTCGCTGTCGGTGGGACGCAATTTAAAACTTTTGAATGAGATGCGGTCGGCCGCATAGTGTGTAACACCGGCGATAAGCAACAGCAGATAGTTGTAGAGGTCGTATGCCTTTGAGAGACTGAAGAACATCTCATCTTCGGCGGTTTTTATACTCTTGCCGCTATTTTTATAGTAGGCATATACTATCTGAACAATTTTAAGACGAATGAGAACTCTGTTAATCATAATTTACATATCTGATTGTCTGCAAAGGTCGCATTTTCCCGCGACACGAGCAAATAAAAAATCTTTTTTCTTTATTGCAGACGCAATATTATTTGTTACGTTTTAAAAACAATCTCTTGCCGATAGTGTTCGGCAGTTCCTCCTCGTAATGCGATACAAAAATCATTGTTTTGCCACGGCGTTGCGAGAAAGCCTCAATAATTGCCTTTGCGAGACGGCGGTTGTAGGTGTCGAGGCCGTGCAGCGGCTCGTCGAGGATTATGAGAGCGGGGTCTTTTACAAAAGCACGCGCAAGAAGCACCAGGCGCTGCTCTCCGCTCGAAATCTTGAGGAACGACTTATCGCGCAGATGCGCGATGCCAAACGTTTCGAGCCACCAGTCACACACCGAGAGTTCCTCGGCAGGCGTTGAAACATAAAGTCCTATGCTATCGTGCAGGCCCGAAGCCACAATATCTATAACAGGGAGGTTACGCAAATAGGAGCGATGCATCTCGGGGCTCACATATCCTATATTCTTTTTAATTTCCCAAATACTCTCGCCCGAGCCTCGACGACGGCCAAAGAGTGAAATATCACAAGCATACGACTGCAAATTGTCGGCACATACAAGGCTCAAGAGAGTCGATTTACCGGCGCCGTTCTCGCCCGAGAGCGCCCACATATCGCCCTGCTCCACTGTCCAGTCGAGTTCTTTCAAAATAACCCTGTCGTCATATTTCACCGACGCGCCCTTCAGTTCCACCACTTTGTCACAAGTGCAGGGAGCACTCTTGTAGGGCAATGTAATCACCCTCTGCTGCGCATTTTTTATCGCTGCGATGTCATATACAATATCGAGACGCGAAAGGTATTCGTCGCGCGACACCTTCGGCCCCACAAACATCTTTTCCACAGTCACAACGCTCGACACAAATTCGGGTATATCGTCGAGCATCGAGAGCACAAGCACCACCTGCAGATTAAAGCGCGACTGCACACGGGCAAGCACGCTGCACAAGAGGTCGCGCGTAACCGCATCGAGACCGATGAAAGGATTGTCCACAATGAGCAGACGAGGCTGCGCAAGCAACGCCTGTGCAAGCTGAAATTTACGAAGCTCACCACTGCTCAAGAGCACAATTCTCTTGTCGAGCAAAGCCGTGAGACCAAACATCTGCAAAATATCGCGCGCGCGCTCCTCCTTAACACCATCGCCCAGGAGCTCGCCCACCGTAGGTATCGCATCGTCCTGGTCGTGAGTATTCCATCGCAGCTGATAGCAATAATTCGCATCGGCCGAGCCGTATGTGTCACGGAATGTTATATATTTCACATTCTCATACACCCTGTTCGAAGACGAGGGTGAGAAATCATATTCTATCGTACCGGCACGCAAGGGGTAACGCCCCATAAGCATATCCACAAGAATACTCTTGCCGGCACCGTTGGGGCCCACTATAGCCAAAGACTCCCCTTTGTTTATGCTCAACGTCACGGGAGCCACAAAAGAGGCCGTCGCATCGCGTGCAACACCCCTCTCCAACTTAACCATATATTCTTCTGTCATAACCATCTGCAAAAAACGGGTGCAAAATTACAAAAAAATCACGACATATTAAAACAAATATATAAACATAGGAATATGTAAAAACTGACAAAAAAGAATAATTTTTACGCAATTATTCAAAAAAAGATACAATTAGCATTGTTTTTTAAAAAAATTTAATCATATTTGAACCGATAACTACAAAAAGATAAGAAAATTACGATGGAAGACTACAAAAAAGGCACAAACGAAAACGAAAAAGAGATTGTCTTTTCACAGGCCATCAAAGCCGGTAAAAGAATTTACTACATCGACGTGAAGAAAAACAGAAAGGACGAGATGTACCTCTCCATCACGGAAAGTAAAAAAGTTGTAAACGGCGAGGGTGACAATTCCTCTATCTCATTCGAGAAACACAAAATTTTCCTCTACCGCGAAGATTTTGAAAAGTTCGCCACAAGCCTTAAGGAAGCCATCGACTTTGTCGTTGCCGAGCAGGGCGAGTACCAGCCCCGACGCTTTGAGCCCGCAGCCGACGAAAGCAACGAAAACAAGCTGAACATAGAGATTGATTTCTAAAAAACCGCGCGAAAAACGCGCCGAGTCTTGTTTATTAGAAAAATAAAGCGTACCTTTGCACCCGCTTTATAAAGACATCGTGTGATGGCGAATTAAGCAAAACAAACATTCTTAATTTAGAGTAACACATTTAAACAATGAAAACAATCAGCATCAGCGGTTCAGCAAGAACCGAGGTAGGCAAGAAAGCTACCAACGCATTGCGCAACGCAGGCCTCGTACCCTGCTGCGTTTACGGAGTACAGAAAGATGAGAACGGTTCACCCGTTACAAAGGCATTCAGCGTAACAGTTGAGGGTCTCCGCAAGCTCGTTTACACTCCCGATATCCACGTTGTTGAGCTCACAATCGACGGCACAACTACAAAGGCTATCCTCAAGGACATTCAGTTCCACCCCGTTAAGGACACTATCCTCCACGTAGATTTCTACGAGATCACAGAGGAGAAACCCATCGTTATGGCTGTTCCCGTTAAATTGCAGGGACTTGCAGAGGGTGTACGTGCCGGTGGTAAATTGGTACAGTTGCAGCGCTACCTCAAGGTTAAGGCTATCTACACTGCTATCCCCGAGATTCTTACTGTAGACGTAACTCCCCTTGCACTTGGCAAGTCAATCAAAGTTTGCGACCTCTCTTTCGAGGGCTTGGAGCTCGTAACAGCAAAAGAGGCTCTTGTATGCGCAGTTAAGACAACTCGTGCTTCACAGGCAGCAGCAGCCGCAGCAGCTAAAAAGTAATTATAGACAATAAGCTATAATGAAATATCTCATTGTAGGACTGGGTAACATCGGAACAGAGTACGACGGAACCCGCCACAATATAGGATTTACGGTATTGGACGCTTTCGCAAAAGCGTCCAATACTATTTTTTCCGACAAGCGATATGGCTTTGTCGCCGAGACATCGTGCCGTGGCCGCAAGCTCATACTGCTCAAGCCCTCGACATATATGAACCTCAGCGGTAACGCAGTGCGCTATTGGATGCAGGCCGAAAAAATTCCCTTGGAGAACGTGCTTGTCATCGTAGACGACCTTGCATTGCCCGTGGGAGCGTTGCGCCTCAAAGGACAGGGCAGCGACGGCGGACACAACGGCCTCAAGCACATTGCAGCCACACTTGGCACCACAGCCTACGCACGCCTGCGTTTCGGCATAGGCAGTGACTTTGGCAAAGGACATCAGGTAGACTTTGTGCTTGGAGCTTTCGACAGCGAAGAGCAGAAAAAAGTTGAGGAGCAGCTCGCTGTAACCACAGAAATAATAAAAAGTTTCTGTTTTGCAGGCCTTGCCCGCACAATGAACCAGTTCAACAAAAAAGGAGCAGGAAAAGAATGAGCGAGCAGGCAAGAATAGACAAATGGCTGTGGGCAGTGCGCATATACAAGACACGCAGCATCGCTGCCGAGGCCTGCAAGAAAGGGCACATAGCCATAGGCGAACGCACCGTGAAACCCTCGCACATCGTGCGCGAGGGCGACGTGGTAAAAGTGAAGAAATCACCAATAGTCTATTCATTCAGAGTGCTCAAAGCAGCCGAGAACCGCGTGGGAGCCAAGCTCGTGCCCGAGCTGATGGAAAACATCACACCAAAAGAGCAGTACGAGATTCTAGAGATGAGCAAGATAAGCGGTTTCACCGACCGTATGCGAGGCACAGGACGCCCCACAAAGAAGGAGCGCCGCGAAATCGACCGCTTCTCGGAAGAAGCATTCGGCATCGACCTCGAGGAATTCGACTTCGAAGAACTATAAAAAAAAGACCTGCTGTGGCAGGTCTTTTTTATGTTTATGCGGAGAGCAATGCAAAAATCACTTCGCAGGGTACACCTTGGCAAGGAAACGCTCACGGTCTACAATGAAACGTGTGTGAGTCGCTTTTCCTATGACACCCTCACCGTCGCAGGCCTCAATATCGAAAACAAGTTTACGACCGTCAATTGCCACAAGCACAGCAGTCGCCTTAATTTCGGCACCTATGCCCGACGCCTTAACGTGACTTGTAGAGATTTCTATTCCCACGGTGGTAGAGCTCTCGGGCAACACATCGGCCACGGCATTCATTGCCGCATTCTCCATAAGAGCAACCATAGAGGGAGTCGCAAAGACATCCATTCCACCCGAGCCCACCTGCGAGGCACAATTCTCAAGAGCAACCACCACACTGCTTGTATATTTCAATCCTTCTTTCAACATATCTCAATTATTTAAATTCTTAACCATTGCCGCAATATTTACAATCGTCATCACAGCCTTATACATCACCTGCACCGATACAAACTCGTAGCGGCTGTGGAAATTAATTCCGCCGGCGAAGAGGTTGGGGCAAGGAAGTCCCATAAACGAGAGCTGTGCTCCGTCGGTTCCGCCACGTATAGGCTTCACCACAGGTGCCACACCAGCCTGCGTCATCGCCGCCTTGGCAAGCTCCACGATATACATTTTGGGCTCTACCTGCTCACGCATATTACGATACTGCTCCTTGAGTTCCACAGCAACCACACCTGCACCGTATCGGTTGTTTATATTGTCGGCCACCGATTGCATAAAAGCCATACGACGCTCAAACATCTCGCGGTTGTGGTCGCGTATTATATAAGACACCTCGGCCGAATCGACACCGCCGTTTATGCCCACAAGATGATAAAAACCCTCATATCCCTCGGTGCACTCGGGCGACTCCACAGAGGGCACAAGCCCCACTATGGCCGTAGCCACGCGCAGAGCATTCAGCATCTTGCCTTTTGCATACCCGGGGTGCACATTACGTCCCTGAATTACAAACGTAGCCGAGCCCGCGTTAAAGTTCTCAAATTCAATCTCACCCTCGGCGCTGCCATCTACCGTATAGGCCCAATCGCAACCAAAGAGCTCCACGTTAAAGCAGTGCGCTCCGCGGCCAATCTCCTCGTCGGGGTTGAAGGCGATGCGTATGTCGCCGTGCTCAATTTCGGGGTGCGCCTGCAGATAGGCCACAGCCGACACAATCTCGGCCACGCCCGCCTTGTCGTCGGCGCCAAGCAAAGTGTGTCCGTCGGTAACCACAAGCGAGTGTCCTTTGTAGTCGTTAATTTCGGGGAACTCCTCGGCACGCAGCACAATGCCCGCATCGCCGTCGAGCACAATATCACCCCCTGCATACTCCACCACACGAGGTTTCACATCCTTGCCGCTCATATCGGGGCTTGTATCGAGGTGAGCGATAAAACCCACCACAGGCAACTCCCTGCTGCTATTCGAAGGCAGCGTGGCATATAAATAACCCTTTTCGTCGAGTACAATATCCGCAAGGCCCATCTTCTCAAGTTCACCTTTGAGGAAACGTGCAAAAATCATCTGTCCCTCGGTTGTGGGCACAGTAGTTGCATCGTCACGCGACTCTGTGTCGAAGGTCACATATTCGAGAAAGCGCTGCAACATCATTTCTTTAATCTCATTCATAATGAAAAATATTTTTGTAAAAATAGCCAATTAGCCCATCAGCAACAAATTTATTTGGCAAATAATTAAAAAAATATCTCACACACGAACCAACGCCCCGCTGCAAATGTTCAAAAAACAGATAAAATTTTCGACTATGACAATTAAAAAGATAACAGCCCGTGAGATATTGGACTCTCGCGGAACGCCCACCGTAGAGACACAGATAACCCTCGAGAACGGCACCGTGGCACGCGCATCGGTACCCTCGGGTGCATCTACAGGCGAGAACGAAGCGATGGAGATACGCGACAACGACCACCGGTACAACGGCAACGGCGTGCAAAAAGCCGTAAACAAAATAAACAAAGAGATAGCCCCCGCCCTCGAAGGCAAGAACCCGCTGGCACAGCGCGACATCGACCGCCTGCTGCTCGAGACCGACGGCACAGCCGACAAGAGAAACCTGGGAGCAAATGCAATCCTTGCCGTCTCCCTTGCCGTGGCAAAAGCCGCAGCAAAAGCTATGCATACCTCGCTCTACCGCTACATAGGCGGCGTGAACGCCCACGTTATGCCCACACCTATGATAAATATCATAAACGGCGGAAAGCACAGCGATTCCCCCATTGCCTTTCAAGAATTTATGATACGCCCCGTAGGCGCGGACAGCATAAGCGAGGGCATAAGAATGGGAGCCGAGGTCTTTCACACCCTCAAAAGAGTGCTGCACAAGAAAGGCTACAGCACAGCCGTGGGCGACGAGGGAGGCTTTGCCCCGCAGCTACACAGCATAGAAGAGGCACTCTCGCTCATCGTAGCAGCCATAAAAGAGAGCGGTTACAGGCCCGGCGAAGATATTATGCTCGCCATAGACTGCGCCTCGTCGGAGTTCTACCGCGACGGCGTCTACGACTACGGCACATTCGAAAACGACGGTGCCCGCCTCACCACAACCGAGCAGATAGGGTTCCTCACCCACCTCATCGACAGCTACCCCATCGACAGCATAGAAGACGGCATAGCCGAGAGCGACTGGGAGGGATGGCGCGAACTCACACGCGCAATAGGCAAGCGCTGCCACCTCGTGGGCGACGACCTGTTTGTGACCAACGTGCGCTACCTGCAACGCGGCATACGAGAGAAATGCGGCAACAGCATACTCATAAAACCCAACCAGATAGGCACGCTCACCGAGACACTCGACACCATAGAGCTTGCGCGACGCAACGGCTACTCCACCATAATAAGCCACCGCTCGGGCGAGACCGAAGAGACCTTCATTGCCGACCTTGCCGTAGCCACAAACTCGGGGCTCATAAAAACCGGTTCAATGAGCCGCGGCGAGCGCACAGCAAAGTACAACCGCCTCATACGCATAGAAGAGGAGCTTGGCAAGAGTGCCCGATACGGGTTGTGACACACGCACACATAAAAAAGCCGGGGCAAGATATCTTGCCCCGACCTAAATATTTCACAGCCGGCAAAGCGCCGCACCGTTCATTTTACTTTACTATAATAAGGTAGTAGTTCTTCTTACCCTTCTGCAAAAGGATATATTTGTCGTTGAGCAGATTCTCGGTATTGATTACCTGGTCAAATGCAGCAAGTTTCTCCTTGTTTACCGAAACACCGCCACCCTGAACGAGCTTGCGCATCTCACCCTTTGAGGCAAACACAGCTGCGTTGTCTGTGGTGAGGTCTACGGCTTTCACGCCCTCCTCGATGAGTGAGCGGGGCACCTCAAATGTGGGAACGCCGTCGAACACCGCAAGCAGAGTATCCTCGTCGAGCGAGCGCAGAGCCTCCGATGTAGCGTTACCGAAGAGAATACCCGAAGCCTCAACAGCCTTGTTATACTCCTCCTCGCCGTGAACGAGCACGGTAACCTCCTGTGCAAGACGCTTCTGCAAGAGACGCATATGGGGAGCCTCGGCGTGCTGTGCCACAAGCGCCTCAATCTCCTCGCGGCAGATAGATGTAAATATCTTAATATACTTTTGAGCATCGTCGTCGCTCACGTTCAACCAGAACTGATAGAAACGATAGGGAGATGTGTAGCGGCGGTCGAGCCAGATATTACCCTGCTCTGTCTTACCGAATTTCTTACCGTCGGCCTTTGTTATAAGGGGACAGGTGAGCGCATAAGCCTCGTTGCCCGACATCTTGCGAATCATCTCGGTACCTGTGGTGATATTTCCCCACTGGTCGGCACCGCCGAGCTGCAGTTTACATCCGTGTGTCTCGTTGAGGTGTACAAAGTCGTAACCCTGCAACAGCTGATATGTAAACTCGGTGAACGACATACCGTCGGTACCCGCCTCACCCGAAAGACGACGTTTTACAGAGTCTTTCGACATCATATAGTTCACGGTAATCATCTTACCCACGTTGCGGATGAAATCGAGGAATGTGAACTCCTTCATCCAATCGTAGTTGTTTACCAAGATTGCGGCGTTGGGCGCGTCGCTGTCAAAGTCGAGGAAGCGTGCAAGCTGTTTCTTTATCGCCTCCTGGTTGTGGCGCAGACGCTCCTCGTCGATGAGCACACGCTCCTTCGATTTACCCGAGGGATCTCCAATCATACCCGTAGCACCACCTATGAGGGCGATGGGCTTGTGGCCACACTGCTGAAAGTGACGCAACATCATCACGCCCACAAGGTGACCGATGTGAAGAGAATCGGCAGTGGGATCGATACCCAGATAAGCACTTGTGAGCTCTTTCTGCAACTGTTCTTCTGTTCCGGGTGTCATATCCTGAATCATCCCGCGCCATTTAAGTTCCTGTACGAAATTCATTGATATAAATTTATTTAATGTTAATACTTTCTTTCTTCAAATTACTGCAAATTTACACAAAGCAAATTGCAATACAAAATAGAGAGCTACAAAAAAGCTTTTAAGCTCTATACAAGGTGGTAAAGGGGCGAGGGAGTTGTGCGTTTGAGCACTACAAGCTGCACATCCTTGCCGGGTATTATACCATAGCTGCCCATCTCCATTGCAACGCTCTTGTATGCAAGCTCGGGGTGGTTATTCTCCTCACTCAAGTGGCAGAGCCATATATGCTTGAGATGCTCGTTGAAATGTGACGCGATATATTTCGCCGTTGTCTGATTGCTCAAATGTCCTCGGGGACCGCTCACGCGCACCTTGAGGAACTCGGGGTAACGTCCCATTGCAAGCATCTGCTCTTCGTAGTTGGCCTCAATCACCAGATAGTTGGCCTGCTCCACATAGTAGGAAACAGTGTCGGTGATGTGGCCGAGGTCGGTTGCTATGCAGAATTTCTTGCCGCCTACCTCAATGAAATAACCCACATTATCGCTGCCGTCGTGGGGCACCTCAAAGGGTGTAATCTCAAAATCGCGGAATGTAGTCTTCTCGCCTTTCTCCACATAGCGCACATACTGCCCGTCAATGGGTTTCGAAATGCAATAGTTGTTATTTATACCCTTGTGCACCTCGCGTGTGGCATATACGGGGATGTTTGCCTTTGACGAAATGACACCGAGCGATTTGATGTGGTCGGCGTGGTCGTGTGTAACAAACACCGCGCACACCGTTTCAAACGCAATTCCCTCTTTCTTCAACGCCATTCTTATGGCCTTTGAAGGAATTCCCGCATCAATGAGGATGCCATAGTCTCCCACCCCCAAATAGTAACAGTTGCCGCAGCTACCGCTACCGATACTCATAAAACGAATTTCCATATATATTAATTTTTATCTTCACAAAAAGTAAACGAGCCCCACTATCAGAAAGGATAACCTATCGCAAAGTGGAACGCAAAATCCCTATCAAAGTCGGGCGACATAAAAGCCAGCTTATCCTTGCCTTTGTAGGCGGGGTTCACAGCCTTCATACCACCGTCGAGACGAAATACAAAGAGGTCGAACTCAAAGCGCAGTCCCGCGCCATACGAGAAAGCGATATCTCTCCATATATTACCCGGCACAAAGCGACCGCCGGGCTGGTCGTCATAGTCGCGCAATGTCCACACGTTACCCGCATCGAGGAAAATTGCCGAGTGAATCTTCCAGAAGAGGTGCGAGCGAAACTCAAGGCTGAAGTCGAGCTTCATATCACCAAGCTGGTTGATAAAATCGATATCCTCGTCACGGCTTTTGTATCGTCCCGGACCGAGGCTGCGCACATTCCAACCACGCAAGCCGTTGGCACCACCCGCAAAATAACGCTTCTCAAACGGCAGGATATTTGAGTTACCATAGGGGTAGGCGATGCCAAGTCCCATATGCATAACCACCGAGTTGCGTTCGTCAAATTTCACGCGTGTCACAAAGTCGAAGTCACCCTTTATATACTGCGCATAGGCGATATTCATAAAAGTATATTGCCCGTCGCCGTTACGTTCCTGCCCCACGAGCTTGCTTGCCGCGTTGAGCACGTTGCCCGAGCTCTCTATGTTTGTGCGCAGCGAGTAGGCCACGTTCGAGAAGTTGTGCGTGTCGCCATAGGACGAGTTATAAGAGAAAGAGTAGCCCAGCTTTGTGATAAGCAGGTTCTCGTAGTTGTACTTGAGAATTGAGTTACGGCTCGATACGTTGTCGAGATACTCACTCTTGAAGGTAGACGAAATCCACGGAACATATATATAGTTCACATCGAGAATATCTATCTTGTGCGCCGACTTCACGTTTTTATTCCACTGGTAGCTCCAAGTGGCCGCAAGCAGACGGCGGTCAAACTCGGGACGCTCCTGCGAGTTATATCTCATAGAGAGCAGTGTCGAGGACTTGAGGAAACGCTCCGACGCGGGCAGCAGCTTGAAGGCAAAGCCTCCCGGCAGACGCAGGCTCAACTCGGCACCATACTCAAGATACGAATCACCTGTGTATCCACTCAAGCCCGATATAGCCTCATAGGCGCCATAGAGACGCAGCGACAGCAGCTCGGAACCGCGGAAAAGGTTTCTGTCGGAGAAGGTGATCGATGACGCAGCACCCAAGTCGCCCGCGGTATTTGTACCCTCAATCTCAAAACTCACCGAGCGACGTTTGTTGCGCTCATACATTATGTAGCAGTCGAGCAGAGAGGTGTCGGGGCGCTCCACCATACGCAAGGTGGGATAGCGCAACGCCGTGAGCTGTGCAAGCGAGCTGTATGTGCGGTCGATATTCTTCGCCGCATATTTCTCACCGGGAACTATATATGTCTTGTGCGCAATTGTGCGCGGACGCACCACGGTATTCTCTTTGTAGTTGAACCTATACCCGCTGTAGCTCATTGTGTCGCACTGCGCAAGCACCTCATCGTTAAGGCGCAGTCCCGCCCCCGACACAAAGCTCACATCGCCGAAATGATAAACCTTGTGAGGCGCAGGCACACCACTCTCCCCCTCGACCAAGGCAATGCGCATAGTAAGGTTCACATCGGTGGAGTGATGCGCAGTGTCGGCCACAAAGGTTATGTAGTCTTTCTGAAATTTGTAATATCCGCTATTACGCAGCAGCGTTGTGATGCGTTGTCGTTCCGCTTCGAGCTTATCCACGTTGAACGGCATACCCGCCACAAGCAACGACGAGAGCGAGTCGGAAACCACGATATCTCTCAAAGCCTTGTCCTCGGTCTCCATTTTTATTGAGCGGATATAATATTTCTCTCTTTCGTGCAGGTAGTACGAAAGCTCGGCCTTCTTTTCGCCGCGCATCTTATACTCATAGTCTACCGTAGCGTGCAGATAACCCTCATTCTGCAACATTTGCACCATATTGCTCTTCGTCTGCTCGGTGAGCTCTATGCTATATATTACAGGGGGCTCACCCAAACGACGCAGCACGCGGTTGCACCAGTTGGCAGAGTCGCGTCCCGATGCAGAGTATATGTGCAGCGGCACTCTAAAGAGGCTGAACCATTTCGAGTTTGGTGTCTGCTTGAGATACTGCTGCGCATTGAGCGCGTTATTATCGTCGATGTGAGAAACCACCCTCACCTCGTCGAGCAGCATTTTCCCCTCGGGGACATACTTTGTCACCGAGCAAGAGAGCACCGACAAGGAGCACAACAGCACAAAAAAGATGTTTCTCACAGACATTATACCACTCTATATAAAAAATTCTTGCAAATATAGTAAAAACCTTAAAGATTTAAGGTAGCTTTGCAACACTTTAACGCAAGCAGAAATAAGAAAAAATGTTAAGCAAGGCACAACTTAAACTCATAAAATCGCTCGAACAGAAAAAATTCAGGAAAGAGACAGGGCTTTTCGTCGCCGAAGGCGGTAAAACCGTGGGCGACCTCTTGCTGTGCGGCCTGCGCTGCGAGTTGCTCATCGCCACTGCAGAGTGGCTCGAGAACCACACACTTCCGGCCGGAGCACGCGCCACCTGTGTGAGCGAGGAAGAGATTAAGAAAGCAAGTTTTCTGCGCACGCCGCAGGGTGTGCTCGCACTTTTCCACAAGCCCCAGGAGAGCTGCGACAAGAGCCACCCCGCCACTTCGCTATGCCTTGCGCTCGACAACGTGCAAGACCCCGGCAATATCGGAACAATCATACGCCTCGCCGACTGGTTTGGCATAGAGCACATATACTGCTCGGCAGGCTGCGTCGATGCCTACAGCCCCAAGGCGGTGCAAGCCACAATGGGAGCTATCGGCCGCGTTAAAATACACAGCACAAACCTTGCGCAGCTCATCGCATCGCTCAACGGAAAAGCACCCGTCTACGGCACATTCCTCGACGGAGAAAACATATACGATTTACCCCTCTCGCCCAACGGCCTTGTAATTATGGGCAACGAAGGAAACGGAATAAGCAAAGAGTGCGAGCAGGGAATTACAAACCGTCTTTTCATCCCCAACTACCCGCAAGGGCGCGACACATCCGAGTCGCTGAACGTCTCCACCGCCACGGCAATTATATGCAGCGAATTCCGCCGCAGAATGAAATAATCACAACCTCTTCAAAGGAGCGTCGGGGCGAACCACCCCGCTGCCGTCGGCAAGGGTATACAAGAAAAGCGAACGGGCACAATTACGTTCAATCGCCACCTCATTCGCAATATCACTAAAAACCTCTGCATCAGAACGATAGGAAATAAACAAAGCCTCTACCCAAAGCATCGAGGCGCGTTCACCGTCAAAGGGAAACCAGCTTGCCACAACCCCCTCTTTCACCTCCACTACATACATAGCAAGAGGCTCACCGGCGGGCAGATAAAGGGAGCGCGCTACATAGTACATTTTATTCCTCTGTTTCGGGGTGAATGCGCAACAACTTAATATCGCCAAGCAGCAATTTAGAGCTGCACAGAGAGTCGTTGTCGGTATAATATATGAAGCCGCGCACACCTTTTATGTCGGAGTTGTAGTTACGCTCCACACCAAGCAGATGGGCGCCGTCTTTTGTTATATTGAGGCTGTTCACAACCTCGGAACCATCTTTATACTCTACCGCCAAAGAGGCCGTCGCGCGTACCTGCAAAGAGTCGTCGGTCAAAAGACGCAGCGCTGTAAACGACAAAGAAATGCTGTCGCCACGCAAGTCGCTTTCATCGGCTGCAGCCTCAAAGGTTACCCTGTTGCACAAAGCTGCCGACGAGAGAATCTTCAGGCGCGGCCCCCGCCACAGGTTCACAGTCTCGGCATCTTCTATAGCCGGCACTTCCTGTGTGAAGGCTATGCTCTTCTCGTCGAGTTCTGCGGCAAGTTTCTTTTCGAGCTTCGAATAGATATTGAGCATCTTTCGGGGATAGCGAGTGTACCACACAAGCGACGAGTCGAAAACCTCTTTTGTGACACCGTGCTTATCAAATATGTAGTTGATGTGCATCTTCTTCTCGTAGCTCGAAACAGCCTGCCCCGCGGTTATAACCTGCGCAAGATGGTAATCATAAAGCAAAGGTTCCATCTTGTCGGGCACAATCACCCCGTCGGGAATCTTCACCTCGCAACCCACTGCAAAGAGCAGCATAGCGGCACACAGCAAATTTTTAAGAAAGAGCCTCATCTTGTACTACTTCAAAGGACGGTTAATATAATTTCTATAAAAAAGTATTATCGCAAAAATACTGCAGCTTATGCAGGCATCGGCGAAATTAAATATCGGGCTGAAGAAAATGAAATGCTCACCGCCCACGAAAGGCATCCACAGAGGCCAATCGAAGGAGAAGAGCGGGAAATAGAACATATCTACCACATTGCCGTACATAAATTCTCCATACCCCTCTCCAAAGGGCACAAGCGAGGCTACGCGCCCCACGCTGTGAGTAAAAATCTCGCCATAGAAAAGCGAGTCTATTATATTACCCATAGCACCCGCAACCACAAGAGCTATAGACACCACGTAGCCCGTGGGGAAAGCCGTGTTACGTATTATGCGACACAGGTAATATATGAGAAAAGCCACCGCCACAAGACGGAAACTTGTGAGAAACAGTTTCCCTACAAGCTCCATCCCGAATGCCATCCCCGGGTTCTCGGTAAAATATATGTAGAACCAGTCGCCGCACACCGAAAAACTCTCGTGCAGGCACATATTGAGCTTAACGGCCACTTTTATTATCTGGTCGATAATTACAGCTGCCGCGGCTATGGAGACGGCAATGTATGAACGGGACTTCACTCTATTCATCGCTTATATCAACGATTTTTCTTCGCCTCAATGCTCAAAGTTGCGTGAGGAACTGCAAGCAGACGCTCTTTTGCAATGAGCTTGCCTGTCTCACGGCATATACCGTAGGTTTTGTTTTCAATGCGCACAAGTGCAGCCTGCAAGCCCTGAATAAACTTGGCCTGACGCTGTGCGAGCTGCATCTGCTCCTCGAGCGAGGAAGCAGCGTAGCCATCTTCGAGCCCTTTGTATGTGGGCGAAGTATCGGCAACGTCATTGCTATCCTCGTGGCGTATAGAACGCATTATCTTATCGTAATCTCTCTTGGCAAGTTCAAGCTTCTGATTAATTATCGCACGGAACTCCTCGAGTTCCGCATCTGAATAACGAAGTCTCTCTGACATAGTTTTTTTCCGGTTTTATTATGGTTAGTAGTCAATTATTTGTCAGTTATACTTTTTCTATCGACACGGCAATGGCGTAACCGTCGAGCTCGATGCTCTCGCCCTCAACGCTGTCGCACAGCGCAACAGAGTCGGCAAGAACCTGATTGCTTATGTAATCAGCAAAGCGGTTCACAGCCTCATCGCTTGCAACGTTCTTCGATATCTTTACATTGATTCTGTCGGTGATGTCAAGACCGCCATCCTTACGCATAGCCTGTATCTTCTTTATAATCTCGCGTGCAACACCCTCGAGACGCAGCTCGTCTGTAACCTCTACGTCGAGAGCCACGGTGAGCGCACCCTCGTTGGCAACAGTCCATCCGGGCACGTCCTCGCTGAAAATCTCCACATCGGCGAGCTCGATGAGTGCATCCACACCCTCAACCTGCAATGTGATAGAGGCGTTCTGCTCGAGAGAGGCTATCTGCTCCTGTGACATAGCCGTAACAGCCGCGTTCACGCTCTTCATAAGCTTACCGAACTTCTTACCGAGTGTGCGGAAGTTACATTTTATGCTCTTCACCAAGATGCCGTCACCCTCAACAAACTCGAGCTCTTTCACGTTCACCTCGCTCAATATGAGAGCCTTCACAGCCTCGATGCGAGCCTTCATAGTCTCGTCGGTTGTGGGGATAGCAATCTTCTGCAAGGGCTGACGCACGATGAGCTGCTCTTTCTTGCGTAGCGCGAGCACCATAGAAGAAATCTTCTGTGCAAGCTCCATACGATACTCGAGCTCACTGTCCACAACAGCCTCGTCACACTCGGGGAAAGAGGCAAGATGCACCGACTGTGCAGTGCCACGGCCGCTCACCGAAGTGAGGTCGCGGTAGAGACGGTCGCCATAGAAAGGAGCGATGGGCGCCATAAGGCGTGCCACGGTCTCGAGACTGGTGTATAGTGTCTGATAAGCCGAGAGCTTGTCGGCACTCATCTCCGAGCCCCAGAAACGCTTGCGGCTCAAACGCACGAACCAGTTGCTCACATTATCTATAACGAACTCCTGAATCAAACGACCGGCCTTTGTGGGCTCGTAATCGTTGAGGCAGTTGTTTACGTTCTTCACAAGAGTGTTGAGCGCAGAGATAATCCAACGGTCGAGCTCGGGACGCTCTGCCACGGGAATCTCGGGCTCCTCAAATGTAAAGCCGTCTACGTTGGCATACATTGTGAAGAAGCTGTATGTCTGATACAATTTTCCAAAGAAAGAACGAATTACCTCTTTCACACCGTCCTCGTTGAAACGAAGGTTATCCCAGGGTGCCGAGTTGGTAATCATATACCAGCGCAACGCATCGCTACCATAGTTCTCTATGGTGTCGAATGGGTCTACCGCGTTGCCCAGGCGTTTAGACATCTTGTCGCCGTTCTTGTCGAGCACAAGACCGTTCGATATTACGGTTTTGTAGGCCACGCTGTCAAATACCATAGTACCTATGGCGTGCAGTGTGTAGAACCATCCGCGTGTCTGGTCCACACCCTCGGCGATGAAATCGGCGGGATACACTGTGCGGCTGTCGAGCAGCTCCTTATTTTCAAAGGGATAGTGTATCTGTGCATAAGGCATCGCACCCGAGTCGAACCACACGTCAATGAGGTCGAGCTCGCGTGTCATCATCTTGCCGCTTGCCGACACAAGTTTTATATCATCCACATAGGGACGGTGCAAGTCTATCTTGTCGTAGTTCTCACGGCTGTAATCGCCGGGAACAAATCCTTTATCTTTGTAGGGGTTGCTCTTCATAAAGCCGGCCTCCACAGCCTTCTCTATCTCGTCGTAGAGCTCGGCTATAGAGCCTATACATTTAGCCTCACCATCCTCGCTTGTCCAGATAGGCAGAGGAGTTCCCCAGTAGCGGCTACGGCTCAAGTTCCAGTCGTTGAGATTCTCGAGCCATTTGCCAAAGCGGCCTGTACCTGTCGATTCGGGTTTCCAGGTAATAGTTTTATTGAGCTCACTCATACGCTCCTTCATCTGCGAAGCACGCACGAACCAGCTGTCGAGGGGATAGTAAAGCACAGGCTTGTCGGTGCGCCAGCAGTGGGGGTAGTTGTGAACGTGTTTCTCAATCTTGAACACCTTACCCAGCTGCTTCAAAGCCATACAGAGCACCACGTCGAGTGTCTCGGCCTTTGCCGCAGCCTTTTCGTCGTAACGACCATCCACAGTATATTGGGGGTCGTAGGCATTTTTCACATAAGCCCCTGCATATTTAGAGTACTCCTCCACATTTACGCAGTTCTTCACAAAATCCTCGTCGAGCTCGTCGATAGCCCAGAACTTTCCTGTAAAATCGACCATAGGACGAGTCTCACCCTTCTTGTTTACCATAAAGAGCGAGGGTATTCCGGCTGCTTTCGCCACAAAGGCATCGTCGGCACCAAATGTGGGCGCGATGTGTACGATACCTGTACCGTCCTCTGTTGTAACGTAGTCGCCGGGGATTACTCTGAAGCCATCCTCCGAAATCTTTATCTCGTCGCCCTCTTTCGACACAGGTTTCACCCAAGGGAAGAGCTGCTCGTAACGCATACCCACGAGGTCGCTACCCTTGTACTCGGCAATCACCTTGTAGGGAACCACCTTGTCACCCTGCTTGTAGCTGTCGAGGGGAAGCACGGCACCTGCGGCGTTGAAGTGAGCGTTCAGCAGAGCCTTTGCCACAACTACGGTCACAGGCTCGCCCGAGTAGGCGTTGTATGTCTGCACTGCAACGTAATCAATCTTGGGGCCCACACACAAAGCTGTGTTCGAGGGCAATGTCCAAGGTGTAGTTGTCCAGGCGAGGAAGAAGGGAGTACCCCACTCCTTCATCTCGGGCTTTGCATCGAGCATACGGAACTGCGCAACCGCAGTGGTATCTTTCACGTCGCGGTAGCATCCGGGCTGGTTGAGCTCGTGTGAGCTGAGTCCGGTACCTGCTGCGGGCGAATAGGGCTGAATCGTATATCCCTTATAAAGCAAGCCCTTGTTATAGAGCTGCTTCAAGAGCCACCACAACGACTCAATGTAGCTGTTCTCGTATGTGATATAGGGATTCTCGAGGTCTACCCAATATCCCATTTTGCGTGTGAGCTCTGTCCACTCACGGGTATATTTCATAACCTCTTCGCGGCAATTGCGATTGTAATCATCGACCGAGATTTTCTTGCCGATATCTTCCTTTGTGATATTCAGTTTCTTCTCCACGCCGAGCTCCACGGGCAAGCCGTGAGTGTCCCAACCGGCCTTACGCTTCACCTGAAAGCCTTTCATTGTCTTGAAACGACAGAAGGTATCTTTGATACTGCGTGCCATAACGTGATGAATTCCGGGCATACCGTTTGCCGAGGGAGGGCCCTCGAAAAAGACAAACGAGGGCGCACCCTCACGTTCTGTCATACTCTTTGAGAAAAGGTCGTCGCTCTCCCACTCATTCAGAACCTCTTTGTTTATCAGAGGCAGATTCAACTGATTATATACAGGAAATTTCTTCTTCATATTTGTCATAAAACTATAAAGTTGCGCAAAGTTACCAAAAAATTCCGAAAATTAAAGAGAAAATCGCCCTTTTATACAATAATAAAGCGAGAAGAAAAAACAGAAGAGCCCGCACCCTGTAAAGAGGGGGTGCGGGCTCTTTCCTAAAGGGCCGCTAAACCGACTCTGCCACAGCCTCACAAGGCAAGGCAAAGCGTTGAGTATCAGATATTATAAAAAGTTGTGAAAGCCTTTATTGCATACTCTGTATCCACCGCAGCCGATGTCTCGCGAGCCGAGTGCATACCCCACATAGGATTACCCATATCCACGCCTCTCATAGGGAGTTGCGTTGTCAAAGTATTTCCGAGTGTAGAACCGCCCGCGATGTCGCTGCGATTCACAAAATACTGGAACGGAACACCCGCCACGCGACAAACCTCGGCAAACACCGCAGCCGACTCCGCATCGGTCACATACTTCTGGTTTGCGTTGTATTTTATGACAGGGCCGCCACCCATTACAGGGTGATTTGTGGGGTCGTGCTTTTCCTGGTAATTGGGGTGCAGCGCGTGCGCCATATCGGCAGATACCATAAAAGAGTTCTCCAGCGCAGCATAGAGGTCTCCGCACTTGCCGCCCACATTCATCACAATGGCATCGAGCAAGTTACGCAGCATAGGCGAAGCAGAGCCCTGCTTTGTCATATTACCAGTCTCCTCGTTGTCAAAGAGGGCAAGCACCTGTGTCATCTTCGCAGGCTCACTTGCCACCATAGCCTTCAAACCCGCATAACACATCAGCAGGTCGTCCTGACGGCCGCCCGTTACAAATTCGCTGTTCATTCCGCAAAGGCAGGCAGGCGAAGCCTCGTAGAGCGAGAGGTCGAAATCAAGTATGTCACCCACGGGCACTCCAAGCTCCTTGGCAACGATATTAAGTAAAAGATTTTCTTTCTCAAAGTGACCGCTTATAAAGCCGAGCACAGGCATCATATCCTTTTGACGATTTATCTTGTTTCCCTCGTTCACCTCGCGGTTAAAGTGTATCGCAATGTGAGGAATTATAAGCAGTGGGTGCTTTATGTGCAACAGACGTGTCACGGGACGCAAGGGCGACTCACCGCGCAAAATCACACGTCCTGCGAGCGACAAGGGGCGGTCGAACCAAGTGTAAAGAATAGGGCCGCCATACACCTCGGTATTCAAGCGTATCATACCGCCCTCCGACACCATCTCGGGGGCAGGCTTCACGCGGAAACAGGGCGAGTCGGTGTGCGCACAGATAAGTTTGAATCCATCGGTCGCCGAGCCGCTTCCCACACGGAAAGCAAACAGCGCCGAGCCGTTCTTTGTAATGTAGTACCCTTTGCCGGGTTGCAACTGCGGCAGAGCGCCAAGCTCCACCTTCTCAAAACCTGCAGCCGAGAGAAAATCCTCGGCATATTTCACCGCCAGGAAATTCACAGGCGATGCATCGAGCATATTAAGTAATTCTTTCATAAGTATTTATTATTTGTTATAAAATTTTCTCACAATCTCGGCAGCCTTCTCCAAGTCGTCGGGGCGGCCTGCATCTACCCAAGAGCCGTCACAAGAAAAAAGCTCGCCTTTTATATTGAGCCCGACAGCCTGCGACAAGTAGAAAGGAATGAGCGGGAAGGCCTCGCCACACGGCATTCTCTCAAAAGCCCCCGCACCCAGAATATGTATCCCCGAAAAGGCATAAGGCGAAAAATCACTCTCGCAAAAGCCCTCATAGGGCGATTTCACCTCGCCGCTTTTTATATTCTTCCACCCCGCGAGACACATCGCATCGTCGAAATAGAGCATACGCGACGAGGAACGCGCCTGCACAAGAAGCAGCGCATCGCACCCCCTCGCACGTTCATAGAGCTGCGCAAGAGGAGCGTTTGAAAAAACATCTACATTATGCACAAGCACAGGCTCGTCACTGCCAAACATAGCAGCCGCACGAGCTATGCCGCCACCTGTGTCGAGCAGCAGGTCGCTCTCGTCGGACACCTGTATATCTATGCCGAAATTCCCTTTGCTTGCAAGAAAATCGACAATCATCTGCCCCATATAGTGCACATTCACAACTATGCGGTTGAAACCCGCCGCACGCAGATGCAGAATCTGATGCTCAAGCATCGGCAGCCCTGCCACCTCCACAAGAGCTTTGGGACGGTCGTCGGTGAGCGGGCGCAGACGTGTGCCAAGCCCCGCCGCAAGAATCACTGCATTCATTGTGCTTCAATGGTATATTTACGGTTCAACATCTTGTGCGTAACCACCACCTTCACGCCAAACTTGTCGGCAACGTGACGGGCGATGTGCTCGGCGCTGTACACCGAACGGTGCTGCCCCCCCGTGCATCCACAGCAAACCTGTATATGCGTGAAGCCACGTTTCTTATATGTATCCACCATATTATCCACAAGCGCATAGGCATTCTCGAGAAAAGCCACAATGTCGCTCTCTCTCTCAAGAAAATCAATCACCGGCTTGTCCATTCCACATAGTTTCTTGTAGGGCTCGTAACGGCCGGGGTTGTGTATCGCGCGGCAGTCAAAGACAAAGCCCCCGCCGTTGCCCGAGTAGTCCTCGGGAATACCGCGACGATAAGAGAAGCTCATCACATCCACTGTGAGCTCGCTCGCCTCCTCGCGCACAAACATAGGCAACCCTTTTATTTCGCTTACAAGAGCCGCAAGCAGGGGAAACTCCTCCCCAAGCGACGACAAGAGCCCGTCGAGCTGTGCCAACGCCGCGGGGATAGTCTCCACAAAGGCCTTTTTGCGCTCATAGAGCCCCCTGTAGCCATACGTTCCGAGGTTCTGCAACAGGCGGAACACCCTGAACACCGACAGCGTGCGCATAAACTCCGCCTTGTCCACCGGCCTGTAGGCCTGCAACGCCTCGATATATGCGTCTATCATCATCTGCACCACCTCGGGCGTGTAGCAGGCACGCGACTGCCCCACAAACGACGCCACATCGTAAAATATGGAACCGCGACGCCCACCCTGAAAATCAATAAAATAGGGAGTGTCGCCCACCATCATAATATTGCGCGACTGAAAATCGCGGTACATAAAGGTATTCTCTTCGTCGCGCAGCAGCATCTGCGCCATACGCTCGAACTCATCCTCGAGACGGCCTTCGTTAAACTCCACGCCCACCCCCTTGAGGAAGCAATATTTAAAATAGTTCAAGTCCCACATTATGCCGCGCCTGTCAAACTCGGGCACAGGGTAGCAGATATTAAAGTCGAACCCCTCGGCACATTTAAATTGAATATCGGGCAGCACCGACATCACGCGGCACAGCACCTCACAATCCCTTTGCGAGAACTCTCCCTTTTCGCGCGACTCCTTCATATAGGTAAACAGCGTGGTGTCGCCCAAGTCCTGCTGCACATAGCACATTTCGTCTGCCGACACGGCAAGCACCTCGGGCGCTGCGATACCACATTCACGCATCTTGCGGCTCACGGCAATGAACGCCCTGTTCTCCTCGGCACAGGTACCCACGGCACCTATGAGAGAGCGGCCGCCGCCACACAGGCGATAATAGGAACGGTTAGAGCCGTCGCCCGTGAGTTTCACAACGCTCTCGGAACACACCCCCGTAACCTCCTCAAAAAGTATTTTTAAAATCTCGTCCATCTTTCAAATAAATATACATCCTTAAAAGGAACTTTATCAGCGAAGATACTGCAAGTTTTGGAAAATAAAAATTATATCGCCCCTATAAAATATTAACAATGTAAAAAAACAGAAAAAAGCAGCCTGCAAGCCCATCTCCACACACTGCAAACAGGTAAACGACAAGCGAAGAGAGCACACCCCGGGCAGGGCGACAAAAAAAGTGCCGCACAATAAAATTTACCGCGATTTACTTAATTATGAACAAAAAGCCACGAAAAGCCGAAATACACAAACAAAAAGACTGACAAAATGAAACATATTATAGCCGCACAGGTATCTTTTTGAAACAAAAATCACGCTTTAAGCCCTTTTTATTAAAAAAACTACGCTATTTCTCGAACAAAACAAACTTTTTTCTTGTTTTTTCAAAAAAACGCTTGCATTTCTTCATTTTTTCAAATTCATACATTACCTTTGCGGTTGAAAATTCAAGAAATGGTTATTTATAACATTTTCTGCATAAATATTCGTTTAACAGTGCTGAAAGACTGCACTAATCTGCATTCCAATAAGCAACAAAAAAAATTATAAAGATATGAAAGTTGAAACTACACTCGAAAGCTTAAAAAAGAAGTTTCCCAACGAGCCTGAGTATTTTCAGGCAGTAGAAGAGGTGTTGCGCTCAATTGAAGAGGAGTACAACAAACACCCCGAGTTTGAGGCAAATAACCTCATTGAGCGTCTCTGTATTCCCGACAGAGTGTTCACATTCCGTGTAACCTGGACCGATGACAAAGGCAACGTTCACACAAACACAGGTTACCGTGTACAGCACAACAACGCTATCGGCCCCTACAAAGGCGGTATCCGTTTCCACCCCTCTGTAAACGTAGGTATCCTCAAATACCTCGCATTTGAGCAGACATTCAAGAACTCACTCACCACACTTCCTATGGGTGGCGCAAAGGGCGGTTCAGACTTCGACCCCAAAGGCAAGAGCGATGCCGAGGTTATGCGTTTCTGCCAGGCCTTCATCACAGAGTTGTGGCGTAACATCGGTCCCGATATGGACGTACCCGCAGGTGACATCGGTGTAGGCGCACGTGAGGTAGGTTATATGTTTGGTTTCTACAAGAAGCTCACACGCCAGTTCAACGGAGTATTCACAGGCAAGGGCTTGGAGTTCGGCGGTTCACTTATCCGTCCCGAGGCTACAGGTTACGGTAACATCTACTTCTTGCAGGAGATGCTCAAGACACGCGGTCTCGACATCAAGGATAAGGTATGCCTTGTATCAGGTTCGGGTAACGTAGCACAGTACACAGTAGAGAAAGTTATCGAGCTCGGCGGTAAGGTAGTTACAATGAGCGATTCAAACGGTTACATCTACGACCCCGAGGGTATCACACGCGAGAAACTCAACTTCATTATGGAGCTCAAGAACGTGCGCCGCGGCCGCATCAAGGAGTATGCCGACAAGTATGGTTGTAAATATGTAGCTGACGCTAAACCCTGGGGCGAGAAAGGCGACATCGCACTCCCCTCTGCTACACAGAACGAAATCAACGGCGAGCACGCCAAGGCACTTGTGGCAAACGGTGTTATCGCAGTGTCAGAGGGAGCAAATATGCCCTCAACACCCGCAGCCATCCAGACCTTCCAGCAGGCAAAGATTCTTTACGCTCCCGGTAAGGCATCAAACGCAGGTGGCGTATCGGTATCAGGCTTGGAGATGAGCCAGAATTCAGGCAAAATCAACTGGAGCAGAGAGAAAGTTGATGAGATGTTGCACGAGATTATGCACAACATCCACGAGGCTTGTGTTAAATATGGTACTTGCGAGGATGGTTACATCGACTATGTAAAGGGTGCAAACGTAGCCGGCTTCTTGAAGGTTGCCAAGGCTATGATGGCACAAGGTATTGTATAATTTAAATACAAGACAAACATATATTAAAACGTGGCGGCCGAAAGGCGGCCACGTTTTTTATGTCCCGCCTCACTTTTAGCCATATATGACTAAAGCAGCCTTACACAAATACATTTAATATAAATTAACAAACAGGGGAGGTAATTTCAATTCTTTTACTTTAAATTTGTAATTTAAATAACTAAATAACATAAAATTCTATGAAAAATTTCTACTTTAAACAATTACTTGCTGCGTTATTGTTGCTGTGCAGCGCAATTGCAAGCGCCCACGAATTTGAGGTGGGTGGCATTTATTACAACATTACCGATGCTGTAAATAAAACAGTGGCGGTAACTTATAGAGGTAGTTCATACACTGAATATTTTAATGAATACACCGCCAATGTAGTAATTCCTGAAAGTATTGTTTCAGATGGAGAAACTTACCGCGTTACAAGCATAGGTAATAACGCGTTCAATAATTGCATAAACCTTAAAAGCATTGAAATTCCCAATAGCGTTACAAACATAGGTGAACGCGCGTTCAGTACTTGCTACGACCTTAAAAGCGTTGTAATTCCCAATAGCGTTACAAGCATAGGTGAAGGCGCGTTCGATGCTTGCTCCGGCCTTACCAGCGTTGTAATTCCCAATAGCGTTACAAGTATAGGTGAATACGCGTTCGCTTCTTGCAGTGACCTCACAAGTATCGTTGTAAAAGAGGGTAACACAGTTTACGACAGCCGAAACAATTGTAATGCAGTTATTGAGACAGCTACAAACACACTTGTCGTTGGTTGCAATAACACAATTATCCCCGATGGTATTACAAGCATCGGCGATGACGCGTTCAAAGGTTGCGGCCTTACCAGCATTGAAATTCCCAATAGCGTTACCAGTATTGGTAATTATGCGTTCGATTTTTGTGAAGGCCTCACAAGTATCGTTGTAAAAGAGGGTAACACAGTTTACGACAGCCGAAACAATTGTAATGCAATTATTAAGACAGCTACAAACACACTTGTCACTGGTTGCAAAAACACAATTATCCCCGATGGTATTACAAGCATAGGAAGCAAAGCGTTCTATAGTTGCGACGGCCTTACCAGCATTGAAATTCCCAATAGCGTTACAAGTATTGATTATTTTGCGTTCGGGTATTGTCGCAGCCTCACAAGCATCACAATACCTAACAGCGTAACAAGCATAGGGGAATACGCGTTCAATGGTTGCAGCAGCCTTACAAGCATTGAAATTCCCAATAGCGTTACAAGCATAGGTTATGACGCGTTCAATGGTTGCAGCAGCCTTACAAGCATTGAAATTCCCAATAGCGTTACAAGCATAGGAAGCTACGCGTTCTATAATTGCAAAGGCCTTAAAAGTATAACATCTTTAATCCCTGCCGAGAACCTATTTGTAATAGACAGCAATACATTCCAAAATGTAGACAAGAACACTTGCACTCTCTACGTTCCCGCAGGTGCAAAAGCGACTTACGAAGCAACCGAGGGCTGGAGCGAGTTTACAAACATCAAAGAGATAATTGAAGAGCCTTTTGCACTTACCGTGTCGGCCGCGAGATATGCCACACTCTACCTCGACTACAACGCAGTTATCCCCGCAGGCGCGCGCGTGTACTATGCCGAGAAGATTGAGGGCGAGACACTTCTTATGGAGAGAATAAACGATGTAATCCCTGCAAACACAGGCGTAATTGTAACGGGTGCAGCAGGCACATACACCTTTGAGCAGACAACAGAACCTATAGCTGCCATCGAGAACAACCTCTTCCAGGGCTCGATAGAAGACACTTATATCATCCCCGAGAAGGACACAAAATACTATGTGCTTTCTATGGTCGATGGTGTGGTAGGTATGTACCTCGACGAACTTGCAGGCGGCACATTTAAAAACAACGCACACAAAGCCTACCTGCCCATCTTCACAGGCGAGTCGTTCGGCATCTTCGACACCACGGTAAATGCCCCCGACGTGCAGTTGAGCAACCGCTACACATTCAATTTCGGCGGCATCACAGCTGTGGAGAGCATCACAACCACAGCAAGCGACGAG
>JAZRLR010000028.1:0-37283 GCA_045646965.1 Bacteroidaceae bacterium
GTGCCCGACTTCGGCAAGGCAGCGAACGACCCGGACGACCTTCCATTCTAAAACAAAGAAAAGGATTGATTAACAAATAGTTGAAGGACAACCGGATGGTTGTCCTTCAACTATTTTAAATTATCTCATCATGAGTTCATACTGAGCAAAAACTCGTCATTGTCCTTTGTCCTTTCGAGTCTGTCCTTTACAAATTCCATGGCTTCGATTGGAGTCATGTCCGAAAGGTACTTGCGCAGAATCCACATACGGTCGAGAGTGTGCTTGTCGAGCAGCAGGTCGTCGCGACGTGTGCTCGAAGCGATGATATTTACTGCGGGGAATACACGTTTGTTGCTCAAATTGCGGTCGAGCTGCAGCTCCATATTACCAGTACCCTTGAACTCCTCAAAGATTACCTCATCCATCTTGGAGCCTGTATCGATGAGCGCAGTTGCGATAATTGTGAGCGAACCGCCGTTCTCAATGTTACGCGCCGCACCAAAGAAACGCTTGGGCTTGTGCAGGGCGTTGGCATCGACACCTCCCGAAAGCACCTTACCCGACGCGGGCGACACCGTGTTATATGCACGGGCGAGACGGGTGATGGAGTCAAGAAAAATTACCACATCGTGACCACTCTCAACCATACGCTTTGCACGCTCGAGCACAATGCCGGCGATTTTAACGTGACGTTCGGCGGGCTCGTCAAATGTAGAGGCAATTACCTCGGCATTTACGCTGCGCGCCATATCGGTAACCTCCTCGGGGCGCTCGTCAATGAGCAGCATAATCATATAAGCCTCGGGGTGATTAGCGGCAATGGCATTTGCTATATCCTTGAGAAGCATTGTCTTACCGGTCTTGGGCTGCGCCACAATGAGGGCACGCTGTCCCTTGCCGATGGGCGAGAACAAATCGACCACGCGAGCCGACATATTGTCGTAATTACCCGAGCAGAGGGTGAATTTCTCTTCGGGGAAGAGAGGTACAAGATTGTCGAAAGCGACGCGGTCGCGCACCGACTCGGGCGAGAGGCCGTTTATTCTGTTTACCTTCACAAGGGGGAAGTATTTCTCTCCTGCACTTGCGGGGCGTATGACACCCTCAACCACATCGCCTGTCTTGAGGCCGTAGAGCCTTATCTGCGACTGCGATACATAGACATCATCGGGCGAAGAGAGGTAGTTGTAGTCGGACGAACGCAAAAAGCCGTAATTGTCGGGCATAATCTCGAGCACACCCTCCACACGCAGAATATCGGAGAAGTCGTACTGCGGCTGTGCCTGCTGCTGACGCTCGCTCTTGTCGGCAAACTCCTGACGATTTCTGTCGTTGCGCTGGCGACGGTCGTTGCGTGCGACATTCTGCTCCTGATTATTCTTTTCGAACTTGCCCACAAGTTCTGCAGGTACCTCTTTATTATCGACGGGGAGCTCCTCAATGGGCACAAAAGCCTCTTCTGCCACAGCGGCACCGGCTTCGCCCTCTGTAGCGCTCTGTGAGGGCGCTGCAGCCTCATTGGCAGGCTCGGCGGGGACTGATTCCTGCTGCTGTTTTTTAGCCTTGCGACCACGTTTCTTGGGCGCATTGTCGGGAGCCTCGGCAGCTGTTTCCTGCTGTGTCTCCTGCGGTGCCTGCTCCACAGCCTCGGAGGGTGCTGCCGCGGTCTCCTGCAGTTTCTTGGGCTTGCGGCCACGTTTCTTGGGAGCGTCGTTTGCGGCGGGTGCCTCGGCGGGCACATTTACCTCGGCTACAGGAGCTACGGGCAGCTGCACGGGCTCGGCAGGTTTCTGCTCTTCGGGCTTGAAGAGAATCTCCTCGGGCTTCATCTTTTTAGGCTCGTTCTTGTCGAGCTTCACAGCCTTGTCGCCTGTAGCGGTATATACTTTATTTGAGCCGTCGGCCTGAATTCTGTTGCGGCGGTGTTCACGACGGTGCATACGAGTCTCCTCCTTTACCACTGCAGGAGCACCCGACTGGCTGTTCTGCAAAGCCTGCCCGTCGAGGATACGATAGATTATGGTGTCGCGGTCGAGAGACTTTACACCTTTAATTCCTAAATCTTGAGCAATAGACTGCAAATCGGCAATCTCCTTGCTTCTCAACTGTTCTATATGATACATAATTATACGAATGAATCTTACCTTGCGGCGTCGTTCACTATATGAAATTCAATAAAGAAAAGATTATTGGGGTGAGAAACAGACAACTGCATATTGTCTGTGCACATATTTATAATGCAAAGATAGGAATTTTGTTTAAAAATAAGAGAGAATATGGCATATTTTTAACATTATTTGCCCACAAAGCCCTATTTCTGCACCACAAAAGAAGATAAAGCCGCTCGCAGGCGGCTCTATCTGTATGTTTTAATTTTCCGAGGGAGAGTAGAGGAACTCTGCGGGAACCTCATCGACACGCTCATAGACACTTGTGTCGGTGGTACCGTCGAGCACCCACACCATTTTTGCCGAGTCGAGAGCGGTGATTATGTAATTATTCTTGTGTACCTCGGAGGGAACATCGTATTTAATTGTTATGATATCTCCCTTGTGGTAATCTTTTGAGAGGGTAAATGTGCCGTTAGACACGTGGGGATACATAGTGCCAAGCCCCTTCTCGTAAAGGTTGAAGAGCTTGTCCTTGCGGATAAGTTCGAGATATATCTCGGCCGAGAAATCGTCGGAGCCGCTCCAAGACTGCAGTTTCCACACACCCGCGATGTTATTTGTTGTAACCTCGAGCTTTGTACCACCCTTGTCATCGTCGTCCTGACACGCCTGAAAAGGAAGAGCCATCACAAGCAACAGCATCAATTTGAAAATATTTTTCATAGATTTATATTTTTTCATTTTTTACTCTATTGTAACTTTTATTGTACGGGAGGATATTCGGCCCCCCACTCCACCGACAACCACCGAGAAGCGTCTTTCGCCAGCCGCAGCTGTGCCCAGCGCATCACGGTCTATGGTTATCACAATGTCGCCCTCCTCACCCGGCTGAAGCACACTCGGCTCCACCGAAAAGGTGGCATATCGCGCCGACACTTCCTGCACAGGACGCAACGGCGTTTTACCCACATTGGCACAGGGTATGCGCGCCTCGGTGCGCCCTTTCCCTATGCTCACTTTGGTGCGTTTCACACGCAACGCCCCCATAGAATGGGGCAAGTGGTTCCACTCGTCGGTATTCACCACATTACCTGTCACCGTGAGCCTTGCAGCAGGCATATTACCCGTGCGGTCGGTGTAGACAAAGGCATCGGTGTCTATTGTGCCCGAACGCCCGCGAGGGTTATATTTCACCACCACCTCCGAAGTGTCTCCCGCAGCGACAGAGGCGCGAGAGAAAGAGGAGGCCGTGCACCCGCAGTGTGTAGTGACCTTTGTGAGCATTACAGGGGCGCCGCTTACATTGCGGAAAACAAAGCGCAATGTGCGCACGCTGTCGCTCTCATAGATTGTCCCTATATCCTCGCGCACCTTCTCAAAGAGCAGTATCGCGGAAGCGTCGGGGTGCAAGGTGGGGTTCAGAAGAGAATCCAAAGCCTCGCGCGAGGGGCGCCCTGCCACCTGCGCCGCAAGCGATGCCGCAAGCATCGTCACGACCGACAGAACCAATGTGCGAAGCGTGGAAAATCTACCCATACAAATTTTATATTATAGCCAGCCGTTACCGTTGGCGTTCTTACGCACTGTGATATTTACCTTTGTCTCTTTGCCGTTCACTGTAACCACAGCATATGTAACACCCTCGGCAACTCCTGTCACGGTGAGCTTTGTACCGTTCACGGCTGCAGTGGCTATATTCTCGTTGGCCACACTGCAAGTAATTACAGCATCGCTCTCGAGGACAAAGTAGGTTGCCACATCTATTGTAACGGCCTTCTCGCTGTTGCCTTTGGCGGGAGCGAGATAGAAATGGGGCAGCTGCATCTCGCGGCCTGCACCCTCGATAGCATCGAGAAGGGCGCCTGCGTTCACAAGACCTCCCATAGTGCCGCGATACTTACTCAAGTACATAGTTGTCGCAAGAGCGTTTACCGTGTGGTTGTAGCTATATTTCTTTGTGCCTTTCATATAAGAGTCCACATTGGTAGAGGTCTCTTTTACAAGTTTCATAAACTCCTCCTGTGTGAAGTGACGACGCAACTGCGCTGCATAAGAGAGACCGAGCGCAACTACACCCGACACGTGGGGGCACGCCATAGAGGTACCCTCGAAGAAAGCATATTTGCCCTTTCCCTCCTCAACCACAGTTGAGTAGACCATACTCTCCTCGCCGTCTTTTGTTCCGGGAGTGCTGTAGTATGAGTAGTCGCCACCGGGAGCTGTGACATCGTTTCCGGGGCCGTAGTTGGTGTACGATGCGGGGGTAAAGTCGGCCGCTACGGCTGTAACGCTCAAGCATTTTGAGTAGTGTCCGGGGAAAGAGGCAGCCGCAGCCGACTCGTTACCCGATGCATAGACCACGATACCACCGTCTATTACACCGTTGGGAGAGCCTGCGTAGGCAATGAAATAGTCGAGCACCTCTTTCTCGAGAGGATAGAGTGCCTCCCACTCCTTCTCTGTGGCAGGACCGGGATAGTACATTGTCTGGTTCACCTCCGACGAGAGATAACCCCAGCTGCACTGCAGCACCACAGCGCCGTTATCGGCTGCATATTTGATGGCCTTTGCCTCGCTGGCGAGAGTAGACTGATAGGTGTCGTCGAAGAGCTGGCATATCATAATCTTCACACCGGGCTTGCCTGCCTTCTTATCACCGCCTGCGATACCGCACACGCCTATGCCGTTGTTATTCACAGCTGCGATGGTACCTGCAACGTGTGTTCCGTGACCTGTGTCGTTGGAACCCGAAGTAGAGATATAGGGACGGCCCTCGCCCGCGAAGTTATATCCGTAGCGGTCGCCCTTGTAGCCGTTGCCGTCGGCATCTGTTTCGGAGCAGTACTCCTCGCCCTCGTTCACCCAGATATTATCCTTGAGGTCTTCGTGGTCCCATTTTACGCCCTCGTCGAGCACAGCTACAATAATTGAGGAATCGCCGGTACACTTCTCCCACGCAGCCTCGCAACCTACGTCGCAGCCTGCAATGACGGGAGCCCAGGGCTTCTCAAACTCGTAGCCACCTTTATTTATGTAGTGCCACTGCTTGGGCAGGCCGGGATCGTCGAAACGCAAGCCTGCGCTCTCCTCCACTGCCGAAACGGTAGCCACGACCTCCTCGGTAACGGCTGCCGAGCGACGACTGTCGGCACGGTATATTTTTCTGTCGCACTGCACTTTAGAAACCTCTCCGAGCTTCGATATGCGCTCTATGGCGCTCTTCATATCGACATTCTTGTCAAAAGAGACTTTGTACCACAAGTGCAGGCTTGCCTCGCGTGCATTCTCCTCGGTTTTGCTGTTTACGGGGAAGATGCGCTCAAACGAGTAGGCGTTCAAGATGTCGAGCACCTCGTCGGTTGATGGGATACCCGAACGGCTCTTCAACGAGCCCGCGGCGCGTGACACGGGCAGACGGTCGAGAATCTCGGTCATCTCGGGTGCAAATTTAATTATGAGCTCACCTGCCACAGCACCCTCGGGCACCTCGACAGAGTTCTGTGAGCCCGATGACGCCGAAGAGTCTGCTATCTCGCTCTCGGTACAAGAGACGGTTGTGAGAACCGCCAAAAGTGTATATAGAAATATTTTTTTCATAACTTACAGCTTATTTGTTTTATTCTTCGGCCATTTCTTCTTCAATCTCGTACTTACCTCGCATCTTCGGTAATTTCTCGTAGTAATACTCAAAGTTTGCGGGTGTATTGTCGAAGCCCACTTTATTGCCCTCGCTGTCCTCACCGTTCTCATACTGCATAAATATGAGCGACTGTGGCGCCCACTGCATCAGGTTGGGGTGATAGAGCAACCAATCGGGCAACTTGCCTGTGAAGTAGTTAAGGTTGAGCGAGAAGCTCTTTATATTGGGCAGAATCTTGGGGATTTTGTTATCGGCAAGCCACAATATGGTGTCGCCGCCAAACTTGTCCACGTCGGCCTGTGTATAAGCCTCTACGTCCTCCTCGCCCACGGTGAAGTCGGGCAGCTGACCTTCGAGGTAGCAGTGCGAGAGACGCAACTCCTCGAGGTTCTCCCACAAGAAGAGCTGACGAAGCTGGTTGTTCTCGCGTTCAGAGCTCACAATGTTCAAACCGATACCTTCCTCGACAGAGCCTTTGTCTTTAAGTTTGACAGTTTTGCGACGATTGCCTATAAGATTCAACTTCTTGAGCTTGCTGAATTTCTCGGGTGTGAGCATCGGAGGTATCTCGTTAAAGTTATTTGCACTCAAGTCGAGTTCCTCAAGGGTGTCGCCAAGTTTCTCAAACTCCGCAGGGAGCGAAACGAGACCATAAGAGAAGAATGAGAGTTTCTTGAGATATTCGAGCTCGCCAATCTCGGGGCATAGTTCTATGCTCAAGAGCAGAGTATTGCTGTTCGATCTCACAGTGAGCGACTCAAGATACTTGAGATGTTTCACTTGCTTGGGGAAAGTCTCCTTTGTAGAGAGGAATGAATAGAGCACAGAGCGCACACGACCGATGGCCTCCTCGTGAGGCAAATCCTCGTCATTCTCTTCCCACAGGGTAACGCCTTCCCAATTGTCCATACGCTCGCTTGTATCCCACGCTTCGCCCCAGCAGTTCATCAATTCGCTGAGGGTGAGAAGGGCAAGAGAGTCACCTGCGCGGTTGTCCTCAATCTTCACGGCAGGTTTCTGACGCAGAGTGAGCACAGCGGGCTCTTTTATGACGTTCTCCTCGCCGATGGGAACAAAGTGTATCTTCACAATGCGCTCCACGGGCTCGCCGTTCATTTCCCAGTTGAAGTGCAGCGATGTATTGCGGGGGCGTGCACCGTAATCGAGGTCTATGTCGAATTTCTCCACGCTCACCCAGTCGGTCTCGGGGCTCACATACTCAAACTCCACGTCGAACTCCACATTCGAGGTTACGGTAGTCTCGAAAAAGCGCTTTCCGTACTCACCGAAGGCCTCTACCTCAATCTCGGTATCCTTGAGAGAGATAGCTTTGTCAAACCCGAACTGGCTCACGCTAACTACCTTCTCCTCGTAACCTGCTACAAAACGAATGTCGGCCGAACGCATATCGTTCACAAGCGAAGAGTCTATCTTCACCTCACAGACAGCGTTTCCCACGCCGTTTGAGGGGCTTATAGAAAGCCACGTAGCAGACACCGATGCCGACCAGTTTCCGTCGGCTGTAACCACAATATTCTCGACACCTCCGCCGGCAGCTACGGCTATCTCATTCTTGTCGAAAGAGAACCCCTTGACAGCGTCGTCTTTGTCGTCGCATCCTGCCGCAACTACGAGACAGGCAAGCAACCCTAATGTTATTTTAAATATATTTTTCATCTTCTTCAAGCAATTATTATGGTTAATTCTCGAGCTCCAAAGCATCGCATCCGTGTATATCCTGTGTCTTGTCATAAATGAGCATCATATATCCGTAGCTCAAATATGTGCAGATAGAAGATACATCGATGGTGATATTGGGGTTATCTGAAATCTCGAAATAAAAGAGGTTGTAGGGCATTGTCGTGTCGGTAATCTTGCGCAGGTCGTTACCTCCTATAAGGAAATAGCGCAAGCCGAGGTGCTGCCACAAGTTTGTGGGCCACTCGCTCAAGCAACGGTTACCCTTCTCATTGCTTTGATAACGTATGAAGAAACGTGCAAGGCCTGTCACCGACAGAGGTGCAAGGGGGAACGAGCTGAAGCTGTTGTAGCTCAAGTCGATACCTGTAAAACCACGCAAGTTCACAGTGTAGAAATCGACAGGCAGAGACTTCAATTTGTTATAGCTCAAGTCGAGAGCCTCGAGCATAATTATATTCTGCTTCTTGGGGTCTTGCTCATCGTTTCTCAAAGAGCCCTCGGGCATCTCCTCCATTCCGTTACCCGAAAGCACAAGTGTGATAATGGGAGAGTTCTTCTTGAAGAGCACACCGGGGAATGTCTTGAGTTTATTACCCGAGAGGTTCACCTTGTTTACATTTACTCCGCGTGAGTTCTCGCCATTCTCGAAGCTGCTTATCTTGTTGTTTGAGAAGTCGATAGACTCACCTATTATGATAGAACGGGCATTGAATATGTCAGGGAACACCTCAATCTCGTTATTACTTATGTTAAAGCTCTCGAGTTGCTCGTAACCACAGAAGTAGCCATCGACATTGGGCACCTCCTTAATTTTATTGTAGTCGAGGTAAATCTTGGCAAGGTTCACTCCCTTTCCAAAAGGCTCAAGTTTCTCAATCTGGTTGTTTGTGAGGTCGAGAAGACCAAGTTTCACCATCTTCTTGAGCTTCTCGTGTGCAGGGAACTGCTTGAGGTTGTTATAACCCATATAGATACCCTGAATTCTGTCGCCGCTCTTTCCGTCGATGAGGGCTACCCAGTCTTTGAGCAGCTGCTCGCCCGAAATACCTTTGAGGCAGGCGATATTGAGCATCTGCAGGTCGGGCAGGTTCCCAAGCATATCCATAGGGAGGCTTGTCATATTGGGACAGTTATAAATCTCAATATCTGTCAGTTTCTCGAACTTCTCCCAGCTCCACTCGCTCTCCTCGGCAGCGTAGAGACGGGCGTAATCGGAATCCTCCTCGTCGAGGGGTGTGAAGAAGGCCTCGCTGCGTATGGGTGAGTTGGCGATATAGAACTGTTCGAGCTTGGTACAGCGCATAATTGCCTTTGAGACACCGCGTATGAGGTTTGTGCTGTCGCCAAACATAATTCCTTTAAGCTGCACAGCCTTTTTAATGGGGCGCTCCGAGGGATCGAGCTCAATTGTCTTCTGCCAATCCTGTGAGAGGGCTGTGCGGAAGTCCTTCTCGAGGAAGTTGTCGTTGTAGTCCATACGGATGCTCTTCTTCTTCTCCTCGTCCATATTGGGGAACAGATGGCCGCCCAAAGTCTCGGAGTGGCTGCCCAGATAGAGGATGGCAAGCTCGGTGAGCTGACCGATGGCTGCAGGAATTTTACCCTTTACACCGAATCCCTCCAACGAAATTGTGGCCACACGACCGTCGCCGTGGAGCTGCACACCGGGCTGATAGCCCCACATATCCACATCCTTGTCGAAGTTCCAGTTACAACCCTTGGCCTCAACTATGCCCACATATTTCCACGACGGGCCGTCGAGAGCCTCCCAAATAGCCTTGAGGGCATAATAGTCCTTTATATACTCCTCGGTACCTTTTATGTCGAAAGGCAGCTCTGCATTCTTGGTGAGCTCATTGTCCTCCACCTTAAAGGTCTTTGAGGTGGTGTTATACACCTCGGCAATTATAGTTTTTGCCTTTTTATCGCTATAAGCCATAAAGCTCTGCACCTTGTACTCGCCGGCGGGCAACCACACCACGGTGTCACAATCGATATATGAAGTCTGGTCGTTCTCACCGTCGGGGCGTGTATTGTGGAAATCCTCCACATACTTTGCTCTGATGCTCTTGAAGGTAGTCTTCTCGAGTGTGAGGGTATTCTGCACTGTCACATCCACAGCAGCGATGTCGCTGAGGGGGAACGAGCCGTCTGTACCCACCGAACGCGACGATTCCATAATATTCTTCACAACTCTGAACGACACCTGTCCGCGGGGAACGGCAGAGACTGTCAAATCCTGGGGATAGAGAACACCGGGCTGCACGGTGATGGTGCAGTCGTTCACGTCCGACGAGATAAGCAGGTTCTCCTTGTCGTCGTAGAGAGAGAAACCAATGAGGTTGTACTCGCCCTGTGTAAGCTTCATCTTATCGCTGCGCAGACCAAACTCGGCATTTTCCTTGTTATAAGAGTTCAGATTGAGCATCTGGGTGATTGTGGTATTGTCGTTCTGCAACATCACCTTAATCTTATGCGCGTCAGACAACTTTTCGAGCCTGTCCACTGCACGGCCGTAAGAGGCCTCCTTGTACACTCTGAACTGAACATAGCCATATATGCCGTTCTGTCGAGCCGCATCATCGTCGTCGGAGCAACCGACTATGCCCGTTGCCACAAAGGCAAGGAGCATCAACAGGTATAAATTTATCTTGTTCATTTTCGGAATTTTAAAATCAATTATTAACAGGCTTTATGACAAGCACCTTTGTATTCTGTCTCGATGTGTTACGCATACACAGCGTGATGAACTCGGTATCGAGTGAGGGCATAGTGAAGGTAATCTCCCAATATCCCTCGGCGTTCATAGTTACCGCAGTTCTAACTTTTAAAAGTTCTGTTTTATCGTTAAAGAAATCGTATGCCACGTCGGACATTTGAGGATACTCGGCTGTTGTGCACAGAGTGTTAATAGTATATTTTTTACCATTCTCCATAGCCACAGAATATACATCCTCCGACTCCTCTACGCTCATAAGCTCTGTACTAACCTTTGTGAGGATATCGCCTGCGGGCTCGCGCTCACAAGTGAACGATGTGCCGTCGGGTGCTGTTACAACGAAACCATCGGGTGCATAGATATCTTTCTGCACTGCCTCGACAATCACAAACGAGATGTTATTGTCGATGAACACCTCTGCTGTTTCGCAAGTGTCTACACCCATTACAATACTATCGTATGCCGCAACGGGGAGTGCAAACAGGCATCCCTTGCGCGAGCGGCTCTCTTTTGTGGCCTCAAAGGGCTGCGCTGTAACGGTTACAAGCGACTTTTCTACCTGTGACTGCTCTATTTCGAGCCAGGGCTCCTCGCTCACAGAGATTGACTTGTCGGTATTCTCTGCAATGAAGAAAGGCTTGAACTCGTAGTTGCGACACTTTACATTGAACACAAGTGCGTCGTTTACAATCACATCGGTGCTCTCCTCGGTGCCGGTGCTCTCTTGGTGGAACTCTTTTCCGTCGAGAGAGATTTCCCAGTTCCACGCGCTGTTTTCACCGGTTATCTCAATGGCGTCGGGGTACATACCCGCAAACTTCACGGGGATAACTTTCTCCACATCACCCGCCTCGCTCACGAGGACAATCTCGCCCTCATTTTCAAAGGGTGTGTACTCCTCAATCACTCTGAACGAGTACTCTCCGTTGTAGTAAACAGGCTCTTCGAGCCACTCGGGGTATGATTTAAATCCAAAAGCGAAGTTGCTGTTAAAAGAAACGGTCACCGACGAACTTCCGTCGATAGTTACACAATCGAAGAGGTTATTCTCGCTGTCGAGCACACCAACCTCATACTGCTTGGCGTGGCGGTACACAGGGCCGAAAGGAAACTCATTCTCGCCCGAAGCGAAAGCCACATTTGCTCCCGAAGGCTCAAAGGTGCGGGCTTCGTTGGTTATTCTCATAATAACGGTATGTGTGCCGGCTGTGCCTTTTATGTCGTTATAGAAAGCAACGCCGTCTTTTGAAAAAAGTACCCACATTTTATCGGAGTAGAGACGCCACACACTTGTAGAAGAGAACTCTATGGTTGTCTCCACATAGTCCTGCTCATCGAGCAGAGCGGTGTCGTAGACATCTATTTTCACAATCTCCACGGTGCCGCTTGCAGGCTGCTTGTCATCGTCCTCGGAACAGGCTGTAAAGCTGCCGGCCACTATGGCGGCAAGGCCTAAAAGAATTAGATATTTTATATTTTTCATAATCGTAGTATCCTTTAATTAATAGCCTTCATTCTCGAGTTTTTTAGCCTCGTCCTCACTTATCCACTCTACTGCGTTCACAAACACTCCCACCGTGTTATAACCCGACATACTGGGAATATAAAGGTTCATATACTGAAAGATGAACTTCTCGCAGCTGCTGTAGTAGGATGTGTACATCGTGGGGTTTGTCATATTTATGATACCCTCTGTACCATAGAGTGTTCCGAAGGCCTCTGCTGTGGGGCCGAACTGCTGCTCCTCGAACTTAATGAGGGGGTTGAGGAGGTCGTTTGTGGTAAACTCAATCTTCACATCGTAACCATCGAAGAAATAGTCCTTTATGATGATGGTATTCTCCTTCTCGGTATCGACAACCGAGCGTGTGAGACGACCGTCGATAGTTGTCATATAATTGTTTATGAAGGTAGATGTGATGAAGCAGGGGCCGACAAAAGCGTTTATGTCGAACTTGCAAGACTTGAGAAGGCGCACATTGGCATCGCTGCGGTACATATCCCAAGCGTAATCTTCGTGTCCTACAAGACGCAGGTTAAAGCCCAAAGAGTCGTAAACGCCTATTTTGTCGTGACAACCTACCACCTCGACATTTGCGACACGCTGTCCTGCCTTTATGGTAACGCTGTTCGACTTGAGGCTGTAGTGACGTCCCTCGATGGCGGTACTGCCGCTGTCTACAATCTCCACCGAAATTGTACGGTCGTAGTCGCACGCCTTTGTGGCAACCACGGGAATCTCATAGCAATCGGTATTATTCTGCACGGGGAACTCATACAATGTATCGGAGAACATTATATAGTTCTCGCCTTTATATGTGATATACTCTGCATCGGTGTCACAAGCAGCTACCGACACGAGCATAGCAGAGACTATACATAAATATCCAAAAAACTTTTTCATATATAATCCTTTTTATTTGTTACTTCTATTGGGCTGAATATTATTTCCGGGCGAGTCGAGCTCGTGCTGGGGGATGGGCCACACAAACAGGGGATTGTCCTTCTCTATCTCGAGGCTGCTGCCGTGCTCGAGCGACTGGTCCTGGGGCTCACGCTTGAAGCCCTTTTCCCAACGCTTGAGGTCCTGCAGGCGGAAACCCTCCATAAAGAGCTCTTTCACGCGCTCCTCCTCAATTACCTCCATAGCGTTCTTCTCATTCATTGCAGTGCTACCACCATATGAGGCGTAACGCTTTAAGCGCAATGCCGATATATCTTTGCCGGCCTTGCTGTAGTTGGGAGTCTCGAGGCGGCAATATGCCTCGGCACGTATGAGGTACTGCTCGGCAAGGCGGAATACCTTGGGCATAGATTTATGCACAAGCTGTGCCGAGTTAAAGAGGTCGAGGTTACCGAAATACTTGTAAAGCAAGGGCCAAGTGAGACCGTGTGAGTGGCCGGTGGTTATCTGGGCAAAATATGTAGAGGCGCGCAAGTCGCTCTCGTTATAGAGTTCGAGCGCCCACATAGCGGGTACATAGTCGGGGTAGTAGTTCGAGAAGTCGTAACCCAGGAACAGGCTGCCCAGCGAGCCTCCGTAGTTTGTTGTGGTGAAGCTTACCTTCCAAATAACCTCGAAGGCTGCATCGTAATCCCACATATACTGCAGATAGCTTGTACCCGAGGTGTATTCGGTTGTGGCACTTGCAAGCTCATAGTATCCGCTGTCGATAATCTTTGACGAATACTTGATGGCAGCCTCCCAGTCACGCATATAGAGCGCAATGCGGGCACGCAGAGCATACACTGTGTACTCGTTGAAATAGGCAGAAGAGTTGAAGAGCTCGCCATCGATGGCGGTGTCATAGTCCTCGTCGAGGGCAAGATACTTGGCTGCGAGGTCGAGGTCGGAGAGCACAAAACTATATGAGTCGTAGAGTGTTCTGCGTGTAATATCCTTCTCGCCATAGTAGCTGTCGGTTATCACCACGCCAAGCTCTTTCTTGGCCTGCTCGTCCGATTTGTAATCCTCGCAGAAGAGTTTGATGAGCTCGGAGTAGGCAAGAGCACGGGCAAAATGTGCCTCGCCGCGCAAGCGCTCAAGGTAGTCGAGGTCGTCGTCATTGGTGAGCTTTGTAGCGAGTTTATTCGCATTGTCGAGGAAGAAGTTACAGTTACCAATCACATTGTAGAGCGCAGCATACACCGACTCTATCTCGGGGTTTGTGGGGAGGATATCCCAGCGCCATATATCGCCGTGGGTGTTGCTATAACCATTTACCGCATACACGAGGTCGGTTTGCAGGTCGGGCAATATAGTGAGATAGCCGCTATACAAGGAAGCGCTCAAGAAAGAGGAATATATACCCATCACAGCCTCGTCGGCCTGATTGATATTCATTATGGCTTTGTCCTGCTCTACAGCGTCCTCGGGAAATTTGTCGAGACACGATGTCGCCATAAGGCCCGACAGGATAAGCAGTAAAAATATTTTTATGTCTTTCATCATTTTCCCTTAATTTTAGAAGGTTATTTCCAAGCCGCAGGTATATTGACGCGACATAGGATACTGTGCCGCATAAATATTGCTCGACGATTCTGGGTCTACACCGCTGAACTTTGTAATAGTGAAGAGGTTCTGCGCCTGCACATACACACGCATTCTGCCTATGGCCTTTGTCTTGCGAAGAACAGACTGCGGGAGGTCGTAGCTCAACATAATATTTTTAAGACGAAGGAACGAAGCATCCTCGAGGAAGCGTGTATCCATCTGGGGAGTTACGCCGTAACGGGGAATGTCGGCTATGTCGCCGGGCTTTTTCCAACGGTTGTAGAGCATACGTTTCGACTGGTTGTAAGATGAGTAAAGGCCATTACTCTCCTCAAAGAAGCGGTCGTTGTTAAACATCCAGCGGTCTTTCACCCAGCTGAAGTTTGCAGCGAGCGACAAGCCCTTGTAGCTCACTGTAGAGCCAAAACCACCCTGCCAGGGCGCGATGTAGTTCTTGCCTGTCATCACCTTGTCGCTCTCTTTGAACTCGTTGGTAATATTTCCGTCCTTGTCATACCAGAGAGCGTCTCCGTTGGCGGGGTTCACACCTGCAAAGCGGTTCAGGAAGAACTCACCCACAGGGTGATTTACAACCAGCTTTGTGGCAGTTGTGCCCACGACATACTCCTGAACACCGTTGTAGAGCTCTGTAATCTCGTTCTCGTTGTAAGAGGCATTGGCGCTCACGTTCCACACGAAGTTGTCGGTGCGTATAACGTCTACATTGAGCGAGAGCTCGGCACCCTTGTTTACCATAACACCTACGTTGTCCCATCGCGAGCCGAAGCCGTTGTTTGCATAAGACTGCGGAACGCTCATAAGCATATCTGTGGTCTTCTTGTGGTAAACCTCAATGTCGGCGTTCACACGATGGAAGAAGCCCAGGTGCAGAGCAAGGTTTGTGGTGTGCAGTTTCTCCCAGCTCAAGTCCTCGTTACCCTGTGTGGCAGGTGCAATGCCGGGATCGTCGTTGTAGTTGGAGCCACTTGTCACAAGCGCAAGGTGGTCGTAATCGGGGATTGAAGAGTTACCCGATGTACCCGAAGATACAGCGACCTGTGCATTTGAGAGCCAGCTCAAGTTCTTGAGAAGTTTCTCTTTTCTCATATCCCACATAAAGCCCACCGACCAGAATGTAGCCCAACGGCCGTTCTTTCCAAAACGTGAAGAGGCGTCGGTACGCAAAGAGTAGTCGATGAAATAGCGCTCTTTGAGGTTATACTCGGCACGTCCGAAGAACGAGAGGAATGCGTGTGACGACGAGCTGTTGGCCCACGAAGCCGCTCTTGTACCCGATGAGAGAAGAGTGAAAGCGTCGTTGCTCTGTCCGCGTGTCACCACCTGAAAGCCCTCGGAGCGGTAGTCTACACCCTCCTGTCCGAGCATAAGGTTGAAATTGTGCTTTTTATCTATGTCGAAAAGATAGTTGGCAGTGTTTGTGATGGTGAGGTTCACAGTTGTGCTCGATGCACGGCCTGCTGTACCCTGGTTATTATTTCCCACAAAGCTGGGGAACGATTTCATATCTGTGGTAGAGTGTGTAAAGTCTACACCTGCCTGCGAACGCAGTGTAAGGTTCTTCACAGGGCTGTACTCGGCATACAGAACACTGATTGCCTTGTATTTCTTCAAATCCATAGGGTTATACTTGAGCCACTCCACGGGGTTGTATCCGCGGCCTGTCCAGCTGCCGTCGCTCGACGAAGCGATGGAACCATCTTCTTTATAGGGGTTCCAGTAGGGCAACATAAACTTACTTGCCGAAATGGGTGTGTAGAGCGCATACTCGCCGTCGTCGGCCTGATTAACCTCCTCGTAGGTAAACATAGTGTTTGTGCCCACTTTGAGATGGTCGTTGGTCTTCACGTCGGCGTTCACACGCATATTATAACGGCGGAAAGAAGAACCCAGAGCGATACCCTCCTGGTCGAAGAGACCTGCCGACACAAAGTAGTTGAGTTTGTCGGTGGCGTGATTGAGCGAGAGGTCGTAGCTCTGCAATCTGGCACGGTCGTTAAATACTACATCCATCCAATTTACATCGGTTTTACCGAGGATTGTGTAGTCCTGACCGGCGTCGAGGCCGAGCTCTTTCTCGAACTCAATGCGCTCGGCTGTGTTCATAAGGTGCCAATTACCGTGTGCGATGTTCGACACACCCCACTGCGAGCGGAAAGTGACATCGACTCTCTCGGTGTTTGTGCCTCGTTTGGTTGTGATTACCACAACGCCGTTTGCAGCACGAGCACCGTAGATTGAGGTAGAAGAAGCATCCTTCAGCACATTTATCGACTCAATGTCGGCGGGGTTTATGGCGTTAAAGTCGGAACTTGTGATGGGCACACCGTCGAGGATAAACAGGGGCGAAGTTCCCGAGCTGATTGAATTTGTACCACGAATCTGGAATGTGGCAGCTTTGCTGGGCTCGCCCGAGTTAGAAAGCACCGTCATACCGGGAGTGAGTCCCTGCAGAGCCTGGTCGAAGCCCGCTGTGGGTACATTTTCAATTTTCTCGGCTTTTACTGTGGCAACCGAACCTGTGATAGTTCCTTTTTTGCGCACACCGTATCCCACTACGATAACCTCGTCAATCGCCTGAACCTCGGGAGACATCACAATGTCAAGCACTTTTGTTTCGGCTTTCACAATGTGCTCCTGACTCTCGTAACCTATATACGAAAAGCCGAGGGTAGCCTCCTGTGTTCCTCTAATCTCGATGGTGTAGTTACCGTCCAAGTCGGTAACCGTTCCATTGGTGCTTCCTTTCTGCATAACACCCACTCCGATAAGCGGCTCACCGTCCTCTGTGGAGGTGACACAACCCTTTACCACAAAAAACTGTGCAAGGGCGCCCTGGAAGGCCATCATACAAAGAAAGACAAATAGAAGAATTCTTCTTTTTCTCATTTTGTGTTTATAATAATTAGAAATTTCTTTGCCGTATATATAAATAGGACGTGTCGGCGCAATCGTCGCTTTTTTCAAAAAAACAACGAAAAGCCGAGCACTTTTTGAATATCTATGCAAACAATATTCAAATTTGAATATAAAGCGGTGCAAATTTATAAAAATAATCTCTATTTATTGTTATTTTTTGCAAAAAAGAAAGCATTTCCCGTGCAAATAACCCTTTATCGGTAGCACTTTAGGCCAAATATGTGAAAAAATGTAAGTTACACATAAATGCATAAACAAACTGCATTTAACTATACGAGGACACGCATATACATTACAAAAAAACAGGGACACGCCGAAGCGCATCCCTGCCGTGGACATATCGTGGAAAATAATTACTTAACGATATATTTCTTGCCGTTCTTCACAACGATACCCTTGTAGTTCTCATCTACGGGCTGACCGAAGAGGTTGTAAGCAACGCCAGAGTTGTTCTCTGTAACAATCTCCTCAATGCCTGTGGGGCAGAAGTTTGCTGAATCTACACAAACCTTTGTCTCATTTGTGTGAACAAAGATGCTGTTTGCGTAAATGTCAGAATATGAAGCATTGCTTGTCTCAACTGCGCCTGCAGCATAGGTGTATGTAGCCTCATCGGCAGAAATGATAACAGCAGTCTCTGTTGCACCCATACAAACTGCGGGAGTATAAACCTGAGCAAATGAAGCAGCATCCTTAACAGTACCATCCTGTGCGAGTTTTGCTACGAAGAGCGCTGTAGCCTCCTCTGTAACGATGTTTGTATTGAAGGGGAACTGACCATAGTAAGTACCTGCGATAACAATATCCTCACCTACATTCTCCATAAAGAGGCTGAAGGGGATATAGAACCTGTCGTTTCCTGCTACACGGAACTCCTTTGAAACAGTCTCTGCACCGATTGTAGCCAAAACGAAAGCGTGCTCGTTTGTACCCATACCATCCATATCAAATTCATAATTGATTTCTGCGTCAGCTGTAGTCAATGTCAAGTTACCGAAACCGATAAAACCAACATAAACAACGCCATTATTAACTGTGAAGTTAAAAGCCTCGGCATAATATTGTGCCTCAGAAACAACACCGGTCATCAACACGTTGGCAACACTTGCAACATTGTCCAAAGTCTCTTTTGACAAAGAGAACACACCGTTGGCATAGTTATCTGAATACATCATACCAAACATATCAATATAGCTACCACGCCATCCGAGCTCGGTAACATCACCCATATATTTGACAGAAACATAAACCTTGTCACCTTCTATCTGAATTTTGTTAGGAGTTACATAGATGGGATCCCACATTGAGTACAAAGGAGAATCTACACCTTCTCCCCAAGGGTCGCCAACTTTTGAAGCAATTTCGTCATTTACTTTGGTAGCAATTGTTTTTACAGCCTCCACCTCACCTGCTGCACTAATCTTTACGATAAGAGCAGAGTAGGTTGAAGCATCGCCCGAAATTACAGTTTCTGTACCGTTGGCACCTGTGCAAACAACCTCGGCAGCAAAGTGACCTGCAGCGTAGAGTGTACCATCGGCATCGGCAACGATGTCAAAAATCTCGGCAATTCCCGAAAATGTTACAGCCCACTGCTCGGCACCTGTAGCGCTGTACTTAACGATGCAAGGTGATGTAAAATTGGGAGCAGCAACCTCGCCACCTGCAAAGGCAAACGCCTGGTCATAAGTACTTGATACATAAACAGAGCCATCGCCTGCAACTGTTGTTTTAACATTGTTCAGCTCATAAGGAACCGAAACAGGCTCAAAAGAGCCAAACTGTGTCTGTGCAAATGCAGTGAATGCAACTGCAAATGCTGCGAATGTGAGTAAAAATTTTCTCATACAATTCTTTTTTTTAGTTAATTAATAAATATAGTTTGTAATCACTTGTTTCATTTATACCAACGCTCTATTTCGGGGTTGGCTGCCACCGCCTCACCCGGGAAGCGCATAGTATACTTCTCAGGAGTAAGGGTAAAGGTCTCGCCATTATAGATGCGGGTGAGCGCAGGGCGCGTTGTACGTCGAAGGTCATACCAACGATGTCCTTCAAAAGCGAGTTCGCGGGCACGCTCGTCAAGAATCTCCTGCACAAGCTCCTCTTGTGTCATAACCTCCATAAGTCCCATCGTAGTGTTATAGGCCGACGTATTAAGGCGTTTTTCCATAATAGGAACCAAATATTCTATTGCAGCGTTAGTGTCACCTATGCGTGCAGCAGCCTCGGCCGCAATGAGATACATTTCGGCGGTGCGGAAAGTTGAAACACAATCATCTTTGCCTGCTTTGAGCACAACATATCCGCCGGGCAGGGGTTTAGGTTCATACTTGTAATATTTTTTAGCGGCGCCACCTCGCTGGTCACCGGAGCGGTACAAATTCAGCAAACCGTCCGACGGAACTGATACAGCTGTAGAGAGGTTACTGCTGTAACGCTCGAGCGATACTATACTCTCGACCGACTTATAACTATTGGGCAGCGTGTAGCCGGAAGGTAATAAATCTTCAATTTGGTTGTATGTCTCGAGCACAACCTGCGCAGCCGCAAGTGCCTCTTCCCACTCACCCATATATAAATAGGTTCGTGCGCGAAGAGCCTGTGCCGACGCTCTGTTAAAGCGGTAGTTCTTGCCCTTTTCCCACTCGTCTACGGTAAGATATTTCTCGGCCTCGGCCAAGTCGGCGAGCACCTGCTCATACACAGCCTGCACACTGCTGCAACCGGGCACGGCATTTACATCGGCCTGCAACTGCATAGGCACGCCGCGCGTTGTGGCGGGCTCGCAGTGGGTGTAGGGCTCGGCATAGAGGTTTACCAAAAGGAAATGAGAATAGGCGCGCAGCATATACGACTCGCCCACGAGCTGATTTATTTCGGCTTTTGTAGCGTCGGTAATCTCATCCTTGTGCTCTATCACATAGTTTGCTATATAGATGGTGTGGTAATAGTTTCTCCACGAGAAATAGCTTGTGGTGGGCGAGGGAGCCTCGTCTTTCCATCGCCACAGGTCGAGATAGGCATCGATGTCGGTGCTTGTCCATTTTTTCAGTTCTGAAGGGAGCTCGTCGGTGCGCAAGGTGGTCATATAGCGGTCTTTGGTGAAGTTCTTGTACTCGTTGGTCAAGAGCGCTCTATACTCCTCACCGGTCTTGGCTATAACCTTTCCTGTGGGGGTTATATCGAGAAAATCGTCACACGCCGTCAGCGAGAGGGCTGCGAGAAGAGAGAACAGATATATCTTTATTTTCATTGTCTTTTATTCTTGTAGTTAAGCAAATCAAAAGCCCACGTTAAGCCCGAAGATAAAGCTCTTTGTTATGGGCTGTGCGTAGGGATTGCCCATAGTCTCGGGGTCGAGGTAGTTGTTGTAATCGCTTGCAATCACAAAGAGGTTGCGCGCCTCAAATGAAAGCGACGCCGAGGCTACGCCCAAGTGTGCAAGAGTTTTCTTGGGAATGCGATAGCCCAGACGCAGACTCTGCAAGCGGCAGTAGTTCTGCTCGCGTACCCATATATCGAGCATACTATATGTGTTATACTCTGAATAGTGGGTGTATTCATTCACACGTTCTGCGCTGCTTACCATAAGGGCGGGCAGGCTTGACGCTGTGTTTGTCGCTGTCCAGCGGTTTAGAATATCTCTGTTTGTGTTCAAGCCCCTGTCGTAGTATGTGGGAGAGTATGAGGGCTGCACACGCACCTTCATACCTATGTTAAACACAAAGTTCACGTTGAGCGACCAGTTTTTCCACTCGAAGGTATTAATGAAACCTCCCGAGTACTCGGGCTCCGAGCTTCCCATATAGGTATAGAGGTCGCGCTGCTCGGCTGCCGAGAGGGTGCTTGCACCAAATCGGTTAAGAGCGAAGAACTCTGCGGCAGTCTGTTTGGTGCCGTCCTTGCCCACAAAGAGAGGATAACCCTCGGCGTCGAGCCCTGCGGTCTTGTATGCAAAGATTGCGCCCACGGGGTATCCCTCGCGGCTGGGATATGTAGAGTTCTCGGCCACAGTCTCGTCGAGAATCTTATTTGTGTTGAAACCGAGGTTAAGCATAGTTGTCCACTTGAAATCCTTGGTCTTTACATTGGTTGTGCTCAACACAAACTCCCAGCCCTCGTTCTCCATTGAGGCCCAGTTGATTGTAGTGCTCGAGAAACCTGTCTCAAGAGGCAGCTGGCGCGAACTTATGAGGTCGGTGCTGCGACGACGGTAGTAATCGACATTTATACGCAGACGATTGCGGAAGAGCTCGAGGTTGAGACCTGCGTTCACGTTGCTTGTCTTTTCCCACTTGAGGTTGGGGTTGGGTGCATTCTCGGCCGAGATTATATCCTCTATGTGCCCGGGAAGCACCGATGTCTTATCGAATGTACCTATGAGATAGGGCGATGTATTCTTGTCTATATTACCCTGCAAGCCATACGAAGCACGCAAAGATAACTCGTCGAGCCAATCGACCTTTTGCAGGAACCACTCCTCCTTGGCACGCCACATACCGCTCACCGAATAGAGAGGGAGATAACGGTATTTTTTTGCCACGCCAAAGACATCGCTACCGTCGAAACGTATGCTTCCGCCCAAGGTGTAGCGATAGAGCAGTGTATAAGAACCCGTGGCAAACCACGAGGCATAGGCGTTCTCGGTGTGCCCCTCGGTGTAGAGCGGGTAGCGCTGTGCAATGCTTTCGCTGGGGAAAAGAACCGGCTGCGAGGTGAGTGTGCGATTGTCGTAACCATAGGCTGTGGTTGTGACGGTCTCCATTTCGGAGTGACGAATTTCAGTTCCGCCCATCAACTCCAGGTCGTGTATGTCATTGAAACGGCGGTTCCACTCGAGCATAGCCTTCCAAGTCCACTGGTCGGTGTGCGATGTGGTGTATTTGTTCATACCGCCGTCGGGGAAGATACATTTCTTCTCGCCATCGATAGTGAACGTGCCATACTCCTTTACCTTGCGCATCGCATAGGTGTCGTGCCCGGCATAGCGTGTGAGGGTGTAGTTGTCGTACTGCAAGCCGAACTGTGTAGTGAGCTTTAGATGACTGTTGAATTTCATTATCGCATCGAAGAGCACCATAGCCGAGCGGTCTATGCGCTCCTTTGAGGTGTTGGCACGCTCTTCAAAGATATTGAAATCGGGCACCTCGCTCTCGCGTCCCTGCACATTCTTGTCATATATATAGTTGCCGTCGGCATCGTAGGGCTCGAAGTAGGGGTTAGCCATACGAGAGTAGTACACGGGGTTGGTGAAACCTGCCGCGTCGGTCATATAGCTCTGCTGCTTACGCTGGTTGGCAAAGACCGATGCACCCACGGTGAGCTTGCTGTTCAACTTGTAGTCTGTTTTCAGCGTCACGTTGTATCGGTTATTTTCGACGCCCTTCACCGTTCCCTGCTCGGTGTAACTGCCCGCCGACGCATAGTAGTGCGCCTTCTCGGAGCCGCCGCTCACGCTTATATTATATTCTTGGTTGAACACATCGCGGAAGAGGATGTCGTTCCAGTCGGTATTTATGCTGCGCAAACGGTTTATGCGGTTCTTTGCATTGTCTGACAGGGCCTCCCAGCCACCGGCTTTGTATGCCTCATATTCCCCGAGCTCGTCGAGGATATTTGCCACACCGCCCTTGTGAGCACGATAGCCATATCCGCTGCCAAGGAGGTCGAGCTCGAGGCCCACCTTCTCGTCGGAATTCAAGAGGTTAAGACGGTCGATGTCTACCGTGGGGCTATATGTGAGCTTACTCGAGAAATTGACCACGGGACGGCCCTCCTTACCCTTCTTTGTGGTAATTACAATTACACCGTTGGCAGCACGCGCACCGTAGATGGCTGTGGCAGCGGCATCCTTGAGCACGGTGATATTCTCAATATCCGAGGGGTTAAGGCCTGCTATGCTTGTCTGATAAATCTCGTCGATATCGTTGAGATTCTCCATCGCAGGTATCTCGTTACCCTCGAGAGGGATACCGTCGAGCACCCACAGAGGCTCCTGCACGCCGTTTATAGAGGCAGTTCCGCGTATGCGTATCTTCATAGGGGCACCCGGGGCACCGCTTGTAGAGACCGCCGAGAGACCTGCTACCTGACCTGCCAGCGCCTGGTCGATATTTTTTACCGCGCCCACAGTCTCATCGGAGATATTTACCGTAGTAACCGCCGATGTCAGTTTACGACGGTCTATCTGCTGATAACCAGTCACCACAAACTCGGCAAGATTTTGGTTCACAGGGTGCAAGGTTATGGTGTAGTTATTCACACCCGAGCGCAGAACCACGTTCTGCTCCTCGTAACCCATATAGTTCACTGTGAGCACCTTTACTTCGGGCGAAACAGAGAGGAAGAACTTTCCTTCGTGGTCGGTCACTGTGCCGCTCACACCCTTTGCTTCGTTTATTTTGATTGTGGCACCCGTCAGCACTTCGCCTTTAAATGCTCCATCCATCACAACGCCTGTAATGCCGCGCTTCTGGGCGAATGCCGCCACAAAGCACATCATCGTAAGCGTCAGTATACAGATTCTTTTCATTATTTAAATAATATTTTATTTTCAACACCTTAATATAATCAACTCAACTATTCTCAAATTCTTTGCGCACATTTTCTATGCACGGAGAGTGCATCTATTATTTCTGCAGGCCGAGAGCGGTCTGTATGCGCAGAATCACATCGTCGTAGTGCATCTGTGTGCTCAAGTCACCGCTCTTGAGACGGCTCTTCATAAGTCGCATAATGCGAATGAGCTCGCTGCGCTTCACGCTCAACGCGTCGCTGGTTCTCGTTATCTGCGCCATTGTCATATCCATAGTGCGGGGAGCGCTGCTGCTCACCTGCTTCTCATCGGCGAGGTGTTTGTTTATCTTCACACCCTCATACTCCGAAGCCGCTGTGATGAGCGCGTCCACAAAGCTCTTCTGGAGGCTGCGCTCCATCACGTTGAGTTTCTGTCCTGCGATAGTCTTGCGGAAGATAGACTGATGCATCATATCGAGCATCTCCACGGCGGTGAAGGCCTTTGAGCCGTTCATCCACTCGTTCTGATACATTCTCACCAGACGCTCGTTGGCAAGCAAATCCCACAAGATGTAGTTCTGCTGATTCTTGAGCAGCATAGCGGGCTCCTGCTCTGTGGTGCCAAACGGGGTATTGCGCAAGGGGAATATCTGTGTAGAGAAGTTTGAGCCGAAGAGCCACTCGGGGAAGCAGAGCACCTCGTCGAGCAGGAACTGAAGCGCCTCGCGCTGACGCTCTTTCTCCACAAAGGCGTAGGCCTGTTTCTCGGGATCGTCGAGCCAGTCGAGTGTGGGACGGTTCATATATACACCACCCACATTTGCCATAACGTGGTAGTGGAAGAGATTCCACTGATATATTATTGCGGCATACAAATTGGCCGCCTCGTCATAGTTCTGTCCGAGTTTGTTGTTACGAGTCCACTCCACAAGGTTGGGCATAATGCGTTTGAGGTTCTCGATACCCAGACGTGCCGACTTCACGGGGTCGTCGCCCAGGTCCTCGCTCAAAGCGCGGGGGTCGATGGCCGAGCGCTGCGACTGTGTCTCGCTGTATCGATACTCCTTGCCCTGATGCTTTGCCAGGAACTCCGACAGCACCTTCTCCTCGTCGGTACCTGCGGGATACCAGCGGTAGCCCCACTCTATGGCCATAAAATCGTAAGGGCCGATATTGGGCGACATCACCTTGACGCCGTCGCCGGGCTGCGCAACATAGTTGAAACGTGCATAGTCCATAATACTTGCCGATGTACCGCCCATACGCGATGTAAATGAAGCCGACCTCAAAGAATCGGTGGGATAGGCAGCCGAAGCCATCATATTGTGACGCAAGCCAAGTGAGTGGCCCACCTCGTGACAAGCCACAAAGCGCACGGCATCACCTATGAGGTCGAGAGGAAGCTCGAGCGAGCGAGCACGGGGGTCCACAGCTCCTGTCTGCACAATAATCCACTCGCTTATGAGAGACTGCACATTGTGCCACCATATAATATCGGCCTCGATAATCTCACCTGTGCGGGGGTCGATGGTAGAGGGGCCCATAGCGTTGGCCTTCTCCGATGCGGCGTATGTCAATACAGAGTAGCGCATATCGTCGCCGTCCACGTCGAGAGTGTCGTGGGGAATTATCGCACGCACGGTATTCTTGAAGCCCGCCTTCTCAAAGGCTTTGTTCCAGTCGAGGATACCCTGCTCAATGTAAGGACGCAGATGCTCGGGCACGGCACCGCCTATGTAGAAAGTAATGGGCTTAACGGGCTCTGTGAGCTCACCACGCATATAAGCAGCAGTGTCGCTCGGCACAAGACGCCAACGGGTGATGTAACGGGCGTGCTCCACCTTCTGCTGGTGGTCGTTGTAAATCGTGGAGGGAGTTGAGAAATATCCCACACGCCAGTCCTCGCGGCGGCGTGCCATAGGCTCCTCGGGCAGCAAGCAGATGGCTGTGCTCACCACAACGGTTACATTCACCTTGGCCAATCCCTCGCGCACAGTGGTTGTGAGTTCCGAGAGCGCTACAACGCTCTGCTCATAGGCTTTCACGCTCACGATGCGTGAGAGCTCGCTCACAGGCGATGTACCAATGTTTATATCGTTGAACACATCGTTCAGCACATTTTTTTTACCATTGAAGAAGTCGCTCACCTTGAAGATAACCGAAGAAGAGTCGGGTGCCATACCCTCCACCTTCATCGATGCTATGATGGGGTCGATGTAGTTGTCGGCCACAGAACGCGCCAAACGTGAGCCCTCGGGCACCTCGGGGGTGAGGCGCTGCTGATACATCTTCACTGCCTTGCCTTTCTTGTCCCACTCGAAGCGCACCACCTGATTGGCATAGTTTATACCTTTGTTTGCGCTCGACTGATTGAGCTCAATGGGTACCTGCTGCAATTTATTCGAAACAAGGAAGGGCTTGCCAAGCAGACGTGTGGGGAGTTCGAGATACACGGTATCGCCCTTCTGTATCACATTCATCACCCCCTGCATAGAGAGCGAGTCGCGACCTGTCATCACCTTGTAGGGCGAGGGAGGAGCGGGTGTCTCCTCGTCGGAGCGTTTTTTCTTGAACAAGAAGAATCCTTTCTTGTTTTTCTTCTCCTTACTTACCGTAGTCTTTGTGTCACCGTCCGATGGGTTGCCTGCAACCACGTCGTTTGCCCCTAAAAAGAGAGTTGCCGCAAAGAGGGCAATAAAGAACTTTTTATTCATCATAGTATAGTTTCGTTTTTTGGTATAATCTTTCAAAAAAAATGGAATATTTTGCAAAAGTACCAAAAAAGCAGCTATCTACCAAACTTTTAAGACAGAAAGCACAGCCCTTTAATCATACTGATTAAACGGCACACCGCCGACGGCGCACATTACACCGTGCGCCGACCACGAAGAAACGGATAAAAAAAGCTTATTTTGCCACAGACTCCTTGAGCAGACGGGTAAGTTCCTCGGGCGAAATGTTACGCGCAATAATTGTGCCGCTGTCGTTCACAAGCACATTGGCAGGGATTGCATCCACGCCATAGGCCGACGCAAGCTCACCGCTGCCTCCCGACGGCGCACACAGCTGCACCCAGCGCAGTTTCATAGCCGCACAGACAGCCGCACAAGACTCCTTGTCGCTGTCGAGCGACACGCCCACCACGGCAAAGCCGCTCTTCTTGTACTCGTCGTACACCCCGGCAAGGGCAGGGAGCTCGGCAAGGCAGGGAGCGCACCAGCTTGCCCAGAATTGTAGCAGCGTGTATCGGTTTTTCTCCACAATTTTCGAGAAAAGCACCTTTTTATCGCTCAAATCGGGCAACTCAAAGTTCACATATCCACTGCCTACGGCTGTGGCCTTGCGACGTTTTACGCTCGCTATCTTGTGGTCGCAGTACTCACGCATAAGATTGTAACGTGCATCGCGCAGATAGTCGGGCACACGCACAAGAAAGGCGTTCAGATTCTCTACCTCCATTGAGGCATAGGACTGCGACAGCATATAAAGACCGAGCTGATTGTTTATATTCTGCTCTATGGCAAAGAGTGCGTATGTACCGAGGTTCTTCTCGGCCTCGTCGCGTGCAGCGACAAGGCTGTCGAGCATACTCTCGCCTATGGGCATATTCTTGAGAAATTCGGGCGATGTAACCCCCTGCAAATTACGCAGATGCTCCTTGCCGGCGACAAAGCGTTGCAGCACCTCGTTGCCGTGTGTTCCGCCGCGCAGCATACCCTGCCCGAAACGCACAGTTATATCACCCTCTTCTATCACCACGGGGCCGCCCACCGCCTTCTTTTCCACAAGAAGCATACAGAGCTTGCGCCCCTCGCTGCTGCCCGCAAAGCCGAACTGCCCGTTTTTTATCACCGCCGAGTCGATATTTGTAAAATTCTCGTCGGCAGAGGTCATATAGACAACCGTGCCGTCCTCGGCTGCGGGGAAGTAACCGGTTATTTCGTAGCCGCCTGTGGCACAAGAGAAAAGCATCGACGCCGATGCAAAGAGATACAAGAATCTGCGAGTTGTCATTTTCAAGATTTTAAAGAGGTGTTTATATCTTCGATGTACGAGAGGAGTTCTTCGCGCCCGAGAGCCGCCTCGGACGAGGTTACAAAGACAGGAGGCAGTTCCTCCCACTCCTGCAGGAGACGCTCCTTGTAGGCCGCCACATTGGCTGCAAGAGCGGTTTTTGACACTTTGTCGGCCTTGGTAAAGACTATGGCAAAAGGCACACCGTTCTCGCCCAGCCACTCAAAGAATTCGAGGTCTATTTTTTGCGGGGCGTGGCGGCAGTCGATGAGCACAAAGAGATTTGTCATCTGCTCGCGGTCGAGCACATAGGACGATATAATGTGCTCGAGCTGCTCGTTCTGTTTCTTGCTGCGCTTTGCATAGCCGTAACCGGGGAGGTCTACAAGATACCACTCGTCGTTCACAATAAAGTGATTTATAAGCAGAGTCTTTCCGGGCATTGAGGAGGTCATAGCCAACTTATTACGCCCTGTAAGCATATTTATGAGACTCGACTTTCCCACATTGGAGCGCCCAATGAAGGCATACTCGGGTTTTCCGTCCTGCGGACACTTTTTCACATCGCTGTTGCTTATCACGAAACGTGCGCTTTTTATCACCGGCTTATTCATTTGTAACAATTTTTGGCGAAGATAGCTTTTTTCCCACAAATAACCGCTCTGCGCGCAAAAGAAAATGATTCACTGGCGACGCGACGCCCCCTGCAGGCACAAAAAAGGCAGACACCGCAAGGGTATCTGCCTGTAGCGACGGCCGCATAAGTATTAGTGCGACAGCTTTATGCCCACGAAATATGTGCGAGGCTGCGTGGGGCCGTAGAAATAGCCCGAGTCGCGGTACTGCCCCGTGTCGAGGTCCTTTTGAAAGCTGTTGAAGATATTCTGCACACCCGCGTTCACCTGCAAGTTAATGTGGTCGTGCAGAATAAATGTGTAGGCACCCTTCAGGTTAAGGTCGAAGAACGAAGGGGTGTCGTTCATACGGGGGCTCTCCTCGTAGGGGTAGAAAGGCACAATCATACTACCCGTATATGTTCCCGAGAGCGACAGCTCGAGGTGTTTCACAGGCGACGAGGCAAGTGTGAAATATCCGTAGCAGTCGGGGGTGCGCATCATACGCTTTGTGACAAGTTTATTACCCTCGGCATCTTCGGCCCACGCCTCGGCAGCCGTGTAGCGGCTGCGCTGCGCAGTGAAGCCCACCTGCAAGGATATATCTTTTCCGTGGGCAATCTTGGCATCGAGATTTGCTCCGTAAACACGCGCACCGTTACCATTGCGACGCTCTCTCACGGGGTTATTCTCACTGTCCACGCCTGCATCCTCGAGCAGGAACACATCGTTCAAGCCTGTGTAGAAACCCTCGAGCAAAAGATTCGCCTGCCAATGCCCGAAACGGGTAGTCCAGTCGATGGAACCGCTGAAGCTGTTTGAGCGTTCCTCCTTTAAATTGTCGGCAAGCACAATCTGCACCCCCTCGCCGCTCACCGCCGTAACGTGCAAATCCTCGTCATAGGCCTGTGGAGCGCGGAAACCCGTAGAATAAGTGAGACGCGCCTGAAACGAAGAGGCGGGCTTGTAGAGAAGGTTCACACGCGGACTGAAGATGGGGCTCTCTATGAGGTTGTGCTTATCGACGCGCACACCCACAAGCAGCGACACAATATCCATATCCCACTCGTTCTGCGCAAAAGCACTTGCTATGCGCACATTCTGTTTCATATCGCGGTTGTAACCTGTCATAATATCGTGCAGACGATTCTCCTGGAACTCCACACCCGCGGTGAGAAGAGCGGGCGCAATGGGAAAATTCGACATACGACTCGTTACGGTGGCACCTGCCACCCAGGTGAGGTCATCGGTCTTGCCATAGGCATTGGGGTCGCGTTGCGCACCATAGTAGCTGTTGCGGTCGATGTGCTGCAACGACGTGAAGAGCGATAGTTTGTTCTTGTACTCGTTCCAGCCAAGGTCGTATGAAAGGCCACCGCTGTTTATTATATGCTCGGTCTGCTCGGTGATGTCGCTCTCGTGGGGCGGCAGGTCGAATTTATTACCTCCGCGACGCTTCTCGTTTGTGGTGTGATACTCAAGGCTTATGCGGCTCATATGTGTGGGACGGTAGTAGGAACGCAAACCGAAGGTGTTGATATTCACCTGCCCAAGCTCCGAGAAACCGTCGCCGTTGTGGTCATAGGCGTTGCGGTTGCGATAGCTCTCATAGAGCGCTATGCCGTAGGAGTTGTCGCTCGACACAAGCGAGGCGTTGGCACCCATATACTGCTCTGTGCTCTTGCCGTCGAGCGAAGAGATATTTGTACTCACCTGAAAAGAGTTCTCCACAGGATCTTTTGTGATGACATTTATAGTTCCGCCCACGGCGTTGGCACCAAAGAGAGCCGAGCCGCCTCCGCGCACCACCTCCACACGCTCAATCATATTCACGGGAATCTGCTCAAGACCATACACGCCGCTCAACGCGCTCACCACGGGACGGCTGTTTATAAGCACCTGCGAGTAGGGGCCCTCGAGACCGTTTATGCGCACCTGCGGGAAGCCGCAGTTCTGACAGTTATTCTCGACACGCAGGCCGGTTATATAGTTAAGACTTTTTGCTAAATCTACCGAGTTCACCGTTTCAAACAGTTTAAGATTGGCCACGCTCACCACCACGGGAGCGTCCTTGCGACTCACCTCGTTGCGATTGGCCGATACAACTATCTCGTCTATTACCTGGCTCTCCTCCTTTAATTTAAAGTGTACTATCGTGGCAAACTCCCTGCTCACCACAACCTCCTTGCTCATAGTCTCATAACCCACAGCCGACACACGCAAGGTGTACCTGCCCTCGCGCAACGAGGTTATCACAAACTGTCCTTTGTCGTTGGCCGTGGTGCCCTCGCCCTTCTCCACAATATATACCGATGCAAAGGGGATATTTTCTTCATCTTTGGCATCGACAACGTGTCCCGAAATTGTGTTACCATCCTTTATACCCATCTGCTCTTCGGCAAGGAGGGGTGTCGCAAACATCAAAAGAGTTAAAAACAGCAAGTAAAAATGTTTCATATCCTATATCTTTTATACCTAATATTTCTGTGTGCAAAATTCGCAACTTCTCACCCGCTGCACAATCGCTATTTGTGGTTATTTTTTACAAATGCCACCCCCCTTTTTAACTAAAAAGAATTAAAAACGGGAGGAAACAGCTGCGATAATTGCGCCGATGCAGAAAAAAGATTAAGTTTGCGAAAAACTTATCAACCTATGAAAAAAGCAATCGCAATAGTATTGGCCGCAATGACGGTAACAGGCGTATATGCCCAGAAAAGCACCCTGAACGACAAAACCAAGAGCGAGTACCTCTCGTTCTTCACAAACAGCATAAACGGAGTGAGCGACAACATAAAAAAGGAGAACCGCTTGTCACTCAAAGAAATAGGCAGCGCACGCAGCGAGGTGTGGGAGTGCTGGCGCACCGCCGTAAATGCCATAGACGAGGAGAAACTGCCCGCATCGGCTGCCGCCGACACACGCGATACCCTTCTGTGGCACCTGCCCACACACCCCGAGGCCGACGCCGTTATGCCTTTCCATTACCTGCACAAAGGCGACAAACCCGCCGAGGGCTACCCCCTGTTTCTTTATATGCACGGCTCGGGCCCCAAAGCTGCCGAGTGGAACACAGGATATCGTATATGCCGCGAGTTTGCCGACGGCCCCTCGATATACTTCATTCCGCAGATACCAAGCGAGAAGCACTACCGCTGGGCCATACAGCCCCAGCAGCTCGCGTGGGAAAAGCTGTTGCGACTCGCCTTTGTGAGTGACGAGATAGACGCCCGCAGAATATATTTCTTCGGAATCTCCGAGGGAGGATACGGCAGCCAGCGTCTCGCCTCCTTCTATGCCGACTATCTTGCGGGAGCAGGCCCTATGGCAGGTGGTGAGCCCCTGCAAAATGCCCCCTGCGAGAACCTCGCAAACACAGCCTTCTCGCTGCGCACAGGCGAGAGAGACTACGGGTTTGGCCGCAACTACCTCACATACGTCACCGCAATGACACTCGACAGCCTGCAGGCCGCACACCCCGGGCTCTACACACACAACGTGAAGATTCTGCCCAAGATGGGACACGGCATAAACTACGAGGAGACCACCCCGTGGCTTGCACAATACAAGCGCAACACACGCCCCACATATCTCTACTGGGAGAACTACGAGATGTATGGCCGCAAACGACAAGGCTTCGGTTACCTGCGTGCCGACGAGGAGCAGTGTGCCGAGGGCGAGCGCATCTGCTACGAAATGAATATCGAAGGAAACACCGTCACCCTCGACGTGAAAAAAGTGACCTACGAAACCGTGCAGCAGATGGGCACAATACCTATGACATTCAAAAAAACATATACCCCTGCCACCGAAGGCAAGGTTACGATATTCTTGAGCGAGGATTTGATAGACTTCAAGAAACCCGTGAAGATAATTGTAAACGGCAAAGAGCAGATAAACAAGAAGATAAAACCCTCGGCACGCGCTATGGCCGAAAGCTGCGCCCTCTTCTACGATCCCGAGAGAATTTTCCCCGCATCGGTGCAGGTTACTGTGGAATAATATAGGCGGGGAACCTTAAATGTGCAAAAAAATATTTATCTTCGCAGCCCTTAATAAACCATTGCAATAAAAAGAGATGAGTCAGGAATATCCGTCGGCACTGCTCGAGAGAGCGGTGAACGAGTTCAGTAAACTGCCGGGCATAGGACGCAAGACAGCCACACGCCTTGTGCTGCATATGTTGCGCCGCAAAGAGGAGGATGTAACCGCCTTTGCCGACGCTATAGTGCGCCTGAAACGCGAAGTCAAATATTGCAGCGTGTGCCACAGCATCTCCGACGACGACATCTGCCCCATCTGCGCCAACCCCTTGCGCGACCACAGCCTTATATGCGTGGTTGAGAATATACAAGATGTTATGGCCGTGGAGAATACAATGCAATACCGCGGCGTCTACCACGTTCTCGGCGGAGTAATTTCACCTATGGACGGAGTGTCGCCCGCCGACCTCAACATAGAGAGCCTCATCGCAAGAGTAGCCGGCGGCGAGGTGAAAGAGATAATTCTTGCATTGAGTTCCACAATGGAAGGCGACACCACAAACTTCTACATCTACCGCAAACTTATGCAGTACAACGTGAAGCTGTCGGTTATCGCACGCGGCATATCGGTGGGCGACGAGCTCGAATATGCCGACGAGGTAACCCTCGGACGCTCCATTGTGAACCGCACTCCTTTCACGGGAAAAACTATATAAAATTATGGACATTAAAAAGACAATCGACAAAGCACGCCTCTATTATGCGTGCGACGCAGCACTCATAGCAGCCTTCATACTCATAGGAGAATTAGGCGGCTTCAGCGGAATAATAGAGCCCGGCACCACCACACACTACATTGTGGAGGTCGCAAGCATAATGATAACCATCGGAGCCCTGCCCGTTGCATACAAGATTTTAAAGACACAGATGGAAAAGGCAGCCACAAAAGGCGCAGAACACCTTGTTGAGAGCTTTCTGCGCATATACCTGCCCCACATATCCATACTTGTTTCTGTGGTCTATATAAACACGCTGCTTCACTACAACGGCCATTTCAACGGAGCGATATACTGCGCAGTTCTCGGCTGTGGAGCCATAGTGTACAGCTTTCCCACAGCAAGAATGCTCGATAAATACATTAACCGAGAAGAGAAATGAAACTGTCGGTAATCATAGTAAACTACAACGTAAAGCACTACGTTGAGCAGTGCTTGTGCAGCCTCTACGCAGCGCAGGGCGACCTTGCTATGGAGATATTTGTGGTAGACAACGCCTCGCACGACAACTCGGTGGAATATCTCACACAGCAATTCCCCAAAGAGAAATACCCCAACCTGCACATAATAGGCAACGCACGTAACATAGGATTCGGCAAAGCAAACAACCTTGCCGTGGCAAAAGCCGTGGGAGAGTACATTCTTTACCTGAACCCCGACACCATAGTAACCGAAGATACCTTGCGCGACGCAGTGCAATATGCCGACAGCCACCCCGATATGGGCGCCCTGGGCACTATGATGCTGCACAGCAACGGAACCTTTGCCTACGAGTCGCGACGAGGTCTCCCCACCCCGTGGACAGCGCTGTGCAAGATGAGCGGCCTGTGCAACATCTTCCCCAAGAGCCACACCTTTGGCCGATACTATATGCGCTACCTCGACGAGGAGAAACCCGCAGAGATAGAGATTGTGTCGGGAGCCTTTTTTATGGCACGCCGCGAGGCTCTGCAGCACACTGGGCTTTTCGACGAGGATTTCTTTATGTATGGCGAGGACATCGACCTCTCGTACCGCCTTCTGAAGAAAGGATACAAGAATCACTATATCCCCTCGCCCATACTTCACTACAAGGGAGAGAGCACACACAAGAGCACCTTCCGCTATGTACACATATTCTACAACGCGATGCTCATCTTCTTCAAGAAGCACTACCGCCACTACGGCATAGGCCTCACCCTGCCCATAAAGACAGCTATAATAATAAAGGCAATGCTTGCCGTGGTTGCGCAGAACATACAAAAGGCCAAGGACTTCATAATTCCGCCCAAGGATATGCAGGACCACTACTACATATACATAGGGCGCAACAGCCACAAGATGAAAGAGGTGGCCGAGCGCTGGTGTCTTGACGTCAAGTATATCAACGGCGACCGTCACACAATGCCCCACGGCGAGCTACCCGAGGGCGACAAGAAAAGACGCACACACATAATATACGACACACACGATTTCGACTATCGCTACATACTCGAAGCGTTCCGCCACTCCACACACAAAGCATACATAGGAACCTTCTACCCCGACAAGAGCATAGCCATCACATACAGCGACATATTTACCCTAAACCCCACCGATAACCTATGAGCCAGAAAAACGGCATAAGACTGCGTGCTCCGGAGCCCGAAGACCTCGAGCTGCTCTATACCATAGAGAACGATACCGAAATGTGGGACATCAGTTCGGCAAAGCTGAACTACTCGCGCTATGCACTCAAGCAATACATAGCACAACAGCCGCAAGAGATAGCCGTGTGTGGCGAGATGCGACTCATAGTAACCGACAGCCACACAGGAAAAGCCGTGGGCATAGCCGACCTCACAAGCTACTCACCCGCCGACCGCAGTGCCGAGATAGGAATTACCGTGCTCAAGAGCGAGAGAGAGAAAGGATATGCCAGCGCCGCCATAAAAGAGCTCGAGCACTACGCAAAAAATTACCTCAACATAAGAATGCTCTATGCACACACCTCGGCCGACAACAACCCCGCCGCAAAAAATTTGTTCCTCACAAGCGGCTACAAAGACGTCGCCACCCTGCCCGAATGGCACTTTTTTCGTGGGAAATACGAGAATTTGACCGTTTTCCAAAAAAAAATATAAAAAAATCGCGAAAATATTTGCAGATTCAAAAATTATGCATACCTTTGCACTCGCTTTCAGACACAAACAAAGCAAAAACATAATGGTGCGTTAGTTCAGTTGGTTAGAATACATGCCTGTCACGCATGGGGTCACGGGTTCGAGTCCCGTACGCACCGCAACGAGTTCCAAAGAAATTTGGGACTCGTTTTTGTTTTAATAAATCGCAAGGGTGCGAGCAGAGGATAAAGCATTGATAACAAGGCAAATAGCAATATATTTCAATATCCTCTTATCTATATAAATTATTACAATAAAGCAGAGGAGCGAATAAAGCAAAAAGGGTAAAAAAAGGGTATTTTGCAGTAGAAATGTTACCAACCTTGTTACCTATAGTGTTACCAAAAATTTTAAGAGTTTTCGGGTTCCGATAATTTGTTAAACATTTAATTACAACAAGTTATGTGGAATTTTTCATTCAGGGTTCTTTCTCCGCTTCGTTATGAAAAGCGACAAGTCGATTACGAAAACAAATAAATGATAGGAACGGCATTTTTTCACCTTTTGTATTTTTAGCAATTTAGGACATTTTGGATTACTACAGAGAAACCATACCAAAATCTTGCAAGTTTCCCCTCTGAAGTCGTAGTATAAAAAATCAAACTAAAATGTTCTTTAATTATGGTAAAATACCATATCTTTATATCGGAATAGTTTAACATTAAACGATTATGAAAGAAGCATTTCGTGATTACGGACTTTTTAAGAATAAAAATAATGAAAAGATTCTCTGCTTAAATGTAAGCAGAACATATCTCTCATCCGAAAGACCTACACTCTATGAGTGTACAAGGAAGTATTGGAAACTCAACGGTAATCGTGCAATAAACGCAGAACTTGTTTTTGCAGTATCTCATGGATATATAGTTGGAGTTTTTAAGCCTACTCGTTGGTTTTTATCAGAAGAGTATATAGGACGTTGGGAATTTGAGGGAGAGCAAATAGAAGATTCACCTTACATTTTTATGGATATTTCTCATTTATTAGTAAAAAGACAAAATCCAGTAATGTATATAAATATGTAAATAGTATGAATACGATTTCTGAATTAGATATTTGTCAAGATTATAATGGCTTATTTGGGGCAAAAAATATAAAAGGGGACATTGTGATACCTTTTATGTATAAAGAGATGTATCCTTTTTCTTGTGGCTTGTCTATGGTTAGAAATCTAAAATATCAATACGCTTATATAAATCAGAATAATGAGGAAATAATTAAGTTTGGTCAATATTCTTGGTGTGATTCTCAATATGTATGCGGGTATGCTCGTGTTGTAAAATATTGCATCATTGAACAAAAGAATAAATGGGGGATTGTTGATACAAAAGGGAATATTATAGTACCATTTGAATATGATAAAATATGGACTCTTAAGGAGGGGTATTTGCACGATCTTAAGGCTCTCAAAGGTGACAAAGAAGTTAAAATAAACCTAGTTTCACTATCTTTAAAATATGGGGTTATATTTGATGGATTAAAATATATTGCGACATATTCTGTTGAGGATTTTAAAAATGCATTCCAATGTTCACGTATTGATGTAAAGAAAGATAAAGACAATAAACTCTACTTTATTTACGGATGTAACTTCGGGTTCGTTGTTCCTCTTAAAGGTATCCCCAAAGAACCAGTGATTTCAATTGTTATTAATAGTGCAGGAAATTTATTCCCTCTCTTACATGAGAAAGAGGATACAGGTAGAACGTCTTTTGATGTAGTTGTAAAAACAAATAAACCAAATCTAAAACAAGTTTATAAAAAAACGCTGGAATAATCAACCGAAATCGGAATAATAGTGCATCCTGCACTGATAATAAACGCATTACGCTGAAAATCTCGGAAATACGGGAAATAGCAATTTAGCAAAGAAACGCAAGGTAATGAAATAGAACGGTTGCCTAATCGTTACCTGAAAACGAGTAAGATTTTTCTTTGTGTCGTCACGTTTCATAGTTCTGCATCACATTGCGTATCAATGTATAACTCGCTGACAACTAATTTTGTAACCAAAAAAGATTGGATTATGCGAAGTACATTTAAGGTGCTGTTCTACGTGAACGCAAGCAAGGAGAAAAACGGTATTGTTCCCATCATGGGACGAGTGACAATCAACGGCTCAGTAGCCCAATTCAGTTGTAAGCGTACCATT
>JAZRLR010000029.1:0-138394 GCA_045646965.1 Bacteroidaceae bacterium
AAATACCTTATCGGTGAAAGATTTATTATCGATGTTATAGCCTTTGGACAAACCGGTGACACCACCCATTGCAGAGATGCTGTAGAAGGGCATAAAATCATCGACATCGGCTTCGTGGTGACGGTAGTTCTCGCCATCGAAAGCAAGCTCTACACCGGCACTCAAGTTATAACGAACGTCGTTGTTTGCATAGCCGTCTTTGGTGAAGCTTACAAAAGAGACACGGGGCTCGACAAACAAAGCGAAGTCCTGATTGGCGTGGTATTTTGCCTGAAGCGCAGCGGTGGGAGCGACATAGATGTTCTCGAAGTATGAGGGCTGCTTGGGCTGATAACGGCGCATTGAACCGACCTCCAAACCACCCAAAAGGTTCAAGGTGAAGTCGTTTTCGGTCAAGGCACGGTTGGTGACAGTTGAATAGAGGTTGTAGGCCAACTCGCCGCGACCAAAGAGGTACTGCGTGCGGTAGTCGCCGTCGTAACGTGCGGTGGCGCCGGGCTTCAAAGCACGGTTCTTATAGCGGTGTGAGTTACCCGATGAATAGCCAAGCGAACCTTGAACGGCAAAGCGACGAGAAATCCAGCGACCGTAACCCAAGGCAAACGAGGGGCCGAAGGTCTCGGGGGCGGATACCGAGATGCTATGCAGGTGCTGCAAGCCTACGTTATAGAAAACGTAGTTGCGGGGGAACAGGAATTCGTCGGCAGAATAAGGCATACCTGACAATTCATTCTTCACCTCATATTTCATAGAGGCCAAAACACCGTAAGCAAGACGAGGAGTGTATGACTCATAGCTGATAGATGACAAATCGTAGCTATCCTCTGCCACAGAGATATAAGGCTCGGCCTGCAAGCTCAAATTACGGCTCACTCTCAAAGCGGCCTGCAATCCGAACCACAGGTACATATTACTGTTTGTCTTTTCCTTCAGCTCGAGATTCTGGTAGCCCAATCCCACAGACGACGAAACTTCCAAAAGACGATTGGGATTATGACCAAAATAGTAGCTCGAGAAATTGAAGTAGTGATTCAATTGCAACGCTTTGCGCACAAGAGAGCCCGAAGCATCCTCCAGGTCATACTCGCCGAAATTAAACATTAATCTCAGCGAATGATTCTTGGCTATATCCTTTCCAACCATAAGACCATAGCCGTTGCCCGAAACAAATCGCATCGCACTCTGCTTGGCTATCTGGTCAAAAGAGAAGGCTGCACCAAAATATAAGTGTGACCAAAGTGAAGAATTTGAATATTTCACCACATCGGGGTAACGATATCGTGTCTGACGAGCATAGCGCAACGCATCATATCCGTAACGTCCTGCGACATATACGGTTTTATCGTTGCCCGATGCTTTATGGGAGTTCACCCGTGTACTATCGGAGAAAACGGGTGCAGACGCATCGGCTGCAAGATTACTCGCAGTAGAATACGGAGCTGCGCACATCAATCCACACAGCAGAATAATATATTTAAATGTCTTTATCATCGTCTTATATTTTACTTATCACGTTGTATATACTCGTTTCTGACATTCATCACTTTGTCCTTCAATTTCTTGTCGTTAAGAATTGTGGGAGTTCTGATAATCAACACATTGAATATTGACAAGAACTCTTTATCGGTGTCAAATATGCTATATAAAGTCTCTATCGCATCGGCGTCGTTTGAGTCGCGCTTGTCGATAAGTTTCTCAAAGGCATTGACATAACGAACGAATATGTTTTTCTGGTAATCCTCGTCGCTCATCTCCACCACCTCGGTGTATGTGCGCACAGAATCGGCGGCAAGCCCCATCTTGGCCGAAATGGAATCGGCAGGCACGACCTCGGTCTTTGTGATATATCGACGGTTTGTTTCTTTCACATAGTCACCGATATTTGTTCTCCACAGATTGAGCGCAGAAGCCGAAACGTGGTAATCGGACTTTATCTCGGACAAGAGGTCCTTGTCGTTGTTTGAAATCGCAATCATCTTGTAGTCTTTGCAATAACTGCTTGCAAGATAATACTCTGCCAAGTCTTGTGAATTCTTGCGCAAACACATAACCGACTTCAAATAGTCGGAAACGGCGTTGTTTGGCAGATTAACAGAGTCTATAACTGCCATATTTAGATACGCGTCATTCACATCGGCGGCATTGGCACGCGCGAGGTTCAAAATAACGGCATTTGTCACCGAAACAGAAGAAACTTTGCGACGTATTTCACTTGCCTCGTCGCTGTCGCCTCTATACTTTCCACGCATACATTTTGACACGGCAAGCAGAGTATCGTAGGCGAGCCCTTTCTTTGTGATAAGAAGTTCGAGCTGGGGTATGAGCTCACGGCGCACGCGGTTATTCTGTCTCAATGTCATAATAAGCTGATTGGCAGCAAATTCCGGTGAGTTGAAATAACGTATAACAGTGCTACCCTCCTTGAAATGCAGGAACTGAAGCATTGAGATAGAATCGCTGCTCTGCGACTGGTTCTTCAACTCGAGGAAAGGCTCGAGGATTGAAAAATCAATTGTATCGGCATCGACACAGCAGCTTGCAAGCAAACCTGCGGGATAGGCCCAATAGCCGTAGTTGTTAAAAGGCTCCTCTGAATACTCGTCTATCTGTGTGTATTTGAGAGCGTTGGCAGCAACCTCGCGCAACATAGCCTTATCGTCTTTAACGTGCTGTATCAAAGCCCAATACTCGGCACGAGAGAGGTTGTTGGGGTTCTTGCGGTAATCACGCAAAATGCGGGCAGGCTCTTTCTTGCCGATCTTGTTTTCTACCACGACGTAACGCACGGTACGGAACAGACTCAAATATTTATCCTTAATCATAGGATATGCATCGAGATTTGCGATGTGACGTCCCTGCAACTGGATATTGTCGGGATATTTCTCTATGATTGCACGCATCTCCTCGGCTACCGCATTGTATCCGTCACGGGCTATAGTGTCGGCAACTGCGCTCCAAGGTGCTACGCGCGAATCCCTTATATTTATAGGACGGTTAGTAAAACGGCGCACCTGGTTTGCTGTGTACTCGGCACGACTGCGGGCAAGAGCCTTGTTTGTCTCGAGGTTACCCTCGGGAGAGGCCATACCGTAGATATCTACAAAGAGAAGAGCACGATTCTCGCTGTCGCGCTGAATTTCACCAAGCAGATCGTACAGCTTATTCAACTGCGCGATATTTGTTGTGTCGCGCGAGTCTATGGTGCTTCTTCCTACCAAGAAGTTGAGGCGCAACTCACCTTTCTGCTCGTTTCTTGTGTTTGACATCTCCTCGAAGAAGAAATCGGCATCGGGCTCAAAACCCGACAGGCGAAGCTCGAGGAACTTCAATGGGCTGCGACGCTCACCGTTGTCAATCTTCACATCGGAGTAGAGAACGGTGTTATAGTCGAGCACCTGCACAATGGCACCAAAGGGATAGGCGTGCGAGGGATCGGGATCGAAGCCGCTCACAGTGTCGATGAGATTCACAAGAATTGTATCGTTAGAGTGATGCAGCTTAATCTCTGATTTTCTTTCACTTACACCCACTACAGAGCCATCTTCGGCACGCAGAGTATCATATATGATAAATCTTTTGCTATTTATATCGGCATAGTGCAAAGAGTCGTTGTTCAGGTCAAAATCCATACGACGTTTCTGCGACACTGCATACTCCTCCTCGTCGCTGAATACAACGCTGCCAAATGAGAAGACCTTGTCGAGCTCTTTGTTTGCCACATCCACACGGTCGTACCACACGGGCTGTGCCACAACACGCATATTGGAAGTCAATCTGAAAGGCACCTCGAAACTCGATTTACTTGTCATCAGGCCATCCTCTTCGATTGTCTCCGATGTACCCTTAACCTGACCACCGATATATGTATCTGTAATTGTCACATTCCTAATTTTCTGCACCGAATCAATTGATGTGGGTGCCTCCTGAATGTCCTCGAGAATAATCTGCATACCGGGACTCATTGTTTTTTTGTCCTTGAAGACAGCCTCGTAGCCATCGTGCCAGAAAAGTGCTGTAGCATCGGGAGTATCTGCAAGGTCTATAGAGAAGGTAGCAGTCCAGTTATCCTCTTTGCCCAACTGACCGCGTGTCGCATACTTCAAGGCGTTGTCCTTGAATTTACCGGCGACAAGTGCAGCAAGTCCCTTGCGGGCATCGGCTTTTGTGGAGAAAGAGAACACCTTAAGATCCTGGAGCTCTATCTCGCTGTTATCTGCAAGAATCACAGTTCCTTTTATAACCAACTGTGCGCTGGCAGCTATGCTCCCTGCAAACAAGAAGAATACAAAAAACAGTATTTTATAAAAACGTGAACGCATTTATTCCTAATGATTTATTGTTTTTACCTTATTATATATGACACAGACACCGATGCTTTGGGGAAGAGCAGGCTGCCTTTGCTGTTTGCAATCTCGCTGCCGTTATACCCCGCTTCATCGTAAAAGTGCTTTTGTTTATATCGCATATATGAGATACCGCCAAGAAGCTCTATGTTGAAACGAGAGGACAATTTATAGGAACGTCCGAAACAGAAGCCAACTCCAAAGGCATTTCCATCGTATGCTTTCTTTTTCCAAATAATGTCGTAGTTGGTCACTTGGGCCGACAGTTCCACAAAATGACGTACAAAAGGACGGCCGCCAAACCAATAGCGAAACTCGGGATTTACTGTGAGCAGCTTCACATCCTGGCCCCAAGGGTTCTTTGCACCCGAGAAATTAACACCTATGGTGTGTCGCTCACCCACCACTGCATCAATACCCAGATTGGGCATCATTGCAGCAATTTTTACAAGGTCACACTTGGTAACTATCATCTGCGCCTTTGCAAAGGACACAGAGAGCAATAATAATGCTAATATAAAAATCTTCTTATTCACAATATTCGGCATTTACTGTTATCGGGCAGAGCCGATACTATATATAATTGTTTTATACTCTCGCGTTTAGGGTAATGCTTTGGCAATTATTTTTCCTCTGTCACAACCTCTTCCGATACTTTTTCGGCGGTTTCGGTCACAACTTCCTCGGCTGCTTTCTTGGCTTTTTTCTTCGATTTTTTCTCTTTTTTTGTTGCTTTTTTCTCAACGGGGGCAACCACACTCGACACAGATGAATCTATGCCTGTAATCTCCTCGAGAAGCAGGCGTTTGATTGTGTTCTGTATCTCTATCTCCTCAACCTTTCCCTTTATGGCATAAGACTCTGCCTGTTTGAGATAGAGTGTATCGGTGCGGGCAAGGAAGCCAATCGCCGAGTTCTTTATAACGGGCGACGAAGCTGTGCGACGCAGTGCCTCGACCTTTGCCACAGAGTTTATATTTGCCTGTTTATTCACAGTACGGGTACCGAAATTCTCGGTGTTATGCGCAAGGATGTTTTTGTTCACCACAGCAGAAATGGTGTTCACAAGATAGTCGAGGAAAGGAACCTCGGCCAAAGAATCGCCTGCGAAGTCAATGGCATTACCTCTTGAGCTGTAGTATGACTCTACAAGCAAAGAATCGAGGGTTGCCACGCCCGAATGAGATGTTACAATTCTGTTAAGCAATTCATTGTCAAGTTCTTTAACAGAAGAAAGATTTGCCACGTTGGGCAATGTCTGCTTGCTCGACTTTATAAACTCCTTCTCGGTGAGTTCAAAGAAAGCGTATGCATTGGGGAGTTCTGTGAGAAGCTCCAAAGAGTCGGCCGATGCATAAAGCGAATTTATTCTGCGTATCTCTGCGTTCTTGCTGTTCACCATTTTGTTCAAGCTGTCGATGTAGGCAACCGAGAGGAACTGCTCTATTCCATCTACCGAGCGCTGTGCTTTCTGATTATTGTCATAGGCGATACGTTTCTCATACAAGTTGCTCATTTCCTTCATCTTGGCAACGTCGCGAGCCGCAACCTGGTTTCTGATAGAATTGAAACGATAGACAAACCCGAGGTTTACATCGCTCACAACGGGATAAGGAAGTATGCGACCATACTCTTCGTCTACGTGCACGTGCTTGCCTTTTTGGGATTTAAACTTATACACGTCGAAGGCAGAGTATACAAGACCTACGCTGGCACCCAACTGAAAATCGATGGCATCGCCGTTGTTATACTGATACAAGGGAGTATTATAACCGAACGACACACCCAAACCTATTGCGTTTCCGTCGTAACCTTTGTCGGCAAGCTTGATATCGTAGTTGTCAAAACTTATATAGGGTGCAATGTAATAGGCTCTGTAAGAACGGGGAGACTCTTTAGCCAAGAAAAGCTGGTTACGCACATAAGACTTGCTGTAAGAGCCCAATTTTGAAAAATACTCAAGCATAGCCTTCTCATTCGCCTCTCTCTTGCGGGTTCTGAAATAGTAGCGTCCCTCCAGTTTAGCACCCGCTATGTTATACATATATCTGGGCGCTTCGGAAAAAGGATTTGTATGCTTCGTTTCCCAATTGTATTTTGCAGAGACAAGGATTGAGATTTTCTTATAACCGTCATTCACCACATCGTACTCAACGCCCAGATTGGGAGTGGTAAGCATCCAATTAATTACATTTGTGTGAAAACCAAGGCGCTGCTTCACCTCGTCAAAAGAACTCTCACCGTTGTTATCCGATGCATTCTGGGCATAGGCCAAGAAAGGAACACACAACAGCATTGCAATAAAATATCTTAAACGCATAATCAGCAGAGATTTAATTTTAATTAAAAACCCGGCTACTCAACGGGCATAATACTTCTATTTTAAAATTGTTTGCAAAAATACATTATTATTAATACACGAAATGCATTGCAATTGTTAATAATTGTTAATACAATTGGTTCTTTTTGGTTCTATTTGATTAATAATCACAGAAAAACAGCACTGAACAAAGTTACGATTCATAAAATTTCTTCACGCAAACACGAAACGCCGCATCAAAAGCAAAATAAAAAGAACACCAAAACCCCAAACCGAAAAAAGCACAAAGTGACAGCGACATAAAAAAAACAAACAAGGCGCAGCCATATACACGACTGCGCTTTGCTATAAATCATCAACCTTATACAGATGCCAATGGCTTAATTTACTCACCACAGCATTGCAAAGTCAAATAAAAATCCTTTACAAAAATCAACCTTTTCTTCCTGTCATCACACCCATAAGCCTCGGAGCATATCGCAACATCAGATAATATGCCGACAAAAGAATCAAAGTGGTAAGTACCACATTAATCAGGCATAACAAAAGCCAAGAAATATCCGACTCCGGAGGGCACAAACGATTCAATATAGTAGCCACATTGGAATACACCAAAGAGTGGGCCACATAAATAAAAAAGCTCGAAGAAGCCAAAAAATCATTTGACTTACAATATCCTTTTTTCAGCAACCAGACAGCTGTATTGAATGCAAAAAACAGGCCCACGACTATCAGCATCGACTTAATTATTTTATACACAATAGGATTGGAATGAAAGCACATAGCCAAAATTCCCAACGTAAAATAGCCGATTACCGACAATTTCTTATATCTGCCAAATTCCGCAATCATATCTTTGCCATTGATACTCATATAAGCACCAAACGAAAAGAAAAGCAATGCCTGCGCCGGCATATATATATCAAAATCGCCAAAATATTTAACCAACCACAACACACAAAAAAAGGCAAGAAGCAACTTTCCCTGTTTTTTCAATATTTTATACAAAAGAGGAGAGATGAGTACCATAAGCATCAAATCCCTCAAAAACCACAAGGGGACGTTTATAGGCATATCTGTAGACGCAACTCCGGTCATCACGCCATCATATCTCCAATAGCAAGACAAGAAGCTTTTAACATCGAAGCTCAAATAATCAGCGCTATACAGCACAAGGAAAAGAAAAAGCGTATTCCACACCAGGTAGGGAATAAAAAGACTCTTCTTGCGATTCTCGAGTTTTTTCAGCCACTTACCTTTATCCCAGGTACGAAGGCCTATAAAAAATACAAAGCCCGATATAAAGAAATAGATGGGAACACTCTGCCAATGCAAGAACGAACGAATAAAAGTCTTCGCAAAATCGAAAATCGGATAGCTCACCTCACCCGCGTCGGCAGGTGTCACATTAAAAATGTGAATGGTAACAATCACTATAGCCAAAGGGAAACGCAACAAGTTAAGCGCTTGTGAATGAGCGCTTTGAGCCCTGGTATACGGGGGGGTAGCAGCCATAATTAATCTGTATTTTTCTGTGTAATAGTTAAATTGCGTTGCAAAGGTAATAAAATCACCGCAAAACAAGCACAAATAACAGCCGATAATTTAGAATCACCTGAAGATGAGCACAGAAACAAAAGCAAAACAAGCTCAACCACTCTGCCGACAAACCCGCACAAAGCACGAAAGACAACAGCTTAAACGCGAACTTTGCAGACAAGTCAAGCACCCGGCTCGCAAAAGGGCACAAAAAAAAGCATCCTCAACGAGAATGCTTTAATTTTGAGCGGAAAACGAGACTCGAACTCGCGACCCCAACCTTGGCAAGGTTGTGCTCTACCAACTGAGCTATTTCCGCAATTTTAGTTTTTAAATTTTCTAACTCCTGAGTGAAGAAGATGAGACTCGAACTCACACGACACAACTGTCACTACCCCCTCAAAGTAGCGCGTCTACCAATTCCGCCACTTCTCCATTCATTTGTCAAAAGCGCAGCGCCGGGTGCCCAGAACAGGACTCGAACCTGCACGTCTCTCAACACTCGCACCTGAAACGAGCGCGTCTACCATTCCGCCACCTGGGCTCAGTACACGCATCGGGCGCGCTTATTAATTGAGCGGAAAACGAGACTCGAACTCGCGACCCCAACCTTGGCAAGGTTGTGCTCTACCAACTGAGCTATTTCCGCAATTTTTCAAAGACTAATTAAATAAATTAAAGAACCTTTGCATTCGCCAAAGCCTCGCTGAATCTCAACTTTTAAGTTTGGTGTTCATCACTTGGCTTTGTCAAGCGAGTGCAAAGGTACTGCTTTTTTCTGAACCTGCAAGCGTTTTGGATATTTTTTTTGAAAAAATTTTCAAGCTCCTTCTCCACGCTTTTGCAAGCAGTTGATTATCAAATACTTAACACATCCTATCACGATAATCCTCGTAAACAAATTTTTTCAACATTTCCACTTCGCCGCTCTCACGCAGGAACGCAATCGAGGGATGAGAGATTCCGTTGAACATATTTGTCTTTACAGTTGTATAATGAATCATATCCTCAAACACCACTCTATCCCCCACTTTCAAGGGCTGCGCAAAGCGCCAGCTACCCATATAGTCGCCGCTCAAGCAGCTGTTACCACCCAAACGATAGATATTATCCTGTGGCGAGGCACTCTTCACTGCATCGGCTTCGAGAGACTCCGCTCCGCGCACGCGAGGCTGATAAGGCATCTCAAGGCAGTCGGGCATATGACAAGTAAAACTCACATCCAAAATGGCTGTGCGTATACCGCGACTCTCCACCACATCCACAACCGAAGAGACAAGAGTACCCGTCTGCCACGCAAAAGCCGAGCCGGGCTCCAATATTATATGCAGATTAGGATAGCGGCTGCGCAGGCCTTTTAAAAGAGCTATGAGATGCTCCACATCGTAATCGGCACGTGTCATCAGGTGACCGCCGCCAAGGTTGAGCCATTTCATTTTGGGCAGCCACGCGGCAAATTTCTCCTCGAGGTGCTGCAAGGTGTGCTCAAGCGCATAAGAGTCGGACTCGCAGTGGCAATGACAGTGAAAACCCTCTATACCCTCGGGAAGAGTTTCGGGCAGCAAATCGGCTGTAACGCCGAAGCGACTGCCGGGCGCACAAGGGTTATAAAGTTCTGTCTCAATTTCGGAATACTCGGGATTTATTCTTATGCCGCACGACACAGGTTCGCCCCACTCTTTCACGCGCGGCCAAAAGCGCTCGTACTGCGAGAGAGAGTTAAAAGAGATGTGACTGCTGCAACGCAGAAACTCCGAGAACTCCCCGTCGGTGTAGGCGGGCGAAAAGGCGTGTACACGACTGCCAAACTCCTCAAAGCCCAAACGCGCTTCAAAGATAGAGCTCGCCGTAACAGAGCCTATATACTCGCGGAACACGGGAAAGGTCTTCCACAGGGCAAAGGCTTTAAAAGCGAGAATTATCTCCACTCCCGACTCTGACGCCACACGACTTATGAGCGACAAGTTGCGGCGTAACAACGATTCCTCCATCACATAACAAGGCGAAGCCACCTTGTCCAAATAATTTTTCTCCATTATCCTATTATTTTTAATTTTGCAAATTTAAGCAGCAGCGTTTTAACGCCTGCGTTCTTGAATTGAATTGTAGCCTTTGCGTTCTCGCCCGCACCCTCGGAGGCCTGCACCACACCCTCACCGAAGCGGTCGTGCTGCACAATCATACCCGGTGCAAGAGGAGAGTGATTGCTGCGGGGAGCCGAAAAGTCGCGTGCGACATCGGACATACGCTGCAAGCGGGGCTTCTCATTGAACGCCGAAGCACTTATTACGCGCTGCGGTCGCAAAGGCTCCAAAGTGTGCTGCTCGGGCACGACACGCTCCCGACGGAAGCTCGATGCCTCACGGTTCATAGTACCGGCAAACATCCCGCCGCCTATACCCGCAGCGCTTGTGGCACGCGGACGCGAGCCAAACATTCCGCCTGACGCTCCGCTGGAGATATATCTGCCATCTATTTCGTCGATGAAACGACTCGGCTCGTGATATTCTGTATTGCCATAGTGGTAACGAGTCTTTGAATGCGAGAGTATGCAGTAGTCCTGCGCGCGGGTTATAGCCACATAGAAGAGACGACGCTCCTCCTCCATCTCACGCGGCGAAGTTATCGCGCACTGATTGGGGAAAAGTTCCTCTTCGAGCCCCACGACAAAGACCGCGGGGAATTCGAGGCCCTTTGCCGAGTGTATCGTCATAAGGGTTATGTGATTCTCGTCACCCTCTTCCGAGGAGTCTTGGTCGGACATAAGCGAGACCTCGGCAAGATAGTCGGCAAGAGCATTGCGACCATTGCCCTCCTCGAGGCGCATATCCACGAACTCTTTTATACCGTCGAGAAGTTCCTCAAGATTTTCCTGACGTGCCTTTCCCTCGACGCTTGTGTCTCGGTAGATGTCGCCCCACACACCACTCTCGCGCGCCACGACAGTCGCTACCTCAAAGGCATCCTTCTCGGCCGACAGCTGTGTAAAGGACTCTATAAGCCCCGTGAAGCCCTGCAACTTCGAAGCCGTGCCTTTATTCACGTCGAGATTGTAGAACGACGGGGCAAGCATCACATCCCACAGGCTCACACCTGCCGTCGCGGCTACCGTCTTGACCTTCTGCAAGGTGGTGTCGCCAATGCCTCGCGCCGGGTAATTTATTACGCGCTTCATTGCCTCCTCGTCGTGGTGGTTGCACATAAGACGGAAATAGGCAATCATATCCTTTATCTCCTTACGTTGATAGAACGAGAGACCGCCGTAAATGCGGTAAGGGATAGAGCGTTTGCGGAACGCCTCCTCAAATATACGCGACTGCGCGTTGGTGCGATAGAGCACCGCAAAATCGGAATATTGCAAGCCTGCACGACGTCGCAGCTCCGTAATTTTGTTTGAGACTATCTCGCCCTCCTCAAAATCGGAGTAGGCCGAGCAGACGAGAAGCGGCTCGCCCGTACCGCGCTCCGAATAGACGCTTTTTTCTATCTGGTTCGAGTTTTTCTTTATAAGGCTGTTGGCAGCATTTACAATCATCTTTGTAGAGCGGTAATTCTGCTCGAGTTTGAAGATGCGCGCACCGCTGTAGCGCTCGGTGAAGCCAAGGATATTTCCTATATTGGCACCGCGGAAAGAGTAGATACTCTGCGCATCGTCGCCCACCACGCACACCGCCTGACGCTCCTTTGTGAGCTGCCAAACAATGGCCGCCTGCAAGGAGTTGGTATCCTGATACTCATCGACAAGCAGATATTTATATCGGCTGACATATCTCTCGCGCACCTCGGGAAACTCTTCAAAGAGTTTGTATGTGTAGAGCAGCAGGTCGTCGAAGTCCATTGCGTTGGCCTGCCTGCATCGCTCGCAGTAGCGCTTGTATATAGAATGTACGCTTGGGATGCGGGCACGCTGGTCGTCTTTGAGCAAACCCGCGTCACGCTCATACATTTCGGGCATTATAAGATGGCTCTTTGCGTTGGAGATGCGCTCACCCACAGCCGCAGGCTTGTAGAGTTTCTCGTCGAGCTGCATCTCCTTTACGATACTCTTTATGAGGCTGCGCGAATCGGTTTGGTCATATATGGTAAATTGAGAATCGAACCCAAGCAGATGGGCTTCCTTGCGCAGTATGCGCGAGAAAACCGAGTGAAACGTACCCATTGAGATTGCCGACGCATCCATCTTGCCCACACGGGCCGCAATGCGCTCCTTCATCTCACGGGCAGCTTTGTTTGTAAAGGTAAGCGCAAGGATAGACCACGGCTCATAACCCATCTGCAAGAGATAGGCTATTTTATAGGTCAGAACCCTTGTCTTTCCCGAGCCCGCTCCGGCAATCACCAGTGAAGGCCCCTCACAATACTGCACGGCTGCAAGCTGCGCCGCATTCAATTCCTCTTCAAAATTAATTCCCATTACCTTATAAATTATCTGCCGTAAACATTTTGCGAATATACGCAAAAATCGGCACAAATTCGAACATAAGAATAATAAACCTGTTTATTTAAACGAATATAAATCTTAACCAGTAACCAATGAGTACTATTGTAAAAAGCAAAGCCACGGGATTCAGTATGCCTGTGCTGCTCTACCCCACAAGCGCACTTGCGCCCGTAATAAGCCAGGCAACCATAGAATACCACTACGGCAAGCACCTGCAGACCTATGTAAACAGAACCAATGAGCTTATCGCCGACAGCGATTACGAAGAGATGACACTGCGCGAGATTGTGGAACAGGCGCCCGACGGCCCTCTCGCAAACAACGCGGGGCAGGTTCTCAACCACTCGCTCTATTTTGAGCAGTTCACCCCCGACGCACCTGCTAACAATCGCCCTGCGGGCAAACTGGCCGATTCCATACGTTTCGACTTCGGTAATTTCGACACGCTGAAAAAGAAGATGGAAGAGGCTGCGGCAGGGCTCTTCGGCTCGGGATGGGTGTGGCTCGCGCAAGAAGAGAGCGGCAAGCTCAATATCTTGAATTGTCACAACGGCGACAACCCCATACGCCACCACCAAACACCACTCTATGGCATAGATGTGTGGGAGCACGCCTACTACCTCGACTACCAGAACCGTCGCATAGACCACGTAAAAAAGCTGTGGGAGATTGCAGACTGGGAAGTAATCGAGAGCAGGCTATACATATAAGCAATTAGGAGCGGCAGGTGCCGCTCCTAATTGCTTTCATTGCGCCTCCTTTATCATATATATTATAACAGGAAGGTGGTCGCTGTAGCCGTTCAGCCACACGCCGCCCGCGTGCGTGCGTTTGGGCGAGCCTTTATACTTTCCGTCTGTTTGGAACATATAATTGCGCGAAAAAATCTCGGGCTTGTAGAACTTGAGTGTAGAACGCTCTTTTCCCACCATATTTCCCGTGAAGACTATCTGATCAAAGAGATTCCAGTTACCTTTGTACTTGAGCGTACCCACGCCGTCCTCGCGCAGAATCTTCCACCACGGATTGTAGAGGTCGGAGGGGAGTTTTAAATCTTTGCTCTTGCGCACGGCACCCAGACAGGTTTTCATACTCTTGTCGTCGGGATCGTCGTTCATATCTCCCATTATAATAACCTTTGACAAAGAATCTTCGGCCATAAGAGAATCCTTGAGCTCGCGCACCTGCACTCCCGCACGCTCACGCGCAGGAGATTTTGCGTAACGCGACGGCCAGTGATTTACAATTATATGCACCTTCTCGCCGCTCATTTCGCCGCTCACAATCAAGAAACCGCGGGTTTTGTACTCGTCGCTGCCGTCCTCGAGAAGATAGGGGGCGAGTTTGTAAGCATAGGGCTTGAAAAGACCGGGGTTATAGAGCAAAGCACAATCGACACCACGTTTGTCGGGGCCCTCGACGTGTATGAATTTCCAACCGCGGGGAGCGAGCTCTTCCGACTCTATGAGAGCCTGCAGCACACGGCTGTTTTCAATTTCCGACACACCCACAGCGGCCATACCCACAGGCAACATATCGGTACCCATTTCGGCGAGTACCTGTGACATATTTTTAACTTTGTTTGTATACTTCATCGTGCCCCACTTGTTTGTTCCGTCGGGCAGGAATTCGTAGTCATTCTTTCCCTCGTCGTGTATTGTATCGAAAAGATTCTCAAGGTTATAGAAGCCCACGGCATAGAGCTCGAAACGCTTCTGCTGCGCCGATAGAGAACCCGCAAAAAGGAACAGAGACAAGAGTGTCAGAATAGAAAAAAACTTTCTCATAATATGCTTAATTTACAAAAAAACAGGTGCCACAACAATTGCGGCGGGTAAAATTAATAATATTATTTGATTGGCGACACATAAACCTTTTAATATTTTGCAACACGCGAAAATATTGAATAAAGACTAAATATTATAAAAAAAAGAGATGCGGGAGTTTATGAAATAGAACAAAATTTGATTATTTTTGTCACACTGCAACAAAGCGCAGAGATGTCGCAGCACCACAAATGCTGCAACCGATTGAAGATTAAACATAAACACAAATAACAGATGAAAAGATTTTTAAAGTATGCAATGCTCTTTTTCATCGGAACAGTGATGTGCGGCAATGCACGGGCATTTACCGATGAGAAAGATTCAGTGCAGGTGGTACTGACAGGCCCGACCGATGCAAAGGAAAAGGCTGTCGATGTGCCCCGACAGCACACAGGCCTGTTCATTCAAGGCCCTGCAAAAGAGATTACACTCCCGCTAACAGACGACAAGAAGAAAAGAACCCCCGACGGCGGTGTAAACATCGACAAAGACCAGTTTATCTTCACCGAAAGTATGCTCGACGAGGACGAAGATGTTATACAAAGCGTTTCGGCTATGACTACATCGAGCGACGACTACTTCCTCTCGGAGGTGGGCTATCGCTGGAGCCCAATGCGATTCAAGGTGCGCGGCTACGACTCGCAGTATAACAATGTATATGCCAACGGAGCACTGCTCAACGACGCAGAGCGCGGCACATTCAGCTACGGAATGATTGGCGGCCTCAACGACGCCACACGCAACCAGGAGAGCAGCATCTTCCTCGAAAACAGCAACTACGGTTTCAGCAGCGTAGGTGGCGCAAGTAACATAAATATGCGTGCCGGACAGTATGCCGCAGGCCACAAAATGTCGTTTGTAGCCTGCAACCGCAACTACCTCGCCCGCCTTATGTACACCTACTCTACCGGTCTTATGGACAACGGCTGGGCCTTCACCGCGTCGGCATCTTATCGCTGGGCCAACGAGGGTGTCATCGAGGGAACTTTCTACAACTCACTCGGATACTATTTGAGTGCAGAAAAGAGATTGAACGACAAGCACAGCATCTCGTTCGCAACCTGGGGCTCGCCCACAGAGCGCGGACAGCAGGGCGCAGCCACCGAAGAAGCCTACTGGCTTGCCAACGACCGCTACTACAACCCCAACTGGGGATATCAGAACGGCGAAAAGCGCAACGCCCGCGTGGTAACCTCGTACGAGCCCACCGCACTCATCACCTGGGACTACAAGATTGACCGCGAGACAAAGCTCACCACATCGGCGGCGGTGAAATACAGCATATACGGCACCACAGCCCTCGGCTGGAACGGCAATGCAGCCGACCCCCGCCCCAACTATTACAAAAAACTCCCCAGTTCGGCATACAACGTGTGGGACCTCAACTACTACGAGGATGCAAACAACGCCATCTCACAGAACGACCACCTCGCCTCTTGGCAGGAGCTCTACGACTATTGGAGAGCAAGCAAAGCCAATCGCCAGATTAACTGGGACGAGATGTATTTTGCCAACCGACAGGCAAATGCAAACGGTGAGGAGTGCCTCTACTACGTTGAGAGACGCCACAACGACCAGCTTATGTTGAGCGTCGGCTCGGTACTCGACCACACTTTTGACAAATATAACCGAGGAAACATCGGTATAAACATAAATACCACAAAGGGTATGCACTACAAGAAGATGGACGACCTCTTGGGCGCAAACAAACACACCGACATCGACAAATTCTCGGTTGGTGACTACGGCGCCGACAGCTATGTGGTGCAGAACGACCTCGACAACCCCAACCGCCAAATTAAAGAGGGCGATGTCTTTGGTTACGACTACAATATCTATGTAAACAAAGTAGACCTGTTTGCGCAGTATCAGTATGACAAAGGCGGCCTGCACATATACGCAGGTGCAAATATCGACGGTACCACAATGCAGCGCGAGGGAAATATGCGCAACGGCCGTGGTACATATTTCGACAGCGAGGGCAAAATGTTCGACATCTCAAAGGGATATGGCGAGACCGCAAAATTCCTTGGCGGCGGAGCAAAAGCATCGCTCACCTGGGATATAAACGGAAATAACCGTGTGATGATTGGAGGCGGATACGCAGAGCGTGCTCCCCTTGCCTACAACTCGTTCATCGCACCGCGCATACGCGAGGATTTTGTGGCGGGGCTCGAGACCGAGGGCGTCACAAACGGCGAGATTTCCTATTCATTCAAGCACGGTGCATTTGCCGCAAAGGTAGCGGGATACTACACAAGAATAAGCGACGCCGTACAGCAGAGCGCCTTCTACAACGACGACGAAGGAAAGTTCACCTACCTCACAATGACAGGTGTAGAAAAGACACACTATGGTGTGGAGGCAGCCTTTGTGTACAACGTGACATCGGCACTCTCGTTTAACATACTTGCATCGGTGAGCGAGGCCGAATACACCTCGAACACACAGGGCTCACTGATGACAGAGGCACAGCAGGACCTCAAGAACGGCAGCGAGCAGAAAGTATATATGAAAGGCGCAAAGATGGGCGGCTCACCCCTCACAGCGTTGAGCTTCGGAGCCGACTACAACGTAAACGGCTGGTACTTGAGCGCAAACCTCAACTACTACGATCGCATATATGTGAACCCCTCTATATATGCCCGTCTCGAGAGCATCGTGAGCCCCGAGGGTGGTGTAGACAGCAACGGTAACCCCGTGACACCCGAGCTCCCCTCGCAGTTCCGCGGAGAGGGCGGATTTATGCTCGACGCATCTATCGGCAAGAGCATAAACCTGAAAGGTGGCAAAAAGCTGAACATAAACTTAAACTTGAGCAATATACTCAACAACCAGAATATGATTACAGGCGGATATGAGCAGAACCGTGGCGACTACAACGAGGACAACGAGAAGAAGATATATGTATTCTCAAAGAACCCCTATCTCTACTATGCCAACGCATTTAACGCCTATCTGAACATAGGTTTACGTTTCTAAAGAAGGAGGACAAGATTTATGAAAATAGTAAAGAATATATTTTTGGCAAGCGTGGCTGTTATGGCTCTTGCATCGTGTATGAACGATTTCGACGAGCCCGGCCTCAAGAATCCTCCGTTCGGTAACAACTCCATCGGAGAGCCCAATATGACAATCACCGAGTTCAAGGAGAAGTTCAGCAAAGAGCTTTTCGAGACAAGCCCCACAATGATAACAGAGGACATTGTGCTCGGCGGTGTGATTGTGAGCAACGACGAGACAGGAAATGTATATAAACAGATTGTGATAAGCGACGGCGACGACGCTATGCTCATTGGTACAAATGCAGTGGGACTCTACTCCTACCTGCCTCGCGGACAGAAAGTGGTCATCGACTGCAAAGGCCTCTCCATTGGCAGCTACGGCGAGCTCCCCCAGATAGGTACACCCTACACAAATAACAAAGGAGTGATTGCTATAGGCCGTATGAGCGAGATAACACTGAAAAGACACATAAAACTTGTGGGCACCCCAAATAAAGAGTGCAGCGAAATGATTCCCGCCGACCTCGAGGAGGCGTGGCTCACAAGCACAAACAAAAAGTGTCTGCCGCGATATGTGCGCCTAAAAGGCGTGTCGTTCAACGAAGCCGACGGCAAGAGAACCTTCGCCCCAGAGAGCGAGGTGGTAAACAACGCAGTGGAGAGAACGGTAACTGTGGGCAAGAAAAACATAATCTTCCGCTTGAGCAGCTACGCCGACTTTGCAAACAGCGTAATTCCGCAGGGCAAGTTCGACATAACAGGCGTGCTCACCTGCTACTACGATAACTGGCAGTTTATGCTGTCGTCGGACAAGGATTTGGTTCCTGCCGAATAATCACACAAACACGAAAAAACAAAAAATAAAATAACGATGAAAAAGATTAAGTATCTACTTATTATGGCGTTGGCGGCATTGAGCTTCAACGCCTGCGAGGATGTACCAGCCCCCTACACCCTGCCCACAGGCGCGGGAAGCGGTAGCGGCGACAGCGGCAGCGAGAGCTATCCCAATGTTTATATCGACGAGAGCTTTGCCGAGAGCCTTGGCAGCTTTATATCGAAATCAATTGTGGGCAGTTTCTCTTGGAGAACTGCAAGCAACGACTACGGACAGGCCTATGCCATAATGTCGGGCTATTCAAACGGCGCAAGCCAGGATGCCGAGACTTGGCTCATATCGCCCGAGATTGATTTCTCACAGGAGACCGCAGCAAGCATCAGTTTCGACTATGTAATAAACAAAGGCGAAGCAAGCGCAGCAGCTTCAAACCACAAAATGCTCATAAGCAGCAACTACACAGGCGATGTAAAAACAGCCGACTGGACAGAGATTGACTACAACGCCATAAACAGGAATTCGTGGTCGTTCAACAGCACAGGCAACCTTGCGATACCCACCGAGATGCTTGGCCAAGGCTCTGTGGTCATTGCATTCAAATACATCTCCTCGACCGAGACATCGAGCTCGTGGGAGATTATGAACCTCTTGGTTACAGGAGAGAACGGCGGAAATGTAAAGGTTGAGACCGTGCCCGACACACCGAGCAGCATAGCCGATGTAATTGCGGCAGGCACAGGAAAGGCCCGCATCGTAGGAACCGTGGTTGCCACATACACCAAAGGATTCCTTGCACAGGACGAAACAGGCCACATACTTGTATATCTCGGTGCAACACCCTCTTGCAAAGTGGGAGACGTTGTAAACGTGGGAGGCAGCATTGGCACCTATGGAGGTATGTTTCAGTTTGGACAAGGCAGCACAGTAGCCAAGACAGGCACAGCCGAGGTTACACGCCCCACCCCGCTCGCAATCACACCCGAGGCACTCGACGCATACTACGACACTCCCTATATAGAGTATGTAGAATACACCGGCGTGCTCACCATCTCGGGTAACTATTATAACATAGCCGTAGAGGGAGCAACCGTCAAAGGCTCTGTTTCAAACCCCGTGAGCGGCCTCATAGACAGCGAACTCAACGGCAAGGAGGTGACCGTGACAGGCTACCTCATAGGCACATCGAGCAACGCAGACGGCAAGTACATAAATACTATGGCTACAAGCGTAACTTTGCCCGTGAAACCCCTCATCACCTACACCGCGAGCGAGTATAAGGCAGCCTTCGATGCAAATAACAGCGACGAGGTTATTTTGAGCGGATATATCGTGGGAAGCAACACTGGCCGCGGCTCAAATTTCAACGGCAAAATAGGTGCTGAAGGTGCATCACCCCTCAACATCCTTATATCGGACAACGCCGACGAGAACGACTGCACAAACTGCGTATATGTATCTCTTTCTAACACCGAAATAAAAGCAGCTCTCAACCTGCAAAGCAACCCCGGGAACTTCAAGAAGAAAGTTACCCTCACAGGCAAGATGGTTCAAACATCGTTCGAGGGCATTGTGGGCTTGGGCGAAATAACAGCCTACACCATAGAATAATCCCTCTTAAAACCACAAAATGCACGGGGCAGCCTTCACAGACTGTCCCGTCTTTTATGCCACAACCCGAGGAGAAGCACAATTTTAAAAAGAAAATTTGCACATATTGGAGCGAAATCACTATCTTCGCATAGAAGGTTAAAAAAACACATATTATGAAACTATTAGAAGGAAAAGTGGCTCTCATCACAGGTGCCACACGAGGTATAGGACGTGCGATAGCCGTCAAGTTTGCCGAGGAGGGAGCAAATATCGCATTCACCTACCGACAGATAAATAACAACGCACAGGAGCTCATTGAGCAGATTACAGCTATGGGCGTAACCTGCAAAGGATATGCGTCGGACGCAGCTAGCTACACAGCCACCGAGGAGACCGTGAAACAGATTCTCGCCGACTTTGGCAAGATTGACGTTCTTGTAAACAACGCAGGAATCACAAAAGACGGTATGCTGATGCGTATGACCGAGGAGCAGTGGGACAGCGTAATAAGCACAAATCTTAAATCGGCATTCAATTTCACACGCGCCGTGGTGCCCGCTATGGCAAAACAGCGCGGCGGCAGCATTATAAATATGACCTCAATCGTGGGAGAGCACGGCAACGCCGGACAATGTAACTACTCGGCTTCAAAGGCTGGTGTAATAGGCCTCGCAAAGTCGGTAGCCAAGGAGATGGGCCCCCGCGGTATCAGAGCCAACTGCATAGCTCCCGGATTTATCCTCACCGATATGACATCGGCTATACCCGAGGAGATGCGTAACGAGTGGGCAAAAAGCATTCCCCTGCGCCGCGCAGGAACCCCCGAAGATGTGGCAAACGTGGCACTTTTCCTCGCCGGAGATATGTCGTCGTATGTCAGCGGACAGGTGATAAACTGCTGCGGAGCGATGAGCTGCTAACCGTCACCTTTTAATACAGCAAAGCAAAAGGGCTGCCCTGGCAGCCCTTTCTTATTTATATGCAATGTAATTAACCTTTGCGTGCAACTACATTCTTCACAAACTCCATTACAAGGGGTGAGGGGTGAAGAACGGTGCTCGAATACTGGGGCTCATATATAACACCCACATACCAGTCGCAAGCAGGAAACTCCACGATGTCCACAAGCTCCGACTCGCAATTAACACCCGAGCAGATGAGACCTGCGCGCTCGAGCTCCTCGCGGTACTCTGTGTTAAGCTCATAACGGTGGTAGTGACGCTCTGTTATTCTGTCGGCACCGTAAGCAGCGTGAGCCTTTGTTCCTGCAGCCACAAGAGTGTCGTAACCGCCGCGACGCATTGTGCCGAAGGGGTTGCCGATGCTCTTCTGGTCCTCCATAATATCTACGATATTGTGTGTGGTCTTGTCGTCCATCTCATAACTATTGGCGTCGGCGTAACCGAGCAGAGTGCGGGCGCACTCTATCGCCATAACCTGCATTCCAAGACCGATACCCAATGTCACAAGGTTGTTCTCGCGGCAATATTTTGCGGCAATCACCTTACCCTCGAAACCGCGGGGACCCACTCCGGGACAGATGATGTAACCGTCCATACCTTTGAGTTCCTCGGCTACGTTCTCCTCGGTAATCTTCTCGCTGTTTATGAAATGGGGTTTAATTTTGCAATCATTGTATGCGCCACACTGTGAAAGGCTCTCGTGGATACTCTTATACGCATCCTGAAGGTCGTATTTACCAACGAGACCGATATTCACAACCTTTTTCGCATTCTTGCGACGCTCCACGAATGAACGCCAGGGAGCCAATGCGGGAGTTTCTCCTATCTCCTCGCCTGTGAGGCTCAAGATGGCGGTGTCAAGGCCCTGCTCCTGCATTTTGATGGGCACCTCGTAGATTGAGGGCACGTCGAGGCTCTGCACCACGCAGTCGGGACGCACGTTACAGAAGCTTGCAACCTTTTTGCAAAGGCTTGAGCTCAACTTGTGCTCGGCACGCAAAACAAGGCAGTCGGGCTGAATACCGAGGCTCTGCAACTGCTTCACAGAGTGCTGTGTGGGCTTTGTCTTGAGCTCGCCCGCAGCCGAGAGATAAGGCACATAAGTGAGGTGTACGCACACGGCACGGTTGCCGAGCTCCCACTTGAGCTGACGTATAGCCTCGAGGAAAGGCAAGCCCTCGATATCTCCCACGGTACCGCCAATCTCGGTAATCACAAAGTCGAATTTATCCTTTGTGCTGCCGCGTTTCATCTTGCGTTTAATCTCGTCGGTGATGTGAGGAATAACCTGCACGGTCTTTCCAAGATAGTCGCCGCGACGCTCCTTATCGATAACCTCGCTGTAGATGCGACCTGTTGTGAAAGTGTTCCAACGTGTAGTCTTGATATCGGTGAAACGCTCATAGTGACCGAGGTCGAGGTCGGCCTCGTGGCCGTCTATGGTAACGTAACACTCGCCGTGCTCCTGGGGGTTGAGAGTTCCGGGAGACACATTTATGTACGGATCGAATTTCTGAATAGTGATTTTATATCCCCTTGCCTGCAAGAGCTTACCCAAAGAGGCAGAGATAATACCTTTACCGAGAGAAGAGGCAACGCCACCGGTAACGAATATAAATTTTGTATCAGCCATATAAAATAGATGTTTAATTAAATCTTTTCGGTTCTGTCCAAACCTATGGCTTTGGACATACAAAGATAGTGCAAGCCGAGCGCAATACAAAATAAATTTAGATTTTTTGAGAAGAAAAAGCAAAGAAAATTTAGTGCAAGAAAAGCAAAAGAAAAAGCAGAACTAATTATTAACTGAAATTCTTTGTAAAGTTCATCGCAAAAGATTTTAGGGTAATTATTTAAAACTTGAGCGCAAGGCACGATTCGGGACAGAAAAAAGGCTGTGCCGCAATGGGCACAGCCTTTAACTATCTTTAATTTAGAAAATTATTTCACCACAATTTTACTGTCATTTATCATATATACACCGCCGGGCAAAGTAAATATGTGAGAGCCGCTCACAAAAGCCTCGGCAGCTTTGCGTCCCGATAGGTCGTAGACCGCAATCACAGTAGGCTCGTTCACCGACACCTCCACTCCGCCGTAAACGGCAGTTACATTCACAGCGACATCGGCAGCGACATCTACCACATCTACCGTGCCGAGAGTATTGCTCATACCCTCCTTCTGATATACGCGCACCCAGTCGAAGAGAGTCTCGTAGGTGTGTGTAACGTCGGCATTTGCAGCCCAAGAACCGTTGCCCACGCTCTGGTTGAGAATGAGGTAGAAATGCTTGTCAAAGGGCCACTGTCCCTGGTCGAGGTGATTCTGTGTGGTCGATTTGGTGTATCGGCCCACCTGCTTGCCATCGACAAACCAAGTGAGGGTTGTGGCGTCCCACTCAAGGGCGTAGGTGTGGTAACGGTCGAGCGGCAAAGCATAGTTGAAGCTCGATGTAGGGTTATTCTTATAGCCGAGGACGTATGTCCATTTGGAGTGAATGGTGTGATAAGAGCGTTCATCGGTATCTATAACCTCAAATATGTCAATCTCGCCACAGCCGGGCCAGCCGAGAGACTGATCCTCGGGCATCATCCACAGAGCGGGGAAGTTACCCTTCCAAGGATTTGTGAGAAGGCGGCACTCTACCCTGCCGTATGTGAAGCCAAATGCCGACTGCGATTTCACACCGCCTGTAATCATAGGCACGTCGTCAATCTCTGTGTCGGGGTTGGGTATTGCGCGTGTCACGAGCTTGCCGTCCTCGATATATACCACCTGCTCGCTGTCGCTGAGCCAACGGTTCCACGTTGCACCCTGACGCACGCATCGGCTCCACCACGTTGCATCGGGCTGTGTGCCGTCGGGGGCGTCGAACTCGTCGCTAAAGACAAGGTGATACTCGCCGTCGGCGCTCTTCTCGAAGTTGGCGTAAAGGGCCACATCGCCGTCGATATATGCGGCAGGAATGGTGAGAGAGTTATTCTCTACAGAAATAACCTCCTCGTTCCACTGGCAATTGCCGTTGATATACTGCTCGCCGTCGATGTTACAACCGTGACGCACAACCACTTCGTCGGCCACAAAGCCCGGAGCGCCCTCAAGCACAATCTGCAAGGGTTGCAAAGGAGTCACGGTCATAGGAAGTGCCGAGTTGTTTGTTCCGTTTATGCTGCCGTTTACAGTGAAAAGCTCGAGGCTCGGAGTTCCGCTCAAAATATTGAGCAGAAAATCGCACACACGACCGCCCTGCGCAACAATTTCGTCAGAGCCTGCAGGAGTGAGGTCGTTCACATCGGCCTTCAGACGCACACGATAGACACCGCCGCCCTTCAAAACCTCGGGCAGGGCGAAGCGCAAAGTTGCGTCCGATGCGGCGTTATCTGCGGTAAATGCCACAAGCTCGCTCGAATAGGCGGGGAGAGACTCATCGTTGAGCAGAGGGGTAAACTTGCCGTCGTTATTAAAATCGACATACAGATAATACTGCATAGCGGAATCGCCGCCCTCTATGTTAAACGTGATTGATTTTGCGTTGCGCAAAAGCAGCGACTCGGCGGTAAGATTCTCATATACGTTATTTCCGTCGATAGAGAAGTTATACTCGTCGGCACCACCTCTCACGGTGAGCGCAAAGGCTGCTGCGCCGTCGTTTGTGGCACCCTTGTCGAACGAGAGGGCATAGCCCTCGCCACCGCTTGTAATCTCTTTTACAAAGACAGCCTCTATATATACATCGCCGTCGATATATGCGGCAGGAATTGTAATTACATCGCCCTCAAGGGTATATGCAGGCAGGAGTGCCTCGTCGTATTGTTTTACGCCACACAAATACTGCTCACCGTCGAAATTGTGGCCGTGACGCACCTTTAGCGCGTCGAGCACATATCCGTCGGCAGGCACAGCCTTCACGCTCAACGCTGCACCGAAAGGGACCTCGGCAGGGAGAGCGGAGCCGTCGGCTGCAAGAAGCTGTCCGTTGGCCGTTGCAATGGTCAGAGGAGAGTTGTCGCCGTGTATATTGAGAAGCACGTCGCACACCGCACCGCCGTTCTTTATTATACCGTTGCCATCCTCGGCACGTCCCGCAGCATCGATAGAAGCCCAATCGACCTTGTAGCGCATCATATAATAACCATTTTTGAGGTCGGCGGGGATGGTGAACGCAGGCGGGTTGAGCACGTTGGCATTTGAAACAGTCTCGCCGTTGCTGTTATATCCCTTACCTGAACCAAGGCTCGGCTCGGCATAAGAGAAGGCCATAATATCGCTCGACTCGGGTATAGAACCGTCGGAGTTGAGGGTGCACTCAAAAGAGCCGTCCTGTCCGCGGTCGATGTATACAAAGCCATTCATCCAATTGCCCGAAAAGCCAAAAGAGGGAGTAACAGTCTCGCCTGCTTTTGCAGCGAACGCAGAGCTTTCTACCTTGCTATATATCTTGAGCGGAGTGGGAAGAGAGATTGTCTGGTCGCCGTCGGACGAGCCGTTCAATGAGATATTGTTCAGGCGGCGTGAATTATGGGTATATCCCAATGATTTGTCGAAAATCACGGGGTAGAACTCCACAACCTCCTTACCCGCTGCTATGAGCTGCATACAATCGATGTCGGCCATCCAGCCGCTTTCGTTGTAAAGTCTCACGGTGTTATTTCCTTTTTCGAGAGTAACAATTACATCTGCGGTGCCAACTCTGTTCCAGTTGCCCGAATTGGTTGTCACCTCAATGGGGGCTCCACCGTTCACGCTTACCGACATTGTGCGGTTATCGCCCGACACAAAAGAGAAGCGCAAAGTGTACTCGCCACCCTCTTTGCTATATACGTTACGCCACTGAAGGTCGTTCTCGGCTCTGCCGCCAAGCCACCCTGCCGCAACGCCTCCCGAGCAGATGTTCTTCTCGGAATAGATGGCTGTGCCCTCTGTTTCATTGCTCACAATCTCCTGATAGCACGACAGCCAAGCTGTTTCGGCCTCGTAGAGTGTGCGCTCGAGACGCTCCTCGGCTGTGAGTTTGTAGATGCGTGTACCGTGGGCAGGCACCGCAGCCGAAAGGGTTCCCTCGTAGATTCCCTTATCTTTCTTCTCGAAGAGGTCGCGCACGACCACCTCGCCGCCCAGGTCGAGCTGCGAGAAATCGACGCTCATAGAGAGCTGTGCGTCGGTGGGGTTATAGAAAGCCACCACACGTTTGGTGCCGTTGAGTTCCTCGACATCCTTTACAAGGACATAACCGCCGCCGTCTCTCTTTACCACATAAGCCTGCAGGCCGAGGACGTCCTGATTCACAGCTATGAGTTCTTTGTTCTGCATAAGGGAGAGGGCGTTGCCTTTTATATCGTTAAGGTCGCAGCCAATGAGCAGAGGAGAGCTCATAACACACCACATACCAAAGTGAGTCTTGTCCTCCTCGTCGGTGAGGCCGCGCCCCACCTCAAGCATATCCATATCGTTGTAACGACCGCCGCCGGTGTAGGCCGACAGATAGAGACTCTGGTTTATAATACTCTTTACCGAAGCCCATCCAAGAAATATATCCTCTGTGGTGCGCCACGAATTGGCTATTTCACAAGCCCAAGTACCGGGGAAAGCCCAGCGGCAGATGTTCCAGGTGACATCGTTGCGACCTGTGCTTTTTATAGCCTCGTAAATCTCTTTGTAACGAGCCTCCACATTAAGGTCGAGCCTGTCGGCGTTGTTTCCCGCGTCGGCACCGCAGTAGTCGATTTTAATAAAATCGAAATCGAGCTCGTTGAAATAGAGCTGCATATCCTGCTCGTCGTGACCGTAGAGGCCCACACCTATACCTATGGTGTCACCACCCCAAAACGATGCGCAGGTGTTACAACCCGCATCGGAGTAGATACCGGCCTTGAGTCCTTTTGAGTGTATATAATCGACAAGGGGGCGCAAACCGTTGGGGAAGCGCGTGGGGTGAATGATGAGCTTGCCATCGGCGTCGCGGCCACCAAAGAAGCCGTCGTCTATGTTCACGTGGTTATACCCGCAGTCATAGAAGCCAAGCTCGACCATAGCGTCGGCCTGCACCTTTATCACAGAATCGTTTATAAGGAAGCCGTAGGTGTTCCACGAGCTCCATCCCATAAGGGGTGGCTCTACAGCCAAAACTGCCAAAGGCATAGTTACAAATGCCAAAAGCCAGAGTAAAGATTTTTTCATAACATATACTTTAAAAGTTATCTCTATATTTATTTTGTAAATATAGAAAAAAGAGAACTATCTGCGAATTTTTAAGCCGTTTTTTAGGCAGATATTTACAAATAAAATGCAACCGCCTAAAAAACGGTTGCATTTTATAACACTTTATGCAAAGGGAGAACGTTCAAAGCCCCCGGAATTGCGCAATTAGCCGTGTCTCTCCGAGAGTTCGCGCTCCACGTCCTCGAGAGTGAAGCCCATCTGCTCGTTGAGCACAAGCAGGTGATAAATGAGGTCGCACGACTCGTAAAGGTAACGCTCTTTATTGCCGTCGATAGCCTCGATAACTGTCTCCACAGCCTCCTCGCCCACTTTTTGAGCTATTTTGTTCACACCTTTTTTAAAGAGCATTGTGGTGTATGAGCCCTCGGGCATTGCAGCGTGACGTCCCTGAATAACCTTCTCGAGCTTGCGCACAAAACCCTCGTTCTCGGGGGTGTCGAAGCAGGCAGTGGTGCCGCGGTGACACGCGGGGCCATAAGGCTTGCCCATAAGCAGAAGGGTGTCGTTGTCGCAGTCGGGGTACATCTTCACTACCTCTATGTAGTTGCCGCTTGTCTCGCCCTTTGTCCACAGAGCGCCACGTGAGCGGCTGTAGAAAGTAGCTTTGCCCGTCTCGACGGTCTTCTCATAGGCCTCTTTATTCATATATGCGACCATAAGCACCTTTAATGTGGCATAGTCCTGTACAACCACGGGCAAAAGGCCGTCGCTGTTTTTCGATAAATCAAATTCTGAAAATTCCATATTATATATTCTTTACAATCTTACTTTTATATTCTTGTTTCGCAATTGTTTCTTGAGTTCTTCAACGGTTATCTCTCCGTAGTGGAAGATACTTGCCGCGAGAGCCGCATCAGCACGTCCGCGAGAAAGCACCTCGGCGATATCTTCGACACCGCCGGCACCGCCCGACGCAATTATGGGCACCGACAATTTGTCGGCAAGGGCGGCAAATGTCTCACAGGGATAGCCGTTGCGTGTGCCGTCGTGGTCCATCGATGTGAAGAGCAGCTCGCCGGCTCCACGCTCCTGCGCCTCGTAGGCCCAGCTGAAGAGCTCCTTGTCGGTGAGTTTGCTTCCGCCGTGGGTGGTTATGCGCCACACGCCGTCAATTACCTTTGCGTCGGCTGCAAGCACCACAAACTGACTGCCATACTTTGAGGCTATCTCGTCGATGAGCAAGGGGTTGCGCACCGCCGCGCTGTTTATCGAAATTTTGTCGGCACCTGCATCGAGAAGGCGCGCTGCATCGTCTATAGTAGAGATTCCGCCACCTACGGTGAAGGGGATATTTATATTCTGCGCAATGCGCTCCACAAGCGAGGTAAATGTGTTGCGCCCCTCTTTTGTGGCGCTTATGTCGAGGTAGACAAGCTCGTCGGCACCCTGCTGCGCATACATACGGCCGAGTTCCACTGCGTCGCCCACATCTTTGAGACCTTCAAAGTTGATACCTTTCACGGTGCGCCCCTCTTTTACATCGAGGCAGGGAATTATTCGTTTAGCAACCATTTCTCTATCTCCTTTAAAGTTATTCTACCCTCATATATCGCTTTGCCCACGATGACGCTGTGCAAGCCGAGCTCTGCAGCCTTACATATATCATCCATAGAACTTATACCGCCGCTCAAGGTGGTGTTTACCGTGGGATATTTCTCTTTCAGTTCTACATAGAGCGGAAAGTTGGGACCCTGCAGCATACCGTCCTTGGAAATATCGGTGCACACAAGCTGTGTGAGACCGTGAGGCACAAAACGCTCTATAATCTCGTCGATGGAAACCTCGGAAGCCTTGAGCCAGCCGTGTGTGGCCACATAGCGGTCGCGTATGTCGGCACCCAGGATAATGCGCCCTGTACCATACTCCTGCAGCCACTGCACAAAGAGGTCGCTGTTGTCCACGGCTATGCTGCCGCATATCACACGATGAGCTCCCGCATCTACCGCGCTACGCAGAGCCTCGCTGCTCTTTATTCCGCCACCCCACTCTATGTCGAGCGCGGTCTCTGTCGCCAGGCGCTCAAGCACGCGCAGGTTACACGGTTCCTTGGCCTTTGCACCGTCGAGGTCTACAACGTGCAGACGCTTCACGCCGCAATCGGCATACATCTTTGCCATATCCACGGGGTTCTGCCCATACACTTTCTTCTCGGCGTAGTCGCCTTGTGTGAGACGCACGCAGCACCCGTCTATCAAATCTATCGCAGGAATTATCTCTATCATAGGTTGATGAAATTTCTCAAAATCTGTTCGCCCACGGCACCGCTCTTTTCGGGGTGGAACTGTGTGCCGTAGAAATTATTCTTGTTTATCGCAGCCGCGAAGGGACGGCCGTTTGCCGCCACAGCTATGGTGCCCTCGCAGATATCGGGTGCGAAAGAGTGTACGAAATAGACAAAAGCCCCCTCGTCGAGCCCCGCAAAGAGCGGAGAGTTAAGGCCGGTTATCTCGTTCCATCCCATATGAGGCACCTTGACACCCTCCTCGGGAAGAGGCTCAAAGCGGCGCACGCAGGTGTCGAAGATACCCAGACACTCGGCATTGCCTTCCTCGCTGCTCTTGCACATAAGTTGCAGGCCTATACAGATACCGAGCACAGGCTGTGTAAGTCCCTTTATAACCTCGCACAAACCCCTCTCACTCAATTTCTGCATAGCCGAAGAGGCCTCACCTACTCCGGGCAGAAGCACCTTGTCGGCGGTTTTTATTATTTCGTGATTATCGGTGACACAATACTGCGCACCTATACGGTCGAGCGCATTGCACACAGAGCGCAAATTACCCGTGTCATAGTCCACTATAGCTATCATAATACTCCTTTACTGCTTGGAAGTTCGTAACTGAAAGGCTCGCGCTTCACCGCCATACGCAGTGCGCGTGCAAAAGCCTTGAAAACACCCTCTGCTATGTGATGGTTATTCTCACCCTTGGCCTCGATGTGCAGGTTACAGTTCATAGCCGCAGCCAAAGCCTTGAAGAAGTGGCTGAACATTTCGGTGGGTACATCGCCCACATACTCGCGGGTAAATGTCACATTCCAACTGAAATCTATTCTGCCGCCGAAATCCACAAGTGCCATCGCACGACTCTCGTCCATAGGCAGCACAAAGCCGTAACGTCCTATGCCGCGTTTATTACCGAGAGCCTTCACAATAGCCTCGCCGAGCACGATGGCAATATCCTCCATTGTGTGATGCTCATCAACCTGAAGGTCACCCACTGCCTTCACCGCAAGCGACACACCTGCGTGATGCACTATCTGGTCGAGCATATGGTCGAGGAATTTAAGACCGGTATCTATGCCCGAGGTACCGCGTCCGTCGAGGTCGATGGTAACGGTAATATCTGTCTCCTTGGTTTTGCGAGCAACCGTCACACAACGCTCGCCTCCACGCAGATACTCTGCAATTTCGCCCCAGTTGTCGGTGGCAAGCACGCACACATCGGCATAAGGGAGCTGCTTCATCTCCTGCACGCGCTCCTTGTCGGCAGTGTAGAGAATTGCCTTTGAACCGAGATTCTTGGCAAGCTCCACGTCGGTGAGTCGGTCGCCTATCACATAGCACTGCGAGAGGTCGTACTCACCTGTCATATACTTGCCAAACATACCTGTGCCGGGCTTGCGTGTGGGCTGATTGTCGCTCTTATATGTGACATCTATCAGTTGGTCGGCAAAGGTAATGCCCTCGCCGCCGAGCACCTGCAGCATCTTGTCGTGAACCACATCGAACTGCTCACGCGGATAAGAAGGCGTGCCGAGCCCGTCCTGATTGCTTGCAATCACAAGCTCAAAATCCATCTCTGAAATTTTACCGAGAGCACCTATCACACCCGGCATAAAAACCAGGTCTTCAAGGGTATCCACCTGCTCTGTCACAGGGGGCTCCCATATAATTGTACCGTCACGGTCTATGAATAACGCTTTTTTCATACTATTTCCAATTTTTTACTACTGCGAGCATCGCATCGTTCTCCTCGGGAGTGCCTATGGTTATGCGCAAGCACTCGGTACAACCCTTCACCTTGGAACGGTCGCGCACAATCACCTGCTCGGCAATCAGAGCATCATAGAGGGCGCGCGCATCGGTCACCTGCACAAGCAGGAAGTTTGCGTCAGAGGGGAATACCTTCTTCACGCAGGGCGCCCTCTGCAGAGCCTCTGCCACGCGTTCGCGCTCGCTTATGATAGTCGCAATTTCGCTCTTTACGTCACGGGCAAGAAGTTCCTTGGCACGCTCCATACCCGCAAGGTTTATATTGTAGGGATATTTCACATTGGCAAAGAGTGCCATAATATCGCGGTGTGCAAAAGCAAGTCCCAGGCGCAGCCCCGCAAGGCCGTAAGCCTTTGAGAGAGTCTGCAATACAATGAGATTGTGATACTCGCCAAGCAAGGTGGTGAGGCTGGGCTGCGATGCAAAATCTATGTAAGCCTCATCGACCACCACAATACCCTTAAAGCTGTCGAGCAGGCTGCGCACCTGCTCTATGGGGAAGATATTTCCCGAGGGGTTGTTGGGCGAGCAGATAAAGAGCAGTTTTGTCTGCTCGTTACACGCCGCAAGGAGCCTCTCCACGGGCAACGAGAAGTCCTCGTTGAGCTGCACCTCGCGCACCTCGACATCGTTTATATCGGCCGATACTCGGTACATTCCATAGCTGGGAGCTATGGCCACCACGTTGTCTATGCGGGGCTCGCAGAAGATGCGGAAACAGAGGTCAATGGCCTCGTCGCTGCCGTTACCGATAAACATCTGCTCGGCAGACATTCCTTTGAGCGGCGCTATGATATTTTTAAGTTCAGTCTGACGGGGGTCGGGATAACGGTTGTAGCAGTTGGCAAAAGGATTCTCGTTTGCATCGAGGAACACGCCCAACGCCCCTTTATACTCGTCGCGCGCAGTGGAATAAGGCGCAAGGGCCTTTATATTGCGACGCACGAGTGACAATATTTCGTTAATTTTCATAATTCAGATATTTAAATCTCTTTTCCCATACGCAGGAGAGCGGCTGCCGCGTGTGCGTCCAGTCCCTCGGCCTTTGCCATAGTTACTATGGTGCCACCAAGTTGCTCTATACCCTCTTTTGTAATCTCCTGATAGGTTATCTTGCGCACAAAGCTGTCGAGGTTCACTCCGCTGCACGAACGAGCCCAGCCGCTTGTGGGCAGGGTGTGGTTAGTACCCGACGCATAGTCTCCCGCACTCTCGGGCGAGAAGTTTCCAATGAAGACACTGCCCGCAGCTGTTATCTGCTCGGCAATTTCCCAGGGGTTCTCCATCGATATTATAAGATGCTCGGGGGCGTAAGCGTTTACAAACGCTATCTGCTCCTCGACCGAAGGAAGAATTATTGTGCGGCTGTTCTCGAGAGCCTTTGCAGCGAGTTCGCGACGAGGCAATTTGGCAAGTTGCAGCCCAACCTGCTCGTCCACGGCGTCGGCTATAGCCTGTGAGCCGCACACGAGAATCGCCTGCGAGTCGGTACCGTGCTCGGCCTGCGAGAGAAGGTCACTCGCCACAAACGCCGCCGAAGCGGTATCGTCGGCCATAACAAGCACCTCCGAAGGGCCTGCGGGCATATCTATCGACACTTTGTTTGTAACGCTCTCCTTGGCCTTTGTCACATAGCGGTTACCAGGGCCGAAAATCTTGTCTACGGCAGGAATGGTCTCTGTGCCATAGGCCATTGCGGCAACAGCCTGTGCACCGCCCACTTTGTAGATGTGGTCTACGCCACACACCATAGCTGCCGACAGCACTGCGGGCGCCACCTTGCCCTCTTTGTTCACCGGTGTGCAGAGCACAATCTCTTTGCAGCCGGCCACCTTTGCGGGAATTGCAAGCATAAGCACGGTTGAGAAGAGAGGAGCTGTTCCGCCGGGAACGTAAAGCCCCACTCGCTGAATGGGCACGGCACGCTGAACACACTTCACACCCGGAGCGGTTGTAACCTCAACATCGCTGAAACGCTGCGCCATATGGAAACGGGTTATATTGCGTGCCGCTGTGGCTATGGCCTCTTTAAGCTCGGCGGGGGTGGACTCGAAGGCCTCGCGTCTCTCCTGCTCGCTCACCTCGATGGCAGCAAGCTCCACGCCGTCAATCTCGGCTGCAAGCTCGCGTATGGCCTTGTCGCCGTCGCGCTTCACGCGCTCTATGATTGCTTGCACGCGGCCGCTTATCACAGCGTCATCCGACACTACACGGCTGCACAGGGCGTTCCACTCTTCATAAGAGGGGTTTATATATCTTTTTATCATTTTACAGAATAATTTTTTCGAGAGCCAATACAAGAATATCCTCGGCACCAATAGCCTTCAGCTGCTCTATTATGGTCCAGAGCTGTTTCTCATCCACTACAGTCTGCAGTGAGCACCAGTCCTTCTGCGCGAGGGGGATAACGGTCGGGCTGCGCATAGCGGGAAGTATCCTCACAGCCTCGTCGAGCGCCGACACGGGAATATTGAGCAGAAGGTATTTCTTGCCTGCACCCTTGAGCACCGACTCGAAACGCGACATCAGCTGGCGTGCAATGGCCATCTTCTCCTCTGAAAGACCGGGGGTACCGATGAGCACAGCCTCTGACTGAAGCACCTGCTCCACCTCCACAAGACCATTTGTGATGAGTGTGCCGCCCGACGATACGATATCGAAAATTGCGTCGGCAAGGCCTGCTGCGGGAGCAATCTCCACCGAGCCTGTGATGGTGTGTATCTCGGCCTCGATGCCGTTCTCCTTAAAGAACTTCGAGAGCACGTTGGGGTAAGATGTGGCAATGCGCTTGCCGTTGAAATAAGAGAGTCCCTCGTACTTGTCAGCCTTGGGCACGGCAAGTGATATGCGGCAACCGCCAAAGCCCAGCTTCTGCAGGATGTCTACCTCGTAGCCACGCTCGGCCACCTCGTTGTAGCCCACGAAGCCCAGGTCGGCTGCACCCATAGATACTGTTTGGGGAATATCGTCGTCGCGCAGGAAAAGTATCTCCACGGGGAAATCCGATGCACGCATCAAAAACTTTCTCTTTTCTTCTTTAATTGTGACGCCTGCATCACGCAGCAGCTGCATACTCTGCTCGTTCAAGCGTCCTTTGGTCTGTACAGCAATTCTCAACATATTTTTTTCGTTTTAATTTTCAAATAAAAAAAGAGCCCACCATCTTGCAGGTAAGCTCATTATCAATAGCGCGACACTATCACATACACGCCACTTACCCTACCCTCTTGCGAGAGTGGTTATGATGACGATGGTGTGAATTTAGTGCAAACATCTGCTTTCTGTTAAAATGTTACCCGAAAAACGCCCACGCTGACAAAAAGATTAATCGCCGAGCATTTTTACCTCGCGAAGATAGTAATTTTTATTATATCTCTTTTATAAATGAACTTTTTTTTTCACACAGGGGCAAAAAAAAGCCCTAACGGGCAGTGTCACAACCTAAAGAGTGCTCGCAACGCATAAAAAAGAAATCCCCGACAGAGCTGTCGGGGATGCTTGTTTCGCAGGGTGCGCTGCTACACTATTTTCTCTGCACTATGAGCGCGCCGGGAGCCACATTGTCGGTCACCCAGATGTTACCGCCTATCACAGCATCCTTGCCCACGGTTATGCGGCCGAGGATTGTGGCATTGCTATACACTATGACATTATCCTCGAGCACGGGATGACGAGGTATACCCTTGATGGGGTTTCCATTCTCGTCGAGCGGGAAGCTCTTTGCTCCCAGCGTAACTCCCTGATATAGTTTTACATTATTTCCAATGATACAGGTCTCGCCTATAACGATGCCCGTTCCGTGGTCAATGGTAAAATAGTCGCCTATACGCGCACCGGGATGTATGTCTATACCCGTCTCGCTGTGCGCAATCTCGGATATGATGCGGGGGATGAGGGGCACGCCAAGCTCCAAAAGACGGTGTGCCATACGGTAGTTGCTCACCGCTTTTATTCCGGGGTAGCAGCTTATGACCTCGCCGAAGCCTGTGGCCGCGGGGTCGCCGTTGTATGTAGCCTCTACGTCCTTTGCGAGTTTCTCGCGCAACGTGGGCAGGTAGGCTATGAAGTCGAGCGCCATACGACGGGCGTCGGTAATGGAGTTATAAGCAGGAGCGTCGCCGTTGCCGTAACACAGGCCTGCGTAAATCTGCTCGCACAGCAATTTGTATAACCTGTCTACGTTTATACCTGTCTTGTAGACAAGCGTGTGGCTTTCTTGCACCGAGTCCCCGAAATATCCGGGAAAGACGATGGTGCGCACGAGATTCACAACCTCGCTTATGACACGCCACGAGGGCATAGGCTCCCCGTCGCGTCGGTGGTGAAACATATCTTGTGCAGCCTCGTTCCCCGTGAGAGCACTTATAGTGGAGGAGAAAACCTCGGCAATCTCTTTGTTATTCATCGTGTTTATATTTTGTTTCTGTTTTTTACTTATCTCGGAAAAGGTCGGTCGAGAGGTAGCGCTCTCCGCAGTCGGGCAGAATCACGACAACTGTCTTGCCTTCGTTGCCGGGACGACGCAACACCTCGGAAGCTGCCCACAGAGCCGCACCCGACGAATAGCCCACAAGGAGCCCCTCGTTCTTCACAAGCGCACGGGCTGTGGCTATGGCATCTTCGTTGCTTACGGGAATCACCTCGTCTACCACAGATGCGTCATATATTTGAGGCACAAAACCAGCACCTATGCCCTGCAACTTGTGCGCACCCTTCTCGCCACCCGAAAGTACCGGCGACGAGGCGGGCTCTACGCCCACAGTTTTTATCGCGGGGTTCAACTCCTTGAGCCTGCGGGCGGTACCTGTGATTGTGCCGCCTGTGCCCACACCCGCCACAAGGATATCTACACGGCCGTCGGTGTCGCGCCATATCTCCTCGGCTGTGAAGTTGTGTGCCGCGGGGTTTGAACTATTTTCGAACTGTTGCAGAATAATACTGCCCTCGATGCCCGCCGCAAGCTCCTCGGCTTTTTTTATTGCGCCCGACATACCTTCGGCTCCGGCAGTGAGCACAAGCTCGGCGCCATAGGCACGCAGCAGGTTCATACGCTCGGCGCTCATCGTCTCGGGCATTGTGAGTATCAGCTTATACCCCTTGACAGCCGACACAAGAGCAAGCCCCACGCCTGTGTTTCCGCTTGTGGGCTCTATGATTGTGGCTCCTGCACGCAGAAGGCCGCGTGCCTCGGCATCGTTTATCATAGAGAGAGCCGTGCGGTCTTTCACGCTCCCCGCAGGGTTGAAATATTCCATTTTCACCACAGGAGCGGTACCCAGGCCTGCCGCTGCGGCATAACGTGAGACGCGCAGCAAGGGGGTGTTACCAATGAGGGAAGTCAGGTTATCGGCTATTTTCATATTTAGGAAATCTTTTTAAGTTCGTTATACAAGCGTTGCACGGGAAGCCCCATCACATTGAAATAGGAGCCGTCTATGGCCGAAATTCCAATGTAACCTATCCACTCCTGCACACCGTAGGAGCCGGCCTTGTCCATAGGACGATACTTTTCTATATAGTATTCAATCTCCTCGTCGGTGAGGGCGGCAAATGTCACACGCGACTCTGCCACAAAGCTGTGCTGCACGCTCTTTGTAGTTACGGTGACACCCGTGTACACAGAGTGTGTCTTGCCCGACATAAAGCGCAGCATACGACGGGCGTCAGCCTCGTCGGCAGGCTTGCCCAAAGGGGTACCCTCGAGCCACACAATGGTGTCGGCGGTTATCGTGAGCTCGTCGTCGGCCATAAGGGGGCGATAGGTGTCGGCCTTCTTCTTTGAGATGTGCAGGGGGATAGCGCCGCCTTGCAGCTCGGCGGGGAACGACTCGTCCACGTCGGGCAAGGTGCGCACCTCAAACTCCACATCGAGGCCTGCGAGCAGTTCCCTGCGTCGCGGCGATGCCGATGCCAGAATAACCTTGTATTTCTTTAAATTATCAAGCATAAAAAATCATTTACCAACCAAATGCGTTCGATTCATCCATCCACTTACCCTGTGCACGCATAACCTGCTCTATGACATCGCGGCCACAGCCCTCACCGCCTCGCACGGGAGATATATAGCGCGAAATGCCTTTTATCTCGTGTGCAGCGTCGGCAGGACAGCAGGGAAGGCCACACATCTGCATCACCTCGTAGTCGGGAATATCGTCGCCCATATAAAGCACCTCCTCGGGCTGCAGTTCATACATTGTAAGCAGTTCCTCGAAGCAGTCGCGCTTTATTGAGGCACCTACATATATATCGGTTATGCCCAGCCCTTTGTAACGCACTTTCACAGCCTCGGTGCGAGCACCTGTGATAATTGCAACGCGATAGCCCGCCTTCACGGCAAGCTGCAGAGCATAGCCGTCCTTGATATTTACTGTGCGCATAGGCTCGCCGCTGGGATACATCGAAATTGTCTCGCGGCTCAACACGCCGTCTACGTCGAAGACGAGGGCTTTAATCTTTTTAAGGTCGTAGTTTATCATTCTTTCTCTTTTTCTTTATCACTCTTCCGACGCTTCGCATCGGCTATGTAGTCACTAATTTCTGTATAAAGGTTCTTGAGGCGGCCGTCGAGCATCGCCTTGTGAGCATCAGTTACCACGCTGTCGCCGCGGTGCGCGGGGCCTGTCTGTGCCTCGAGCGGGTGCAGGCGGTGCACCTTTGCCGCCGTCTCGTATATGAGCGGAAGCATCGCCTCAAAGGGCATATCGTGCGCCTCGAGCAGCTCGGCAGCCATCGTGTAGGCCGCATTGGCAAAGTTACACGCAAAGACCGCCGCAATGTGCAGATACTTGCGCTGCTCACTCGTGACACACTGAACCTTGCCACCAAGCAGATGCGCAATATCGGCTGCAAGTTCCTCGCAAGAGCTGTCGCACCCCTCCACAAACAGAGTTACGGGAGAGAAATCAACTATGCGCTGCCTGCTGAAAGTCTGCATAGGATAGAGCACGCCATATCTGACAGCTCCCGCTTTGCGCAGGATATCCACAGACACGCTGCCCGCCGTGTGCAGGAGAAGCGCGTCGGGGAAGGCGACCGCAGCAGCCGCAGCCACCTCTTCGATGGCATTGTCGCTCACCGAAATAATTATAACATCGGGCGACGGCAGCTTATCTATCGTTTCGCAGGCTGCACAGCCTATTTTTTCCGACAACTCTTTTGCCGAGGAAAAGGTGCGGCTCCACACGGCAACGGGAGCACTCCCTGCCGCAGCCAGCGCAATGCCCAAAGCCGTTGCCACATTGCCGGCACCTGCCAACGCTATTCTTTTACTTGCCGCCAAACTCTCCTATGTGTACCTTTTCCCACTGCATTCTCTCCTCGTCAAAGGGCTTTGCCTCGCGTGCCTTGTGTCCCACGGCCACGATAGAGAGAACGGCATATTTCTCGGGGATATTCAACAATTTTCTCACGTTGTCCTCGGCTACATTACCCTCGGCATCGAAGCGGCGGCGTATCTGCACCCAGCAGGAGCCAAGCCCCATCTCCTCGGCAGCGAGCTGCATAATAATTGTGGCAATTGAGCAATCCTCAATCCACACATCGGTCTTTTCGGTATCACCTATAACCACCACGGCCATAGCAGCACCCTCGAGCAGAGCGGCACCCTGTGCCTTCGCCGTAGAGAGAGCCTTCAAAGTCTCCTTCTCCTCGACAAGGATAAATTCCCAGGGGTTGAAACGGTGCCCCGACGGCGACATAAGAGCCGCACGCATAAGGTTACACACAGCCTCCTTATCCACAGGCTCGCCGGTGAAAAGCCTGCAACTGCGTCTATTTTTTAATAAGTCGAAAAAATTATCCATAATATCAAATATTCTGCTTTTAGCATAAACAACGCGAAGATATACAATCCCGACAAAATTAGAGCACAAAAGAGAGCAAAAAGAAGAAAAAAAGATGTAACAAATTAAAACAGACAGAAAAGAGGGCGCAACATATTCCCGCGGCAGGTGTTTATTGAGAAAAAATATTTTATGGACAAGAATATCGAAGACGAGGCACTGCGCTACCACAGCAGCCCGCAAGCAGGAAAAACAGAGACACTCCCCACAAAGCCTTTCGGCACCCCCGAAGAGCTCTCACTCGCCTACTCCCCCGGGGCGGCAGCTCCCGCAGCGGCCATAAGCAAGGAGAGGTGGCAGGCCTATCGCTACACCAATAAAGGCAACCTTGTGGCCGTAATCTCGAACGGAAGCGCAGTGCTCGGGCTGGGCGACATAGGGGCACTTGCCTCAAAACCTGTTATGGAGGGCAAAGCGATGCTTTTCAAGGTATATGCCGACATTGACGCCTTTGACATAGAGCTCGCCGAGGAGCAGCCCGACAAATTCATCACCGCCGTGCAGGAGATATCGCCCACCTTTGGCGGCATAAACCTCGAGGACATTAAAGCCCCCGAATGTTTCTACATTGAGGAGCGCCTGCGCAACCTCCTGGGCATACCGGTGATGCACGACGACCAGCACGGAGCTGCCGTAGCCATAACCGCAGCCCTGAAAAACGCCGCCGAGATTGCAGGCAAGGAGCTGCATAGCCTCAAAATAGTAATCAGCGGGGCGGGAGCCGCCGCCATAGCCACAGCCAAGCTACTGCTCAAGAACGGACTCCTGCGCGAGCAGATAACGATGTGCGACAGCAAAGGCGTCATAAGCATAGCACGCGATGTGCTGCCGCCACACAAAGCGCTCTTCGCCACCACCGACACGAGCCTCCACACCCTTGCCGACGCAATGCGCGACTGCGACGCCTTCATCGGCCTGTCTGTGGGTAACCTTGTGACAAAGGAGATGGTGCGTTCTATGGCCGATACCCCCATAATATTTGCCCTCGCCAACCCCGCTCCCGAGATAAGCTACGACGAAGCAAAGAGCGCACGCCCCGACGCCATCGTGGCCACAGGCCGCGGCGATGCCCCCAACCAGATAAACAACGCCATAGCATTCCCATACCTCTTTCGCGGGGCACTCGACACCCTTGCCACCTGCATAAATACCGAGATGCAGCTTGCCGCGGCAAAGGCCATAGCCGCCCTTGCCCACGAGCCCGTACCCGACAAGACAAAGAGACGTCACGGCAGCGACTTGAACTTCGGCAAGGAGTATATAATTCCCAAGATAGATGACTGCCGCCTGCTACCCGAGGTCTCGAAAGCCGTGGCACTCGCCGCAATGAAAAGCGGCATTGCACGCAGGCCCGTCGCCTCGTGGGACGAATACTGCGAGACGCTGCTCTGCCGCGTGGAAGGCGTCACGCAGCACTGCGCCCACACACACCGCAACGACAAAGAGCAGTTGCACAAGAGATACAATACAGGAATGAATAAATTATAACAGCTATGAACAGAAAAAGAATCTTCCCCGGGCAGACAGGCCTGCAGGCCACAAGCCCCATATACAGTGACATCGAAGACGAGATGTACGAAGACTACAACACCGACGACATACCGCCCATAGACGAAGAGCCCTACTACGACATCGAGGAAGAGGAGGAGTATATGGCACACCGCGCACCTGCACAAAAAAGAGAATATTTTCTTTGAAAAAAGAGAGGAAAAGCGCTTTTCATTTGCTAACTTTGCGGTCGCGCGAAAATCGCGCCACATAAATCATAAACAAAAAAATACCAAATATTATGACACAAAGTTGGTTCGAGTGCAAAGTGACCTATGAACGTGCAGGCGAGAAAGGCCTCAACACAAAAGTAAACGAAGTATATCTTGTACAGGGTTTTACATTTACCGAGATAGAGAAACGACTCACTCTCGAGATACAGCCCCAGGTGACAGGCGATTTCACAATAAACGAGATGAAGCGCACCAAGTATGGCGAGCTCGTAGACAGCCCCAGCGAAGCTGCCGACAAGTGGTTCAAGTGCAAGATTGTGCTTCTCACCATCGACGAGGTGAGCGCCAAGGAGAAAAAGACCTCTGTGGTAATCCTTGTGAAGGCCGAAGATTGCGCCGGAGCCGTTGCAGCCCTAAACAAACATATGGAGGACTCTGTAATGACCTACGACCTTGCATCGGTGAACGAAAGCTCTATCGTGGACATTTTCCATTATGAAGCTATTCTCTGATACCATAGCAGGCAGAATTGAGGAGATACGCGCTACCCTCCCGCAGGGGGTAACGCTTATCGCCGTGTCCAAATACCACCCCGCCGAAGCCATCGAAGTCGCCTACAAAGGCGGGCAGCGCCATTTCGGGGAGAGCAAGGCGCAGGATTTGCAAAAGAAACATCAGATTCTGCCCGACGACATCTGCTGGCATTTCATAGGGCACCTGCAGAGTAATAAAATAAAATATATAGCGCCCTATATACACCTCATACACAGCGTAGACAGTTACAAACTGCTCGCCGAGATTGACCGCCACGCCGCTAAAGCCGGGCGCAAAATCCCCTGCCTGCTACAGATACACATAGCACAAGAAGAGACGAAGTTTGGTTTCACGCCGCAAGAGTGCATTGCGATGCTCGACGAAGGAACCTGGCGCACACTTGAGAACGTGGAGATACGCGGTCTTATGTGTATGGCAAGCAACACCGACGACGAGGCGCAGATAAGAGCAGAATTTGCGCAGGTGAAAAAGCTGTTCGACACGATACGCGAGAGATATTTCGCGCAAGGAAATTTCGACACCCTGTCGGCAGGTATGAGCGACGACTACCCCATAGCCATAGAAGAGGGAAGCACCCATATAAGGGTGGGCTCATCGATATTTGCACCATAAAAAAATCTCCCAAGCGGGAGATTTTTTTATTTATTCGCAAAGCCGTCAGCCACGCTCACGACGCAACAGCGTCACATATACAAACGGCAAGAGATAAAGCACATCGGCAAGCACAGCCACATCGTCGCCCTGCGGCAAAAGCCCCATATACCCTATGCAGGGCGCAATGCCGGTGGCGGGTACCACGGCAAGAAACGCGGGAGCATAGAACGAGCAGGCCGCACCCATAGAACGGGCAATGTCGGGCAGGCTGCGATAGTTTCCATATATATAGCCATAGACCGAAGCCACAAAAAGCACAAGCAGAAAGAGAAGAAACATCCACCCCTGCAGCATAGGCGATGTATAGAAATCGCCCGTCACCCCAAGTAACATATTCCACGGCGACACAGTGGCCACAAACAAAAGCAGGAAATAAAGCAACGCGGCAAGCAGAGCAAAGAGACGCGCACGCTTCTCGTTCAGGCTCACAGCCCTGCGGTGCAACACACCCGAGAGGCTCTTCAGCATACCCGAGCCCGAGAGAAGCCCCACCGACAGCACGATAAGTATCATTGTGCCCCAGGGCGCCGCATCGACAGAGGCCGACGCACTGCGCACTGCCCAACGCAACCCCTCGGCACTGACAAGCGAGCGCGACAAAGCCGCATTGCCCACAAAGAGCCCTGCAATACCCAGCCCCCACGACAGCAACCACAGAAGAAGAAGAGAGGCCGCATACACCACCGCAGGATAATATAAACGCCTGCTATTCATCCGCCTCAAGATTATTTACATCAATTATATTCAGTTCGATGGCCTTTACCACAAGACGCGTCACATTTATTCCGCGCCCCTCCTCGTCCTTGAAGAGACGCGCCACGAGGTCGGCCTGACGTTTCTCGAGAGACTTCACCCCGAAAGGCATTCCCTTGAGCCCCGCAATCATATCTTTGGTATATCCCAACGCCAGATGACGCAGGAAGCACTCGTCGTAGCGGTCTATCTCATACTCCACAAAGGCCTTACGACGTGCGGCGTCGCGCATCACCGTCTCCTTGAAGCGACGCACAATATTTTCGAGTATCGGCGCATTGAAGACATTTCTCTTACCGCCTACCACAGCCATAATCTCGTGTCGTGTGAGAAGCTCGCCGGTCTTCAAGGCAATGCCATCGGCACCTGCGTCGAGCACATCTACCCACAGTTTCTCGTCGAGCAACTCGCCTGTGAAGACAAGCACTTTCATCTGCGGGTACTCCTTTTTCACCCTTGCGCAGATGGTGACACCCACGGTTGTGGAGCCTCCGAGCCCCAGGTCGAGCAGCAGAAGATGGGGCACGCCGTCGGCAAGCAGGGCATACAGTTCCTGCTCGTTCATTGCCGTGCCTGTTATCTCGGCTTCGGGAATTTCGGTGCGGAAAATCTCCTCGGTACCTTTTAATTCGAGCTTCGCATCCTCAACTATTATAACACTGAATTTATCCATAATTTCCTATTTTGGCAAAGTAAACAAAATTACAAAACCCGCATCGTCGCGACGAGCCTCCACACGACCGCCGCGCACCTGCATATACTCCTCGTGCAGACGCACAATCTCTTTCACCACCTGATACTCCATACCCTTGAGACCGCCACAGGGCGAGAGGTTGTGCCCCGACGCTGCAAACATCTCGGCAAGAACCTCCTCGGAGGGGGCGCTGCGACTGTCGAGCAGTTCCACACGCACCACATCGCCACAATCGACGGCGGTGAGACGTAGCTCGGCATCGCCGTCGGCAGCCACGGCAGCAAGCATAAGCGATTCAAAGAGATAAGTAATCATATCCCTGTCGCCGCTCACACTCAAAGCGGTGGGCAGGCAAGAGAGGGTGACACTTTTCGATGCCTTCCTTGCCGCGCGTGCCACAAAGGGCTGCATCTCGGCAAATATCTCATTCAGCGAAACAGACGAGAGACGAAAACTCATTTCGTCGAGCTGCTTCACCGCACAACCGCTCAATATGGTAAACACGGAGTTGTAGTAATCCATAAGTTCCTTCACGGCCGATATTTTCTGTTCAAAGAGAGAGGAGTCGGCCACAGCCTCGCGCGCCTGCTCCACAAGGGAGCGTATGCGGCTCGGGTAATAGAGCGTTTCGTGCTTTATCACCGAGAGACAGTTGTCCATCACAAGATTCTGAACGTGCAGACGATTCTCTTCGAGTTTCACGCGCTCGGTCTCCTCCTCAGCCTCGGCAAGCGACCTGTAACGCTCACCCACACGCACCACCGAGTGATAGACCACCGACGCGGCATAGCGTGCCACAAGTTCTATATTGAGAGCCTCGTTCTCGTCGAGCGGGCGTTCCGACAGAAAGTCGAGCGCACCAAGCAGAATATTCTCGCCCGACGACACCACAGACAAAGGATATATGTAGCGTAACCTGTCGGCAGAAAGGAAAGGCGTGCCTCCCTCGGCTACGCTGTTCAGGTAAATGTCGTGAAGAGGCAGAGCCTCCTGCGGCTGCGACACCGCGACACACTCTCCGTTGCCACATTTCAACAAAAGCGCGACGCGCTCAAAGCAGAAGGCATCGCCCAGAGCTTCCCATATCTCGCGCAAGAGCTCCTCGGCAAGCTGTTTTTCGGGCAGAGGCTCGGCACTGCCCGCCACAGCCAGAAGACGGCTGTTGAGGTCGAGCACCATACGGCTGTTCATACGTCCTATGACAGCGTGGCGCACATACGACACCACATAAAAGGCCACAACTACAAGTAGCAGAAAAAGCAGCAGAGCGATAGCCGCCTCGCGATAGTTAGCAAGCTGACGCATCTTCCCGTAGTGCTCCTCGAGGCCTTCGTCCTCGTGCACCACGCGGTAGAGCATTGCATATATACCGTTATTATAACGATAGGTATCCCAATCCCTCGCCGCAAGAGCCGCCACAGCAACCTCGTTTCTTATGTCGAGAATATTAAAAAAGATACCCTCTTTCATTGAGCGAGGGAAAAGCCCCTCGCGCCACCACAGCAGCTCGTTACGGGCACCGCCTGCAAGTGAGAGCGTGTCAGTTCCGCCCACATACTCCCTGTAAAAGGCGTTCAACTCCCCGACGGCCTGCCCGGCACACTCCACCGCTCTTGCGTGGTCGCCACGCACATTGGCCGTGTAAACAGAATCGGCCAAGGCCGACACACGATCGAGCGACATTTCTTCACTGCTGGCACAAAGCGGCTGCACAAGCACCGCCAAGAGCACCATACAGCGCACCACGCCGCGCGGCAGACGGAACGAGAAACGGCTTCCCTTGCCTTTGTGGCTTGTAATATCGAAACGGCACACCGAGAAGAGCTCGTCGGTGGCACGGTACTTCTCTATTATACCTTTGCAGTTCATAAGACCGAAGCCCTTGCCTTTATTACGATTCAAACGCTCACCCGCGTCGCCTATGAGTGCCGCGTCGTAGACCTTTTCGTTGAGAATCTTCTCAATATCCTGCTGCGAGATACCTATTCCGCTGTCCTCCACCGAGAGCTCCACATAGGTATCACCCTCGCTTGCCGATACTTTTATATTTCCACCCACGGGGGTGAACTTCCCTGCATTGTCTACCAGAGTATTGAGCATAAAAAGAGACAACGCCCTGTCGGCCTTTACCACAGCATCGGAAGGCTGCACCTCGAGACTTATGCCACGCGCCTCGTAGAAAGGACTGCTCTTTGCGATTATATCAAAGAGCTCGCTCACCGCGAAGCGTTCTATCTGCAGGCTTATGTCGCCGCGACGCATCTTTATCCAACGCTCGAGAATCATATTACTATCGTCGAGCTTGGCCGTGAGCTCCGTGATATATTCGAGACGACGCGAGCGCACATCGACAGCCTCGTCGCGACGCAGGAAGCGCAGTTCGTTTATAATTCGGTCCATATATGGGCGCATACCCGATACTATGGACACAGAGACTCTCTTGAGCAGATTCTCGCGTTTGTGCGAGGCAAGGAAGAGCGTGTGGGCAAGGCACTGCTCACGTGTGCGCAGCTGCTCATCGCCTATATCGGCTATGCGCAGCCCCTCTTCAACGGCCACGGCCACATAGGGCAAAGCCATATTCAGCACGGCGAGCTGCTCCGCAGTAAGCGCCTCGGGCGCAGCGGCACACAGAAGATATTCGCGACCGCCCGACACGGCAGGCAAAGAGAACTTGTAGACAAAGGGAGCCTCGTCACAGGGCTCCATAGGTGTCGAAAGCGAAAAGCGCACGCCGCCTGCAAAATCCTTGAACACATCGCACAATATTTCGCACACCGCAGCGCACACATCCTCCTCACAACCCATCTCACGAGGCATCGACGACATAAGACGGCGGCTCAAGAGGAGCACCCTCTTCAGGTTTGATGTATATATGCGGTTATACCTGCGCCAGCGGCTGTTCATCGTATAAAGCACCGCAATCACGGCCACAAAAGCGACAAGCGCCGCCAAAGCCCATCGATAGAGCCTTGCGGCATTTTCTGTAGCGTTCTCAATGCGGCTCTCCATAAATTTATTCATACGGGTGGTGCGCAAGAGGTCGAGATAGGCCTCACGGTTTATGTCCGAGAGTTCCTTGTCGCCCGCGCCTGCGTAGGCACAGCTCGCCTCACGCCTCACACTTATGAGACACTCGGGTATATCGGGGGCGTAGACATCGCCTGCGGCAGAGTTCTCCCTCTCCTCGTCGGAATATTCAAAGCCGAAGAGCGAGAGCGAGTCGGCCGCCACGGGGAAGGTGCTGTAATAAGCGTTCACCGCAGAGACAGCCCCGTGCAGCATTGCAAGAGCCTCGTCGTAACGTCCCATCTGTGTGAGACACGACGCAGAGACAGCCATAGCCTCAATCTTCATAAACCCGTCGCCACAAATCTCAAAGTCGGCAACGGCGGCAAGGGCAAGGGAGAATGCGAGCTCGTCGGCAGGCAACGCCTTGTCGTTGAGCACCTTCACCGCCTGTGGCAGGGAGACGAGCTCTTTCTCATTGAGCGACAAGTTACGCATATTTATCGCAAGCAGCAGTTTGTAGTTGGCTGCAAGCCACGCAAAGCCCTTGTCGCGCGCGAGGTTAAGCCCCACGGCAAGCGACTCGAGACGCTTTGCGGCGTCGGCCTCGGCCGAGGCTGTTATCACACGCGCATAGAGACGCAGCGCCACGTCGTCACACTCTCGGAGTTCCTGCGCAAGATACCCTGCACACCTCTCCTGCTCATCGGCAAGGCCTATATTTGAGAAATAGCACAGCGACACAATATTAAATTCAATCTTTGCACGCACGAAACGCTCCTTGTCGGCAGCAGGGAGCGCACCCCCCTCCTCCTCGATGCGCAGAATGCGTCGCAGAGCCGCCGCGCGGTAGTCAAAGAAATCCCTGTTTGCAGATATGCGATAGCAGAGTGTCATCATACCCACGTCGGCCGCAAGACGCTCAATCTCGCACTGCGCCTCCTCAATCACCGAAGCATACAGCTTGCGTGCCTTCACATAATCCATCTGCATAAAAGCTGTGTAGGCCAGAGCATTACGCGCAACCATATTATACTCGTGCGACACATTGAGCGCTGCGAGCGTGTCGGCTGCGGCGCCCATCTGCCACACACAACCATATCGGCTGTTCTCGATTGTGGCACACAGCTCCGACACACGTTGCCCTTGCGCGGTGTCGGCAGCTCTGCCGCACGCAGTGAGCAGCGACACAAGCAGCATCAGTATGTATAGGAATTTTCTGCACATAATCTGTGCGAAGATAGTGATATTTGTCAAATGACGAAATTTGTATATAAAAAAAGAGTGTACGACGGGGACGTTTGTCGCCCAAGCAGGTATATATGGTTTCTCGGCAGCACTCACAGGCTCCCCTCTCCTTAAAAAGGAAATAACAGACAAAGGCAGCACAGAGAGATTCCGCAGAAAGACTCTGTGCCACCTTCGGCAAAATTATAAAGAAAAAAGAAGAAGCTTAAAAGCTGCGCAAATATCAGAGATATTTAGAACGAAATCTTCTCAATAAACCTTGCATCGAGGTCGGTTACCCACACTATATTATCGGTAGCAACGGCTATGTACATTTTGCCGCCGTAAAGAAGAATATCGTTGGCCGTATCACCGAGTCCCATTCCGTTCACAACCTTAAAGTACTCCTTCTCCACAACTGCGCCGCCCGCCACATCATACTTCGTGAGCGAAGAGTTATTATAGCCGCTCAATCCCTCGTTGAGCACATACATATAATCACCTACAACGACAGCGCGACGAGGAGAAACGCCTGCTACAAAAGAGGCCACCTTTGCACCATCGGGCGAGAAGAGGTTCACCGTGCCGTCGTTCACATAATCCGACTCCGAAACAGCTATGTAGTTACCCGCCTGAAAGAGTTTGTAGGGCGAAGCAAGCTGTGTGCCGTCGGTTATCCACGACGAAGCAAACTCGCCTGTAGCCACATCGTAGCTGCAGTATGTGATTGAATAGGGGTTATAGACCGACAAGATACCGTAGAGACGGCCGTCGAAATGACATATTGTGCTCGCAGCCTGCGAGAGCGCGGTAACCTCGCCCGACGCAGCGTCAATCTTCTGCAATGAGGCCGGGACATCGACATAGTTACCCGACGAAACGAGATAGAGAGCGCCGTCGGATGCGGTGACAATTTCTGTGGGGTTCAAAGCCACGGAAATTTTCTTCTCCTCGTTAAATGAGGTTATGTCAATCACCGAGACACTCTTGTCATAGCCCACCTCTGTGTTCCAGTCGAGACCGCCGGAGTTTGCCACAAAGAGACGGCCGCCCGACACGGCAATCTGCTCGGGGTTACGTCCCACGGCAACGGTAGCCTCCACCTCAAACGAGAGGGTGTCGATGCGTGCAACTGCACCGCTGAGAAGTGTCACATACACCTTACCATCGTGTGCGGCAAGATAACGGGGAGTGGTACCTTTGGGCCCCGGGGGAGGAGGTGTGGTGTCGTCGTCGCTGCAGGCAAAGAAACAGAGCGCTGCTGCAAATAAAAGTAATAGACTCTTTTTCATAACTTATATAATTAAAAGGTTAAGAACATTGACAGCCTCCACTGCCGCCCGGGCATTGGATAGTAGCGTATTATATCGTAATTCACATCGGTGAAATTAAGGAGCTCACCCTGCAGACGCACGGCCGCGATACCACGCAAAGAGAATGTTCTGTTGAGCGAGAGAGAGTGCTCGGTATAGGGTGAAATTCTGTTCTCACGGGTGTTCTGCGGCAGCATATAGCGCTCTCCCGCAAAGGTCAGCAGATATGAGATATTTACCCACCTGTTATTAAACGAGAGCGATGCATTGGCTGCGTGTCGCGGAGTATAAGGTATCTGGTGACCATAGTTTGCCGAGGTGCGTTTGCTCTTGTCCGCAGCGTCACTGTAGCTGTACGAGGCATCGAGCAGCAGCTCCATCGCCTGCGGCAGAGCCACACACGCCGAGGCTGTGACATCTACCCCCTTTATATGCACCTTGCCATAGTTCTGCATACGCCATATATACATCGTGGGCAGAGCCACAATCTTATCTTTCACCCTGTTATAATATCCGTCGGCCGAAAGGGAGAAAGAGAGACGCTCCCCCACTTCGCCGGCATAGGTAACGCCCACATTATATTGCGAGGCACGCTCGGGCTTCAAACCCACATTACCCAGACGCAGGTAATAGAGGTCGGCAAATGTGGGTATTCGGTAAACATCCTTGAACGAGGCGCGCAAGCTCAAGGGGAGTTCGCGCCACGGCTGCCACGAGAAAGAGAGAGAGGGCGAGAGCCTTTTTTTGTCGGCGGGCGAAGGGGTATTTTGCAGTTTATCGGTTACATAGGTCGCAAGCAGCGATGCTGTAGCCTTGAAAAGAGCGTTGTCATACTGCGCAGCAGCCACAGCCTGCACGCTGTGACGCACGGGGCTTTTGCTATCCTTGAAATTGTTCTCAAGCGTTGCGAGAGTGTAATCGCCGGTCAAGGCAAAAGAGTAATTACGGTGCGGAGCATAGTGCGCGCCCAAAGAGAGATACCCCTCGTTCTGTTTGTTTATATCCCTCTGCTCACCCGAAGCATAGGAACCGCCACGGTCGATGTATCGTGTATAAGAGTAGTTGTATTTCACAATGCCGCGCAGCAGCCAGCTGTCGCCCGCCTGCATTTTATGTGTGAGCTGCACAAAGGAGTTGCGCTCGTAAAGCCTCTCGTAATTACCTTTTGTATAAAACTTTACAGAGCCGGGGAGCCCCCTGTCACAAGTGTAGAAATAGAGTTTTGCAGCGGTGGTGCCCCACTCTCCCGAGTTACAAAAGAGATTACCCTCGGCTGTAATATTTTCCACGTCACCGTTGGAGCGACGCTCACGCGACGACAGGTTGCCGTTCACAAGCGTAAAGGGATAGTCGCCGTCGGCACGCTGCGCATTCACACAAGCCGAGGCACTCCATCTATCACACGGAACCCACGCACCCACAAGGCTCGCGCCCCATAGCCCGTAGGAACCGGCCACACCCTTTGCCGTGAGTATATTCTGCAACGGACGGCGTGTCTCCACATTTATCACACCTGCCGACGCATAGGAACGAGCCGTGCGGAAAATATCATCGTCGTGCCCCACAGCAAGAGAGAGAGAGGCCACGTTATCGAGCGCAAAACGACCTATGTCCACTATGCCGCTCTGGGCATCGGTCACCGCCACACCATCGTAGTTCACGGCAGTGTGCTTGGCACCGAGACCACGCACCGACACGCTCTTGAGACCGCCTATGCCGCCATAGTCCTGCAGCTGCACACCCGCCATACGACGCGCTACATCGGCAACGCTCACAAGGCCGAGACGCTCAAAGTCGCCCTGCTCCATTGTCTGCACAGGCACCGACGAACGCAGCTCCCCGCCCACCAACTCGCCCGTGACTTCAATCTCGTCAAGGCTCTGCACAGAGCGCAACGAGTCGATGTGCTGCGCACAGCACACATCAACGTCGAAAAGGCGCACCCATAGGGCACACAGCAGCAAAAGCCAATAAAATCTTTGCATAAAAAACCGTTTACCAAGCCTTTACCCGAGGCGTGCATAATACAAAAGATAAGGCAGGTTTTCTGGCTCGTCCACCCTGCGGCGCCTTCCCACCCGCAAGGGGCAGTGGCAAAGATTACCGAGGAGAATTCAGGACTCACAGCTACGGGTATAGCTCCCGATTTCAACGGGATTCCCTTTTACTAACGATTACCGGCAGGCAACCGCTACACCATTATCCGCGTGCAAAGATAAGGCGAATTAAAAATTATCTGCAAAAAAATGGAGCAAAAAGCCCCAATTTAACACGAATTAACAAACAGAATTGAAACGCTATTTGAATTATTGCGCAAGCTCAACGGAATGAAGCCTCTCGCAAGGGCAAAAAGATGACAGCCTCGCGTATCACTACGGGAGGCTGCCGAGGGGAATTGAATGATTAAGAAAAAGTTTCTACATATAATCCTGTTGCTTCTTTTATCATATAACACAGCAAAAGGGTATTTTGTTCTTTTGAGAAATAATATTTACACAGCACACATATAGCATAACAAAAAAATGCACACCTTGCGGTGTGCATTTTATATTTAACAGAAAAAATATTCTATTACTCAGCCTCGGCTACTACTGAATAAGCCACCTTAACGGCAACCTCCTTGTGAAGACGAACAGTAGCTGTGTACTCTCCAATCTCCTTTGCAGCCTCAACTACGATAATCTTGCGGTCGATCTCGAAACCGAGTTTAGCGAGCTCCTCTGCAATCTGGATAGCACCAACTGAACCAAAGATAGTTCCTGTAGCGCTTACCTTTGTAGGGATTGTCAAAGAAATGCCCTCCATCTTCTTTGCAAGCTCCTCTGCATCTGCCTTAATTTTAGCAAGCTTGTGAGCGCGCTGACGAAGATTCTCTGCAAGTACTTTCTTTGCCGACTCTGTTGCGATAACAGCCTTGCCGGTAGGAATCAAATAATTACGGCCATAACCGTCTTTTACCTTTACGATATCATCTTTGTAACCAAGGTTGATTACGTCTTCTTTCAATATAAGTTCCATAATTATTCCTCCTATTATTTCATCTGGTCAGTAACAAAAGGCAGCAAAGCCAAGTGGCGTGCACGCTTAACAGCTTGAGCAATACGACGCTGGAACTTCAAAGAAGTACCGGTGATGCGACGGGGAAGAAGCTTACCCTGCTCGTTCAGGAATTTCTTCAAAAACTCGGGATCTTTGTAATCGATGTACTTGATACCGTTCTTTTTGAAACGACAATATTTTTTCTTCTTGACATCAACTGTGGGAGGTGTCAAATATCTGATTTCTGAAGGTGTCTGTGCCATAATTAATTCTCCTTATTACCTTTAAGATTTCTTCTTTTAGCAGCATACTCGGCAGCATACTTGTCCAATTTTACAACCAAAGAGCGGATAACGCGCTCGTCGCGGCGATACTGAAGCTCGAGCTTTGAAATAACTTTGGGCTCAGCGTTGAACTCAAACATTACATAAAAGCCGGTTGATTTCTTCTCAATGGGGTAAGCAAGTTTCTTAAGGCCCCAATTCTCCTCATTGACAATCTCAGCACCTTCAGCAGTGAGAATGCCCTTGAACTTCTCTACCGCTTCCTTCATCTGAACGTCAGACAAAACGGGAGTTAAAATGAAAACGGTTTCGTATTGATTCATTTTTAATTAATAAATAGGTTAAACATTCGTTTACTTAAACGCGGGTGCAAAGATAGACATAATTTTTCAATTACCAAAGTTTTACGCCGTCCTTTTTGCACATTTCCCCAAAAGCGCCCTGCAGGCGAGACTTCGCGCAGCACTTTGCAGGCTGCGCGATTCGCCACAAAGCCTTTCCACTGCAAACTTGCGCGTCACCACCTTCTTTTTTACATTATATATAAATTTTAATCAAAAAAAATTTCGTTCTCTAAATATTTATGTGTTTCTTTGCAACGAAATGTGTATTTTACGTAAAGCAGACACATATAACCTTCAGGATAATAATTTAAAAAGAGTAATATGGCAACAATTATCAAAAACGCAGCACTTGCTTTGATTCTTATCGGAGCACTTATTCTTATCCTCAGCCACTTCTGCGGCTGGAATAATATCAACGCCGTAAATGTCAGCGCATACGTAGCTATGGTTGTAGGCCTCGTTGCCTACATTATCGCAGGCAAACGCGCTTTGGAGGAATAAGAATCCCTGCAAACAAAGAAAAAAGCCGTTCCAATGGAACGGCTTTTTTGCATAATAAAGTAGGAGAACCCCGAGTTCTCCTACTTTATTATATTATGCCTCCACTTCAGGAGCGATGAGTTTGTATCCCTTTCCGTGGATATTTATAATTTCGATGGAATCATCGGCTTTCAGGTGCTTGCGCAACTTGGTTATATACACATCCATACTGCGGGCATTGAAGTAATTGTCGTCGGTCCAAACGGTCTTGAGCGCAAAATCACGCTGAAGAATCTCGTTTGTGTGGGCACACAGCAGGCTCAAGAGCTCCGACTCCTTTGTGGTAAGCTTGGTGTGCTGGTCATCGATGGTGAGCAACTGCTTCTGTGTGTCGAACTGGAAGCGTCCTATTTTATAGAGAGTATTCTCCTTATTCTTCTTTCCGCACACGCGACGCAGAATAGCCTCTATGCGCGACACAAGCACCTCCATACTGAAAGGCTTGGTAATGTAATCGTCGGCACCAATCTTGAATCCCTCGAGAATATCCTCGTTCAGAGTCTTCGCGGTGAGGAATATAATAGGTATTTCGGGGTTCACCGCGCGAATATCCTGCGCAAGGGTGAAACCATCCTTCACGGGCATCATAACATCGAGCACGCATATATCGAATTTTCCTTTCGTAAAGGTCTCAAATCCCACTTCACCGTCGGGACAGAGCTCTGCGTAATATCCCTTTGCCTGCAGATACTCGCGCAAGAGCATACCAAGATTCTCGTCGTCCTCACATAGTAAAATTCTTTGTTTCTCGTCCATAGTTCTTTTATTTTAAAGGTAATACAATTACAAAAGTAGTTCCCACTCCCGGCTCGCTCTCGGCCCTTATGGAACCGCGTAGCGCCTGCACAATATGCTTCACATAGGCAAGTCCCAAGCCAAAGCCTTTTACATCGTGCAAGTTACCGGTGTGCACACGATAGAATTTATCAAATATCTTTTTCAGGTCCTCGCGACGTATTCCCACGCCGTTATCCTTTATTGAGAGCATAAAATTGCCCGACTCGTTCCAGGTGCGCACCTCGAGCTCGAGAGGCACCTCCTGACGACGGTATTTTACAGCGTTGTCCAGAAGGTTAAACACCACGTTGGTAAAGTGCATCTCATCGACATACACAAAGGGATCGTCGGCATTGAGAGCCCAGGTGAGGCGGCCGCCCTTCTGTTCCACTTTCACGGCAAAGGTCTTCACGATACCCGAGATAAGTTCGTTGGCATCGAGTTCCTTCATTTTGAGCGACGCGGTGTCTTTATCATCAAACATAGACATCTGCAGCACCTTGTCCACCTGAAAACGCAAACGCTTCGTCTCGCTCGCTATCACACCCGACAGCTTGCCGAACATCTCGGGCGACTTTGCCACCGAGCCGTCCTGCAGCATCTGCGCCGCAAGCGATATTGTGGATATGGGAGTCTTAAACTCGTGCGTCATATTATTTATGAAGTCATTCTTCATTTCGGTTATCTTTTTATGCCTTATCGCCATATACAACGTAATCACAAATGTTATTAAAAGAACAAAAGTGAATATTATGGACGGAATCATAAATTTAACCGAACTGTAAATATATTTGTTCAAGACCGAGGTGGGGAAATTAACCTCCAGCACTCCCATACGCGCGGGAGGATCGTTCTTGAAAATCAGTTCCTTATATATATTCTCGTCGGAGCCTGCCGTGTAGTCGGAGCAGCGATAGACCTCCTTGCCGTCGCCACGCAGCACTCTGAAGTGATAAGGCAGCACTATTCCGTTGTTTGCGAGCTCGCTTTTTATATCGCGGTCGAGCTTTCTGAAGTTTATGCGGCTCTGCAGAGGTTTCTCGCTCGCCTGATAAAGCATATTATACACCACCTCGTCGAGCACGGCACGCTGATATTTGTAACGCTTGCTCAAAATATCCATAGAGAGTTTCTGCGCATCGCGCACCGACATATTTCCACGACCGGTATTTATTTTAAACTGCGATGCGGTGTTTGTGGGGTTTTTCACAAAAGTCTTGAGCTCAAACGCCGAGAGCACATTACCCCCCTCGGTCGAAGCAAGATAGCTGTGCTCGAGTTTCAGGAAACCATCTTTTATCTGCCCGCGATGCAAGTCCTTTTGTATATCCTTTGTAAGATATTGACGCATCTCCTCGAGCTCCAAGTTATACGCAGCCTGATAGAGACTGCGACGCACACCCTCCTCAAAATGTTCACGACGCATATCTACCATCGCCTCAATGTATGTGAGCTGCAAATAGAGCAATCCCACACAACACACGCTCATAATGAGCCCCACTATCCATATCGTATGCTTTTTCATACAGCAAATATAATCACTGCATCCATAGGTTGTATCACCCATTAACAGGAATTAATACAAAATTTCTTTTAATTAACAATAGACAAATTTATACTTGCGATATTGACAACTAAAATTTATTACACTTTGCTTTTATTGTAAAAAAGCGATATATTTTAACAAAAAACCGGCTCGGGAAATCCCGAGCCGGCAAACAATATGAAAATTTATCTTACTCTTCCTCTTTTGCGGCAAACTCTTTCATAAGCTTATCCTGAACATCGGTAGGAACAAGTTCATAAGACGAAGGCGACATAATAAACGATGCTCTACCACCTGTGAGCGAGCTCAACGAAGTAGAATAAGAAGCCATCTCTTTCAAGGGAACCTTGGCCATAAGTTTCTCGTAGCCGTTCTCACTCTCCATACCCATAATCATACCGCGGCGTCCCTGAATATCGCTCATTACGTCACCCATCTTGTCAGAGGGAACAAATACCTCTACATCATAGATGGGCTCAAGAATTTTGGGACCTGCGTTGCGGAACGCCTCGCTGAAGGCATTGCGGCCTGCAAGCATAAACGAAACCTCGTTAGAATCTACGGGGTGCATCTTTCCGTCGTATACAATCACGCGCACATCACGGGCATAAGAACCGGTGAGCGGGCCGCGCTCCATACGCTCCATAATACCTTTGAGAATAGCGGGCATAAAGCGGGCGTCGATAGAACCTCCCACGGTGCTGTTTACAAATACCAGCTTGCCACCCCACTCGAGATTTATTTCCTCGGTGCCTTTTGCAGTAACCTTGAACTCCTGACCGTTGAAACGGTAAACATCGGACATAGGCTTGCCCTCCTCGTAGGGCTCCACAATGAGGTGAACCTCACCAAACTGACCTGCACCACCGCTCTGTTTCTTGTGACGATAGTCGGCACGGGCAGCCTTTGTGATAGTCTCACGATAGGGAATCTTGGGCTCCTCGTACACAATCTGAATCTTCTCAACGTGCTCCAAACGCCATTTGAGTGTGCGCAAGTGGAACTCACCTTGGCCATAGACAATTGTCTGACGCAACTCTTTCGACTGCTCCACACGCCAAGTGGGATCCTCCTCGTGCATACGGTTGAGCGCCTGCATAAGTTTCTCCATCTCACCCTCGTTCACGGGACGGATGGCACGTGAGTATTTAGAAGCGGGATATTTTACAAGGACAAATTTATTATTTGCATCTTTGTCGTTAAGAGTGTTACCGATGCGTACATCTTTCAATTTAACTGTACAGCCGAGGTCACCCGCTTTCAGCTCATCTACGGCTGTGCGGTTTGCACCTGCGCTGCAATATATCTGTGCTATACGCTCTTTTGAACCGCGGTCGGCATTCACAAAGTCCATACCGGGTTTCAAAGTTCCGCTAATTACCTTAAAGTAGTTCACCTCGCCGATGTGGGGCTCCACCGATGTCTTGTAGAAGAAGAGCGATGTGGGAGCCGAACTGTCATAGGGAACTGTCTCGCCGTCGGAATTTACGGGCTGCGGCACGTCATCTACCTCGGGAGCTACGTTGGCAAGGAACTCAAGCAGACGGCCCACTGCAACGTCGGTACCTGCAGAGCAGCAAAGAACGGGATATACACTGCCTGTAGAGAGACCGAGGCGTGCACCCATACGAATTTCGTCGGTAGTGAGGTCGTCAGAGTCGAAGAATTTGTTCATAAGCTCCTCCTCGTTCTCGGCAGCCTTCTCAACAAGTTCTGTGTGCAGAGCTTTTGCTTTCTCAAGCTGGTCGGCAGGGATATCCTCCACGATAGGAGCCTCACCCTCACCCTTCCAAGTGAGTTTTTTCATCAACAGAACGTCGATGATTGAATTGAAACCGGGGCCCGAAGCCACAGGATACTGCACGGGCACCACTTTTGAGCCATAGATAGTTTGCAACTGCTCTATAACATTCTCATAGTCGCACTTTTCATTGTCTACCTGATTGACTACAAACATTGCAGGTTTTTTCAACTTCTGCACATAGCGGAAACAGTTCTGTGTTCCCACCTCAACACCATACTGACCGTTGATTACAACCATAGCGAGGTTACATACTTCGAGAGCACACACCATACCGCCTGCAAAGTCGTCGGAACCCGGGCAATCTATGAGGTTCAGTTTTTTGCCCGCCTGCTCCACCTGAAAAACTGTTGTAAACACAGAGTAACCATATTCCTGTTCAACAGGGAAATAGTCGCTCACGGTATTCTTGGCCTCTACCGTGCCTCTACGTTTTATAATACCACCCTCAAAGAGCATAGCCTCGGTGAGAGTGGTTTTTCCAGAGCCGGAACATCCTACAATCGCAATGTTCTTGATTTCGTTAGTTTGATAAGTTTTCATATTATTTTTTTGTTTTAAACAAGACCGCAAAAAAGATAAGCAACGGCTGATAACCATTATCCTGACGGCAATGTTTTTACCCGCCCTGCTCATCCACGCACTCTTGCCTGGTTAGTTAAGTTGGTTAAGTTATAAAAGCGGTAGCAATGTAGGAATTTTCGAGAAAAAAAGCAAATAGAAAGAGAAGGTTTTTCAAAAAAGATAGAAAAAAGGTATCTTCGCAAACCAATTTAGCATTTTTTAATAAAAACGATGGCTGTACTATATATACACATACCTTTCTGCAAGCAACGATGCCGATACTGCGCTTTCTACTCCACCACCCTGCACACCCTGCAGCAGGAGTACGTGACCGCGCTCTGCAAGGAGCTTGCGATGCGCACCGGGTATGCGGGCAACGAGATATCCACGATATATTTCGGGGGAGGCACACCGTCGCTGCTCACCGATGCACAACTGCGCCAAATTACCGATACTATAAAAAAGGAGTTCTACATAGCCCCGCAGGCAGAAATTACCATAGAGTGCAACCCCGACGACCTCACCCCCGAGCGTCTGTCGCTGCTGCGCTCCATAGGCTTTAACCGCATAAGTATGGGCGTGCAGAGTTTCGACGACAAACTGCTGAAGATGCTCGGCCGACGTCACACGGCACAGAGCGCACGCGACGCCGTGGAGGCGGCCCGTGCCGCAGGGTTCCACAATATAAGCATCGACCTGATGTATGCACTGCCGGGCTCCACAGCCGAGAGCTGGGCAAGCGACCTGCGCACCGCCATAGAGCTGCACCCGTCACACATTTCGGCCTATAACCTCACCTACGAGGAGAATACCCCGCTGCAGCGCGACCTACAACGCGGCGTCATAGAGGAGTTGAGCGAAGAGGAGAACCTCGAGCAGTTCAACACCCTTGTCGAGGAGCTCGGCAAGGCAGGATACCGCCACTACGAAATATCGAACTTTGCGCTGCCCGGCTGCGAGAGCCGCCACAACAGCAGCTACTGGGACGACACCCCCTACACAGGCTGCGGAGCCGCGGCCCACTCCTATAACGGAACGTCGCGCGAGTGGAACATCGCAGACATAAAAGAGTACATCAAAGGCATAGAGAGCGGCTGCCGCAATTTCGAGACAGAGCACCTCACCCCTGCCGAGCGTTACAACGACACCGTGCTCACCCGTCTGCGCACGGCTGCCGGCATAAGCCCCGCTGCGGTAAAAGAGAAATTTGGCGACACCTTATATAATTATATGATAAAGGGAGTGCGCAAAGAGGTTGCAGCAGGCAACCTGCAGCAGTTGCCCGACGGCAGTTTTGCTCTCACAAAGAAAGGTATTTTTGTGAGCGATGCTGTGATAAGAGAACTCATTTTTGTGGAATAGATTCCGCAAAATATTTCACAGAGAAGCCACGCAAGGGCTACAAAAAATCCGGAGAAAGGGGTGGCCGGCTGCGGATTCTATTATAGAGAGGTAATTTTTACATCAAGCTGTTTGCAAGAGCGAGAATCTCCTCACCGATAGCATCGGCAGCCTCCTGTGTGGGGCCCTCTGAATAGATGCGGATGATAGGCTCCGTGTTGCTCTTTCGCAAGTGTACCCAAGTCTCGGGGAAGTCGAGTTTCACACCGTCGATTGTGTTAATCTCGGCCTTGCCTGCGTATGTAGCCTTAATCTTCTCGAGGATTGCATCTACATCGCAACCGGGCTTGAGGTCGATGCGGTTCTTGCCCATAAAGTATGCGGGATATGTTGCACGCAACTCGCTCACGGTCTTCTTCTCGTGTGCAAGATGGCTCAAGAACAAGCAGATACCAACCAAAGCGTCGCGACCACTATGGCAAGCGGGATAGATTACTCCGCCGTTGCCCTCGCCGCCGATTACGGCGTTCACCTCGCGCATCTTGGTTACCACGTTCACCTCACCCACTGCCGATGCAGCGTACTCACATCCGTGAGCATTGGTTACGTCGCGCAAAGCACGTGTAGAGCTCAAGTTAGAAACTGTATTTCCGGGAGTGTGTTTCAATACATAGTCGGCTACGGTTACGAGTGTGTACTCCTCGCCATACATTTCACCGTTCTCGCAGATGATTGCCAAACGGTCTACATCGGGGTCTACTACAAAGGCTACATCATTGCCGCCCTTTGCCATAAGCCCCATAATATCTCCGAGGTTCTTTGCAAGAGGCTCGGGGTTGTGCTGGAAGTCACCTGTAGGCTCGCAGTAGAGCTTGTCTACCTTTGTGATACCCAATTTCTCGAACAGCATAGGCAGGATAACACCACCTACAGAGTTCACACAATCGATGGCAACCTTGAAGCCGGCAGCCTTTATTGCCTCAACATCCACGAGGGGAAGCGAGAGCACTGCGTCGATGTGTTTCTCGTTGTATGTCTCGTCGAGACGATATTTACCAAGTGTCTCCACGTCGGCGTAATCGAACTCCTCTGCCTCGGCTATGCGCAAAACCTCCTTACCCTCGGCTGCATTGAGGAACTCACCCTTCTCGTTGAGAAGCTTGAGCGCGTTCCACTGACGGGGGTTGTGGCTTGCTGTGAGGATGATACCACCACAGGCATCCTCCATAGTAACTGCAACCTCGGTTGTGGGAGTAGAAGCAAGGCCGATATCTACTACATCGTAGCCCATACCCATAAGAGTACCGCAAACGATTTTATTTACCATATCTCCCGAGAGACGAGCGTCGCGTCCCACAACAATCTTGTTTGTGTTTTTTGTTGTAGTTTTGCGAATCAAGGCTGCATAAGCCGATGTAAGTTTCACTACGTCAAGGGGAGTCAAGCCCTCATCGGCTCTACCGCCGATTGTGCCTCTGATACCAGAGATTGATTTAATAAGTGTCATACGTTAGTTATTTTATAGTAAGTTATCTTTCCAACTGAAAAGTTATGTCGTAAAAGCAAGGATACACATAAGTTGCCGCCTGTGTGGTACCCGAACCGTGCGGTACTATAAGCCTCACACGCGCCAACTTGTCGGCAGCTGTGGAGCGACCGATGTAGAGGTAGGGCATCACCGCGAGCCAACCCGAAGGCACCGCCGTGGTTCCGTAGTAGGAATACCACTCGCTGTTACCCGACAGCGAAGCTGTGAAACTGCCGCTCTCGTTGTCCACTCTCATATCGTCGGCGGGCAGATTGCCGTAGCAGTTTGTGGCAAGCGTGTCGTCGTCCATAATACTATACTCGGTGTAGTAGACAAGAAGGTCGAGACCTGTTCCGTCCTCCACTTTCTTTGCACCGGGCACACCCTTGGGGTTGCACACAATCTGCGCATATACATCACCGAGCCACACAAACTCGTTATCCTCGACATTGGTAATGCTGTCGGCCTTCAAAAAAGCCGCCTTGCTTATCTTTTTTATACCATTGTCCTTAATAAAGGCACTTATCGCAGCCTCTTCTCTCTCTTTCATTTCGGAATATGAAACCTCCTCGTCACAAGCCACAAAAAACATCGCCACGAGAGAGAGCATCAGCGCACAGAACCATCGGTTATTCATCATAAAATCATCTACAATTTACCTTCGGGCCGTGAATAACCCGAAAAAACATCCAAAAATACAATTCGGTTGCGAAATTACAAAAACAAATTATATTTTTTTGGTAATAAATGTTATAATATATGTAAAAAAACTTACAGCGCGCAGTTACAAGCGGTCGCTGTAAGCCTCGACAGCCTTCATAAAACGCTCTACGGCAGCCTCCATAGTGTCGCGCACCTCGCCGCCCGACGCATTCTTGTGACCACCGCCGTTGAAGAATTCCGCCGCGAGGGTGTTACAAGGGAAGTTACCCACGCTGCGCAACGACACGTTTATCTTGCCGGGGAACTCCTCGCGCAGGAAGCAGGAGAGGCACACCCCCTTCTTCTGTAAGGGGATATTTACAAGCCCCTCGGTGTCGCCCTTCACCACATTAAAGCGTTTGAGTTCGTCATAGGTGAGTGTGATGAGCGCAGCGTTGCGACCGGGGATAAACTTGAGTTTCTCGTGCAGCACATAGCCCATAAGACGCAGGCGCGACTCGGAGTAATTATAAAAAACTCTGCGGTAAATCAAGTCTTTGTCCACTCCTTTGGAGATAAGTTCCGCCACAATGAGGTAGATATCCTTGCGGTTCGACGCATAGGCAAACGAACCCGTGTCGGTCATCATACCTGTGTATATAGCCTGCGCCATAGGAAGCGTGAGCCCCTCCACCGTGGATATGCGGTATATTATTCGAAAGACAAGCTCGGCCGTAGAACAGGCCGAGGGGCAGGAAACCGCCACACAAAAACCCGCGTCGGGGTGCAGGTGATGGTCCACAAGCACCTTTGCGGCAGCAGAAGCCTCCACCGCCGCACTCATATCGCCCAAGCGGTTCAGAGCATTGAAGTCGAGGCAAAAAATTACATCAGCCGCCGCAAGCAGAGCCTCGGCCTTCTCCTTTTCAAGTTCGTAAGCCACCACCTCGTCGGCTGCAGGGAGCCATTTGAGAAAGTCGGGAAAGGGGTTGGGCAGAACCACCTGCGCATCCTTGCCGCGGCTGCGCAGATAGTGCATAAGTGCAAGCGAAGAGCCCACCGCGTCACCGTCGGGATTCTTGTGGGCAACGACAACGAATTTCGAGTTACTCTCTATAACTTCGGCCAAAGCCTCTATTTGGTCCGATTTTATCAATCGTTCAAGCATAATTCATAGTTTTTACACGCGAAAATACAAAAGAGACGGCTACCCGACAAGACAAACGGCCGTTTTTTAGCAAAGAAACCACACGAAACACCTTCACAAGGGCTTTTCACAGCCCTCTCAAAAGAAACAGTGCAAGAAAAGCGGGCAAAGAGCTATTTCCCGCGCATCGTCTCCACGGCAAAAAGCCCCTCGCCGCCCGTAATCTTGAGCGCGCCCACAGACTCAATGTCCACGGCGGGCACACCCGCGCGAGCCGCCTCACGCAGGATTCTGCGACGGCTGCCGTCGTAAAGCGAGCCGTCGAGCAAAAGACAGCTTGTAGGGTAATGAAGAAGCAGCTCGTCCACAGGGCCGAGGAAACCGCGACACAAGAGCACCGCGTCCACAGGGCGGCTCACGCTGTCGCTGCGCCAGCAGTCGTCGGCAAGCAGTTGCAGACGCACCCCCGCAAACGAGAGCAGCCCGCCACTGTAACTCACGGCCGTGTCGCCCGGCTCCACCCAACGGGGAACGCCACAACGCTCACGCTCTATATAAGGCTCCGCCACGCTCACATCGGCATCGAGCTTCGGCACCGACGAAAGCATATAACAACCCTCATCGCCCACGGCAAGCACCGCTGCCGATTTACGGTTATTAAAGAGCAGAATATAGTTGCCTTCCCGCTCGCCCGAGCTTGCGAAAATATTTAACACCAGAAGAAGAGCCGCCACCACAGCCGTCACCCCTGCAACCCACCACTTGCGACGCACGACACCCCCAAAGAAAAGGGCAAGCAGCAGGGCGGCACAACAGGCGCCTGCGACACCCACACGCGGCAGTAAAAGCGAGGCCTCTGGCAACGACGCCACTGCACCCACAACCCAATTCATAAAGGAAAGAAGGTACGACAGCAGCCACGCGACACCCTGTTGCAGAAACAACACAGGAACGGCAGCCCACAGCAACAAAACCAAAGACATAAGCAACGTAGCGAGAGGCACAAGCAGCAAATTGGTCAAAATGAAATAGAGGGGAAAGCTCCCAAAGTAGTACCACACAAAGGGCATAACACCCACCTGCGCAGCAAGAGATACCGCCTGTGCCGAAGTAAATATTCTATACACCCTACCACCCTTTTCCCACCGCATAGCCTCCTGCAGAGGACGCGCAAGCAGCACTATCGACGTCACCGCCGCAAAAGAGAGTTGGAAACTCACGTCAAAGAGCAGACAGGGCGACCACAACAGCATAAGCATAGCGGCAAGAGCGAGCGAATTGAGCGAGGAGCCATCGCGACGCAGGCAGCGACCGAGCGACACCACGGTAAAGAGCAGCGCAGCACGCACAACCGATGCCGTGAGCCCCGCCACAAAGGCAAAGCCCCACAAGAACGCCACCACGACAAGCTCGCGCAGCACATATAAGACGCGGCCGCCACGCATAAAGCCGAGCAGCCACACAAGAACCATATAAAAGATACCCAGATGCAAGCCCGAGAGGGCAAGCAGATGGCTTGTGCCCGAGTCGGCATAGGCGTCGCGCAGCAGTTGCGGGAACCCCCGCTTCTCACCCACCGAAAAGGCCGATAAGAGCGAGAGATTGTCGCCCTCAAAGCCGAGCGACTCATACAAACTCACCACCCTCTCGCGCAGAGCCAAAGCCCTCATTTTCAAAGTGAGAGCACCCGGGCCGGCACTCTCCCACCCGCCCACAGGCAGATAGGCAGAGCCGCTCACGCCTTTCAAACGCATATAGCGCTCCACATCGAACTCGGCAGGGTTGCCAGCGTTTGCAGGGTTCTTTATCACAGCCTCAAAGAGAAGTCGCTCGCCCACCCGCAGAGCCTCCGCCTCCACACTGTTTGCAAAGTAAATATTCACAACACCCTCGGAGCGTTCGTCGGGCTGCACACCCTGCGCCGTCACATAGGCAAGAGCACGCGTGGCCGCACCGCCCATATAAGGCACTTCGAGCAGCTGCGCCTCACACTGCACCTTCTGCACGCCCCAGCGCGGCTGCGCCTCGCGCCTCTCACAAGAGACCGAGAAAAGCCCCACCGCAAGCATCACACCCACGGCACCCACGCCGAAAAGCCATCGCGGAGCACGCCCAAAGAGCCCCACTCCCAACGTAGAGAGAGAAACAACAAACAGGGCGGCAATGTGCAACATTTCCACGTTGCACTGCCACCCTATAACGATGCCTGCAATCAGCGGTAACGCCAATTTCAGCAAAGGGATTTTTTCAATATCAAACCTGTCGGCCACGCCTACAAAGCACGCAGAGCCGAGATTACGCCTTCGGGGCTTTCGGCTTTGAACACAGCGTTACCCGCCACAAGAGCGTCGCATCCCGCAGCTGCAAGCAGAGCACCGGTCTGCTCGTTCACACCGCCATCGACCTCAATGAGAGCCTTGGAGCCTGTGGCGTCGATGAGCTCGCGCAGCTCACGCACCTTCTCAATAGTATGAGGGATAAACTTCTGCCCGCCAAAGCCGGGGTTCACACTCATAAGCAGCACCAGGTCGAGCTCGCCTATGATATCCTTGAGCATACACACAGGAGTTGAGGGGTTGAGCGTAACGCCCGCCATCATTCCCGCATCCTTTATCTGCATAACAGCGCGGTGCAGGTGAGTGCAAGCCTCGTAGTGGATATTCATAATACGGGCTCCGAGTGCCTTCACCGCATCGAGGTAATTCATCGGGTTCACCACCATAAGATGCACATCGAGAGGCTTCTCGCACAGCTCGGCGACATATTTCAGCACAGGAGGGCCAAATGAGATATTGGGCACAAACACCCCGTCCATCACATCGATGTGCAGCCAGTCGGCCTCACTGCGGTTAATCATTTTCAAATCCTCCTGCAGGTTGCCGAAATTGGCCGACAAGAGCGACGGAGAAACAATCTGACTCATAAATTCACAATTTTGCGGGCAAAAACAAACGCCCCGTTCATAGATAGTGCGAAGATAGAAAAAAGAGAAGTTAAAAACAAACTTGTGAAAAGAAAAAAATAATGCACCGCAAAAAGTGCCCCACAGCACCCTGTGAGAGGGTTTGCGCGTACCATATTAAAATTAAAGGGAGAAAATCGGTTAAAAGTCATAAATATTTAGTATTTTTGCACCTTGGAATAGTGCGCAAAAAATAAATACTTAAAATATTTTATTAATTAACTTAATTTATTAACTTTATGAGACACAAAAAACTGTTATCGTATTTGCTTATGCTATTTGTAAGCATTACGGCAGCTTGGGCTGTTCTTCCCGCGTTGGGCGATGCGCTCGGCAAAGGTGTTATGCCCGAGAACGGCGGTAAATACTACATTTACGCCGACACCTATTCTGGTGGTGCTTATGTAAACCGTTATCTCTACCTCGACGAGAACGGAGCTCTTAAAATGAGCGCAACAGCCGACCAGGATAACGAGAATTATGTGTGGACGTGTACCGTAACAGACGGCAAGTACACTTTCCAGAACGTAGGTAACCCCGCAAAGTACCTTGCTCACAAGGCCTCTGCCGATGCAGCCTACAACTTCACACTTGGCAAAGCTGACGCAACACACGCCGGTACTACTATTTGGTCGGACGCAGCAGGCCGCTATCTTGTAACCAAGAACGACGGTTCTACATTCGACCAATCAACAAGCACATACAACCAGGCATCAGGCAGTTGGTGCACCGACTATGTATTTGTAAACTACTTCGAGCCTTCAGGTAATAAAATTACCATAGATAAGAACCTCGCAGGTGCCGGAACCATAGCCGTAAACGGCACAGAGGCATCACTGCCTTTCAGCAAGTATACAGAGGCTTTGACCTTCCCTGCGACTATCACTGCTACACCCGCAAGCGACGTTTACAAGTTCGTTGGTTTCTTCAATGGTGAGGAGAACTTGGGTACAAGCTACACAATTGAGACCGAGCCTACTGCAAGCCTCAACATCGAGGCACGTTTCGAGCTCGACATCTTCTCCGATTCTTTCGAGAGCGGAAAGCCCGTGCAGATTTACAACTCAAACAACACAAGCTATGACATCAAGATGAACAGCCAGAGCGACTACGCAGGCAAGGCCGTAAACAGCGGTACCATCGCGTGGGGCAAGAACGAGACTTGGGTGCTCGTGGGTAACGCTTCATCGTTCAAGATGTATAGCACAACTGCAGGAAAAGACCTCGCTCTTACACTTGCAGGCACAGGCCAGAACTCTGCTGCATCACTCACAGCCACCGGTTCAGAGCTCTGCCTCACCGAGATAAGCGCAAACCAGTTCGCCATCAGCCCCGTGAGCAACACAGCACAGAGCTTGAATATGCACGGCGGTGCCGGTATGGACATCAAACTCTATAACACAACGGACGGCAATAGTAAGTGGTTCTTCCGCAAGATAGACTTGAGCAAGAAAGCTACAATCAACTACACAACAGATTTCGAGGGTGGCAAGTTTGTAGGTAACAACAAAGTGGTTGGTTATATGCAGACTGTTATCGGTGACATCACCATCAATAACACCATCACAGAGAGTAGCACACTCTCATCGGGCGACTGCTACTTCCCCGCGAACGCAGCATTCTCTATGAGCGGCGACCCCCTCCACGGTTGGACAATCACAATCAATGGTGGCGCAGGTATTGCAGAGCAGACAATCCCCGCCGAGGGCCTCACTGTAGATGTAAACATCGCAGCTAACCCCGACGATATCTATCAGTACCTCTACACCACACCCGATGCAAACGGCAAGCCCTATCGTATTCCCGCGATAGCAGCCGCCCCCAACGGTACAATCTTCGCAATCTCTGATAACCGCCCCTGTGGTAACGATATCGGTTACGGCGAGGTAGATATCAAGTGCCGTATATCTAACGACGGCGGTGCAACTTGGGGCGAGGAGTTCTTCGTTGCAAACGGCCAGGGTGGAGAATCAAACGTGATGACAACAGGCTACGGTGACGCAGCCATCGTTGCCGACCGCGTTGAGAACAAGCTCCTTGTGATGATGGTTTGTGGTAAAACAGTGTGCCACAACGGTCGCTGGCATCCCGATTCAACAGCAACATCTCCCAACATCAACCGTGTAGCTCGCGTTTATGCTACATACAACGAGTCAAAGAAGGCTTGGGAGTGGTCACAGCCCGAGGAGGTTACAAACAGCATCTACTCTCTCTTCCTCAAAGACGGACAGCCCACAGTTACCTCTATGTTCATCGGCTCGGGCCGCATTGCACAGAGTAGCAAGATTAAGGTAGGTAAATACTATCGTCTCTACTGCTCTATGTGGACAAGAGACGGCGGTAACCGCGTTATCTATTCAGATGACTTTGGTGGTAGCTGGAACATCCTCGGCACAGTAGACAGCCGTCCCGCTCCCAGTGGTGACGAGCCCAAGTGTGAGGAGTTACCCGACGGTAGCGTGCTCTTGAGCAGCCGCAAATACAACGGACGTTACTTCAACGTATTCAAATATACAAATCCCGAGACTGCCGAGGGTAGCTGGGCAGGCGTTGTGGCAACTAACGAAGTAGGTGACCTCGGTTGGGGTGGTAACTCAACCAACGGTGAGGCACTTCTCGTGGGCAACGTACTCTTCCAGTCGGCTCCCACAGGCGAAGGCCGCAGCGATGTATCTGTATTCTACAAGGTATTGAGCGACGACGCTTCTACATACACTCCCACAGCCCTTTCAAGCGGCTGGACCGAGATTGAAATCTCACACAGAGGTTCTGCTTACTCGGCTATGTGTATTCTCCCCGACAAAGAGAACATCGGTCTTCTCTACGAGGAGGAGCCCGGTGGCTATTGCATCGTTTACCGTCCTCTTATTTTGAAAGACCTTCTCACACCCGAGGCTTACGAGGCTTTGTCGGCCAAGCAGCCCAAGTATGCAAGTGAGAAATCACCCGTATGGCACTCAATCTCTTTCAACGCTACAGGCAACATCCTTTGCGACAACGGCGCAGGCAACAAAGCCACAACCGTAGCTGCGACAGAGAGCAACGCCACAAAGTGGAACATCGTTGGTTCAAAAGAGCAGTTCTACCTCATCAGCAAGAAGGGCAACTACCTTGCTTATGACGCAGCAAACAACCGCTACACCACATCGAAAAACAAGAGTGAGCGTGTAGCCCTCACAATCAAGGAGAACCTCAAGGGTAGCTGGGAGATTTTGCGCAAGGGCACATCTAAATCTCTTTGCGAGGTGAGCGTGGCACGCAGCGCAGCAGGCGAGATTTGCGACAGCGAGTTCTGCGGTGCAGGCAACCAGGTTACCTTCAACGACCTCACTCCCGTTATTTACAACCCCGACATCTTCTCTACCGAGAGCTCACCCCGCTGGTTCAAGGTTCAGTTTAAAAACCAGAACGGTTTCCTCACCGACAAGGGTGACGGCGTAAATGTGAGAACAGCCGTAGAGAGTGAAGATGCAACTATACAGCTCTGGCAGTTTATCGGCAAGCCCAGCGACTTCTATATGAAGAGCAAGGCAGGTAACTACATCTATTACACAAACAGCAAATTCACAGCTTCTTCTACAAACAAGACAGAGCTCGACCTCATTGAAAACTCTGCTGCAGGCTACTACGAGATTGGTCGTACAACTACTGCAAACAATATGAACCAGTGGGGCGGCGCAGGTACAAACCAGGAGATTGGTGAGTGGAGTGCAGGCGACGCAAACAACCCCTTGCATTTCATCGAGGAGGGCGCCGAGGTTATTGACCTCACAGCTAAATACTTCTCTACCGAGGAGGCTCCCGAGTACTGGTGGTTGCAGTTTAACACAGGTAGCGCCGTTATCGAGGATAAAGGTGCCGACACCAACGTGCAGACAGCCGAGAAGTCATACGCCAACACAAAGGTATGGCAGCTCATCGGTGACAAAAGCAGCTTCAATATGAAGAGCAAGGCAGGTCGTTACCTCTCTTGGAACGGAAGCAAGTTCGCTACAACAGAGTCAGCAGAGAGCGCTGCAGAGCTCATTCTTCACGAGTCTTCTACCACAGGTTGCTTCGAGATTCAGTTGAAAGGCAACAGCTATATGAACCAGCACGGTGGTAGTGGCGCAGGCAGAGAGCTTGGAACTTGGAACTTTGGCGACACCAACAACCCCTTCTACTTTGTAAGCGCAGAGGCTACACTTCCCACATTCAGCGACGAGGACAACGAGTACTGGTACTACATCAAGTTCGGTAACGGTGGCTGGACCATCGACGACAAGGGTGCAGGAAACAACGTGCTTACAACCGCCCTCGACGACTACGACACACAAAAGTGGAAAGTTACAGGTACAAAGGAGAATTGCCAGATTATAAGCAAGGCAGGTCACTACCTTATTTATAATGATAACAAGATTCAGGCAAGCGAGACTCCCGACGCGCAGGGCTTTAAGCTCGTGGGCACAGGAAACGAAAGCTATCCTATGCACTTCGAGATTCAGCACAACAGCGTGAGCGGCAAGGCGTTCAATATGAACGCAGGTGCAGGCAACGGCAAGAGCATCGGCCTGTACGACTCTAACGACAGCGGCAACCCCTTGACATTCGTTGCTGTAGAGGACGTTGCATTCCCCGAGTTCACCTTGGCCGAGTCTAACGCTACAGCACCCGCAGAGAAACTCACTTTGTGGTACAAGCAGTCGGCTCCCTCAACAGGCCTTTCAAACACTTGGATGGAGTACTCACTCCCCATCGGTAACGGTCAGTTCGGTGCATCACTCTTTGGTGGTGTTGCTAAAGACCAGATTCTCTTCAACGATAAGACCTTGTGGAGCGGCGGTCCCAGCAACTATGGCTACTACCTCCCCTTCGGTTCTATCTACATCGAGGACATCAGCGGTGACTTCACATTCAACACCACAAAACCCGTACAGAACTACTATCGCGACCTTAACCTCAAGACAGCGACAGGTACCGTAACTTACGAGAGCGCCGAGGGCGTGAAATTCACACGTCAGTACATCGCAAGCAACCCCGACAAGGCTATCGTAACAAAGATTACAGCTTCGCAGCCCGGCAAGTTGAGCTACCGCATCTCTATGGAGGGTGGCAAGCCCACTGTAGATGCCGAGACCACATACGAGGGCAAATATGCGACATTCACAGGCAGCTTGCAGACAGTAAGCTACAACGCTACAATGAAGGTTATTGCCAAGGGCGGTTACTACTCTACAGATGCCGAGGGCATCACAGTTGAGGAGGCCGACGAGGTACTCATCATCCTCGCAGGTAGCACCGACTTTACAGGTAGCGACGCTACACACAAGAACGGCCGCGCCGAGCTTCTCCCCGCCGACAACAAAGCAATTGTCGATGCAGTTGAGAAGAAAGGCTGGGACGCTGTATATGCCGACCACGTAGCCGACCACCAGTACTTCTTCAACCGCGTTCAGCTCGAGCTCGACGGAGTGGAGAACAACCTCCCCACAGACGAGCTTATCCAGGCTTACAACGCAGCAAGCGGCACACGCAACCTTATGCTCGAGCAGTTGTACTACAACTACGGACGTTACCTCTCTATCGCATCTTCACGCGGTGTAGACCTCCCCAACAACTTGCAGGGTATCTGGAACAACACTTGTACTCCTCCCTGGCACAGTGATATCCACGCAAATATCAACGTGCAGATGAACTACTGGCCCGTGTCGGCAGGTAACCTCAACGAAATGTACGAGCCTTTCCTCAACTACATCATCAACGAGGCTGCACAGCCCGAGTGGAAGTGGATGGCACACAATGCCGTAGACGTTATTAACAATGCGCTCGGCACAAGCACAGCAAAACGCGACGACAGCTGGACCTGCTACACCGAGAACAACATCTTTGGTGGTTACAGCACATTCCAGACCAACTACGTTATCGCCAACGCTTGGTATGTAACACATATGTGGCAGCACTACCGCTATACTTTGGATAACGACTACTTGCGTCGTGCGTTCCCTGCTATGAAGGGAGCTTCGCTCTTCTGGGCCGACCGTATGATTCTTGCAGCCGATGGCACATACGAGTGTCCCAACGAGTACTCACCCGAGCACGGTCCCGGCAGCGAGAACGCCGTTGCCCACGCCCAGCAGATTGCTTGGGAGTGTATCGACAACACTCTTAAAGCTGCCGAGGTATTGGGTGGCGTTGCTGCAGGTATCATCAGCGAGGAAGACTACAACCTCTTGACAGAGCGTTTGGCAAAGATGGACAAAGGTCTCGCTATTGAGACATACGAGGCAACCAATGGTTGGCCTACATCGCGCAACGGCATCAATGTAGGTGACACTATCCTTCGCGAGTGGAAATACAGCCGCTTCTATGTTTCAGGTGACCAGGGCCACCGCCATATGTCACACCTTATGGCACTCTTCCCCTTCGGTCAGCTTACACCTGCCAGCCCCTACTTTGAGCCCGCAATCAACTCAATGAAGTTGCGTGGTGACGAGTCTACAGGATGGTCTATGGGTTGGAAGATTAACTTGTGGGCACGCGCATTGATGGGCGACCGCTCACACGCTATCTTGCGTAAGGCGTTGAAACACTCAACATCATACGGTACCGACCAGGGACAAGGTGGTATCTACTACAACCTCTTCGACTCACACGCACCCTTCCAGATTGATGGTAACTTTGGTGCTGCTTCGGGTATCAACGAGATGCTGTTGCAGAGCCACACCGACGTTATCGACATCTTGCCCGCACTCCCCAGCGAGTGGAGCAAGGGATACGTTAAAGGTCTCAAGGCTGTAGGTGACTTCACCGTAGACATCAAGTGGGAGGGCAACCAGGCTCGCAAGGTGACTATCACCAATAACCAGGGCCAGCCTCTCTATGTGAAGTGCGAAGGCCTCGCATCTGCCGCAGTTACAGTGAACGGCACACCCTATGCACTGGGCAACGAGCAGACTATTAACGGCTTGCCTTGTTACCAGATTGAGTCGGCAGCAGGAGCAGTTGTTGAGATTGACCTCACAAACGCTACACAGAACGACAAGAGCGCTTTAACAAACCTTATCAAGGAGACAGAGTCTCTTATCAACGAATGTGAGAACTTCTATGCAACCGAGGCTGCTTTGCAGACAACTGACGCCGAGGGTGCATACTACATCTCTACCAACGCCGACCACAACGAGCACAACACCGGCACAGACGGTCAGGGTATCGCAGGTCTTGTAGACGATAACACAGACACCTTCCTCCACACCAACTGGAGCAACGGTGTTTCAACTATCACAGAGGCTCACCGCATCGACATCAGCTTGGGCGAGGGTAATGCTGTTTCTTCGTTTATGTTCAAGTATGCTACACGTAAGGCACAGGCCGACTTCCCCCAGGAGATAACCATCTATGGTAGCAACGGTGACGAGTATGAGCAGATTGCAGTAGTAAACGACAACCTGCCCGTAGGTAATTCAAGCGAGAGCAAGTGGTACACATCTGGCATTATCAATGCAGATAAAGAGTACAGCAACTTGCGTTTCGTTGTAACAAAAACAAGCCACAGCAAGACTGCAGACGGTTTCTTGTTCTTCCATATGGCAGAGTTCGACTTTATGCCCCGCACAGAGACTCCCGCATACAAATATCCCGAAGCAGTTCTCCTGCCCGCGGCTATTACAAATGCGAAAAACGAGATTGCAGAGGCAAAAGAGGCAGTAACTCTCACACAGAGCGTAAGCGAGTACGAGGCAACTCTTGGCGAGCTTCAGGCTGCATACGACGAGATTCTTGCAGCTATTGAGAGCGGTTCATTCCCCGTGTTGCTTACAACCGACTATTGCAAGCCCATCCTCTATAAGATAGGTAGCAAACGTGGCGATACCAAGGTGCTCGACTACGACCTTGCAAACACAAATATGTTCGGTATCGTAGACAACGAGGAGAACAGCCTCTATCAGGCTTGGTACTTCACCAAAGCTTCAGAGGGCAAGGTATACATTCACCCCTACCTCGCAGGTGGCGATGTAATTGCAGCAAATAGCACAAGTAACAGCCCCGCAGCAACTTGGGCGGCTCCCATCGGCACAGAGAACCACGACGAGTGGCAGATTATTCAGGTAAATGCCGAGAACGGAACCTATAACATCAAAGCAGGTGACAACAGTAACTACTTTAGTAACAACGGCGGTACAAGCAACAAGATGGGATTCTGGAGCGGCGACCCCACAGGAGACAGCGGTTCACTCTTCACCTTCACACGCACAAATATCGACGGCTGTATGTGGTTCAATAACCTTGTAGTTTACAAAGATGTTAAGTGCACACTTGGCGAGCTGCCCGAGGGCGACGGCGTAGGTTTCTACACAGGCGCCGAGGCTTACAGCTTGGCTTACGACAACGCTACAGATGTTATAGCCGACGACTACTCAACCGACGAAGATTACAAGAATGCTTACAAAACTCTGCGTGGTGCAAAAGAGGGCGTGCTGATTAACTATCCCAAAGAGGATGCGTTCTACACAATTAGAAGCTCAAAGTATCCCGCAAAGAGAATCTATGCTACAGCAGACGGCGCTATGCGTTTCAACGATGCAGCACCCGTAATGCAGCACATATTCAAGTTTGTTCCCGCAGGTGACAACAATTTCTACCTCTACAGCCTTGAGTATGCTACATACTTGAGCACAAGACACGGACACGGTGGTGGCGATGTAAAAGCAAACGCTACATCGACAAACAACGGAGCCGAGAAGGTTGCCATCGCAAATTTGGGTAAGGACAATATCGTTTCAATCACTCCCGTAGGCGGTGCTATGATTCACGCACAGAGCGATGGTACAGTTGTGTCTTGGAACAACAACGACACATCAAGCGCTTCGGCTTGGTTCATCGAGGAGGTTGCCGATATAAGTTCTATCGCACACACTGCAACTATGAGCACAGTGGGCTACTCTACTCTCTACCTCAACTACGACGCTACTATCCCCGCAGGCTACGAGGTTTACTACGCCGAGGAGATTGTGGAGTATCAGGGCGAGCAGAAGGTGAATCTTGTAAAGGTTGAGGATGTACTTCCCGCACACACAGGTGCAATCATCAAGAGCGTGAACGAGCTCACTGCACAGCAGACATTGAACTTCTACTACGCAGGTGACGAGGCAGAGGCCATCGAGGAGAATATGCTCGAGGGTGTACTCCAGAACAAATATGTAGAGGTTGCAAACAACCACATACATATGCTCAAGAACCAGAACAGCGTAACTGCAATGTACTGGGTATACGCAGAGTATAGCAACGACGGCACTATCGCCGAGGGCAACGCAGGAACCGACAATGGTGGCTATGTGAAAGCAACAGCCAACAAAGCATTCCTCGTAGTTCCCGCAGGCGAGGGCTCGGCAATGAGCTACGGCTTCAACTTCGGCGGCACAACAGGTATCGACGCAGTGGAGAGCATCACTTCGGCAGAGGGTATATATGACCTCCAGGGCCGCAAGATTAATGAGATTACCGCTCCCGGATACTATGTAATCGACGGCAAAAAGGTGTTTGTAAACGAGGTTAAATAATTTAAAGCTTATTTAAGATGAAAAAGAAAGTATATAACAGCCCCGTGGCAACATTTATCGAGGTTGCAACAAACGAGTTTATAGCTGCATCGGTGCAGTTCACAAACGAGCGTACATCGTCGAGCGACGGTGACCAGTTGGCCGGCAAACAGCAGGGCCAGTGGGGAAATATTTGGAGTAAGTAAAATTATCTCCCTATAACGCCATCGGGCTGCGCAAGTGCGCAGCCCGATGTTTTTTTGCAGACATTTGACCTATAACTGAAACGCGCTCTTGCCACGAAGCGCCCATAGAAAACAAAAGAACCAAAAAGAACAGAGCACGCAATAAAAGCACATAAAGCAATAAGTACCAAAGCATAAGCAGGGAATTATGTTATATTTATTTGTGGCAAATGCTTTTGTTTCTCCCATATTAATAAAAAACTGCTGCTATTAAATTGTTTGTTAATAATTTTGTATTAATTTTGCTGAAATTGGTTTTGTATAACAAATTCCGACATACCATATATACCGGATTTAAAAATATTGCAAAATGAAAATACTTGAAATAATACCTACATTGGCAGCCGGCGGAGGCGAACGCTTTGTTGTAGATTTATCAAACGAGCTTGCAAAAAACAAAGAGAACGAGATAGAGCTCCTCACCATAAAAGACGACACAATTGATAACAACGGATTCAATAAAAGAGATTTGAGTTCCGATGTTAAATATGAGTGTTTGAACATAAAAAGATACTCATTAGGAACTCTCATAGATATGTACAAGAAGCTCAAGGAAATAAAGCCCGACATTGTACATTTTCACCTGGCAAGCGCTATGAATGTTCTTTTTTTGGCAATATTTCTATACAGAAAACCTGTATACATACAAACTCTTCACGGCAGAGCCGATAAGCAGCAAACCAATTACATTGGATATTTGTTAAGAAAAATCATCTATAAATTCTCTTTGGTGAAAATAAAGACAATATCCGACGACAATGACAAGAAATTCAAGGAATTCTATAAAGCCAAAAGCTACGGAGTCATTTATAACGGCAGAACTCATCTCAAGCCGGTAGACGCCGAGAGTGTAAAAAAAGAGATTGACTCTTACAAAAAAAACGAAGACACTCTTGTATTCATACACGTTGCACGTTTCCACCCCGAAAAGAACCAAGAGCTTCTCATAAACTCGTTCAACAAAATAATCGCATCGGGTGCAAATGTAACGCTCATAATTCTTGGAGCACTTTTTGACACCCCCGCAGCAAAGCCCTTGGTAGAAAAAGCAAACAAGAATATTCATTTCCTGGGGCTTAAATCAAACGTGGGCGACTACCTCAGAAACTCCGATGCTTTTGTGCTCTCATCGCACAACGAAGGAATGCCCATCAGCCTGATTGAGGCGATGTCGTGCAAATGTGCATTGATTTCGACACCGGTAAGCGGCTGCGTCGATATTATAAAGAACGGGGTAAACGGATATATATCCAAAGACTTCACAGAGCAGGAATTTATCAAAGCCATATCAAGCTACATAAACTCACACAGCGATATAAACAAAGAGAACATTTATAAACATTACGTCGAGAATCTGTCGATAGAAAAATGTGCCGAAAATTATAGTTCATTCTTTAATGAAAGTATAAAACAATAAGCCACAAGATAAATTCCTATGATAGAATTTATAGATAAAATATCGATAAACCAACAGTTCTGCCAGCAGTGCGGAGCTTGTTTGGCTGTTTGCAGGCAGCACGCAATCACAAGCCAAAGAGATGAAAAGACAGGCTTGCTTAAGATAAGCATTGACCACGACAAGTGCATCAACTGCAAATTGTGTCACAAAGTATGCCCTGCAAACAAAGATTCCCGAATAGAGAATATCGAAGAATATTGCAAAAGCAAGAGCTATTTCTTGGGGCATAACAAAGACAATGAAATTCGTCGCAAGGCCTCGTCGGGTGGCATTGCACGCAGCATAATAGTAGAGGGACTTGCCAGTGGCTTTTTCGACGGGGTTTATACGTTGAAGAAAACAGACCGATACCCGTTTGCCGAAGGCTGCTTCTACACAAAAGAGAACCTGCCAGCATTTGACGACATACCCAACTCGGTGTACCATTCGGTTCCTTTGAATGAGAATATGGCAGAGATAACGAAATGCAAGCGCCTGCTCATCGTGGGAACATCGTGCCAGTTAAGGTCTCTACAAGCGTATCTTAAAAACAGATGCGAAGAGTTGTATACCTTATGCATATTCTGCAAACAGCAAAAAAACTTCAAGTCGAGCCAGTTCATAGCAAAACTTGCAAAAGAAGAAATCAGAACTTTTGACGACATAAAAACATATTCATATCGCGGAAACGGCTGGCCCGGAGTTTGCGAATTCAATGGCAAAAAAGTTCTGTACGGAATTGCAGCACAAATGCCTTTTGGCAAAAAGTTGTGGACCGTACTCGGATGCGACGTATGCGGAAACCCGTTTGGCGACAACGCCGACATAACAGTTCTCGACCCCTGGCACATTAATTTAGATGACAAGTTGGGAGATAATTTGATTGTAGTACACAGCGAGAAAGGAGAGCAGCTACTCAAGTCTATAAGTTGTATAGAAGCTAAAAAAGCGAGCTACGAAGAGATTGAAATATCACTTTCCTTAAACGACATCAAAAGAAAGAACAGACTCATAAACTTCTTCCGCGGAACAGAAAGTGACAAGAATATCCTAAAGGAAGGCAAGCTCTTTGTAAAAAAGAGAAAACGCCTTGAGTGTTTCCTCGAGAACACCCCTCGCTTGCCATTAATTGTGTATAGGATTTTGGCAAGAATCATTTAATGAACCACTTATTACAGAACATAAAACAACAATAATTATGAAATTCATTATAACAGAAGCATACGCGCCCGAGAATGTAGGTTCAATGGCTCTCATTGAAAATGCAGTTAAAATAGCGAAAAGCATTGACGCCAATTGCGAGATAACAGTATTTGCAGCATCAAAAGAAGGGGTACGCAACACTCTTGCAAAAAAATACTCAATGGACAACATTGAGGTAACAGACGACTTCTTTCTGTTCCCCGAAAGTTGTGGAAAACTCACAAAACTGGCTTGGGGAGCATCTACCTTGCTGACTATCATATACACACGCATATTGCTTATGCTCACCAAGAAACCCTACTATTTCTTGTGTGGACGTCGAAGAAAACTTTTCAAGACAGTGTGCGACGCCGACTACATCTTCTGCATTGGCGCAGAGCGCATAAACGACATATACTACAAAACTGCATACCTTTCAATGGAGGCACTTGAGATGTATGAAAAGGTAGGCGCCAAACTGATACATATGTCACTCACTATCGGCCCCGTATTCAACAATTCTACAATAAAGAAAGCCAGCAAAGTACTCGACAAATCACACGGTATTCTTGTACGCGACCAAAAATCATACGACCTTTTGAGTGAATTAAAAGTAACATCACCAAAGTCTTTCAAATCGTACGACATTGCGATATTGCAGGACTTACCCGAAGCATCAAAAGGCGAGCAACTTGTAAAAAGACTGAACTTGCCAAGCGAATACATCTGCTGCTCGGTAATATATTGGGCGTTCCGCAAATGCGAAGGCCCCACAAGACTCGAGGAATACTATAGCTCACTTGCCGAAACACTCGACTACATAGTTGAGAAGTACAACATTGACATAGTTGTTACGCCTACAGTCGTTGGCAGATATCGAATCGACGACATTGCGTCGGGCAGAGCGATGTATGAATATGTAAAAAACAAGAGCAGAGTACATTTGATTGAGGAATTGCTTACACCATCGGAGTTATCGTATATCTATTCAAAATCGAAATTCTCTATCGTGACAAGAATGCACGCTGCAATACTTTGTACAGGAGCAGGCAATCGCCCCATCATTGCCATAAACTATTTGTACAAATTGAGAGAATATATGAAAAACATCGACTTCGAGGATTATTCTATCGACATAGACTACTGCAACGCAAAAGATTTGAAGATATTTGTCGATAGAATGTTCGAGAAATATGACGAGAACTGCATAAAGCTAAAGAACAATATAGGCAAGATGAGAGACAAGTTGATGGCAGATATCAACAGCTTGAATCTCAACAAGAAATAACAGCTATATACCCCCGAATAAACAGATATGAAACGCAAAGTTCTTGTTGTATCTACCTCGAGCCGTTCACGCGGAGGCATAGCAACCGTTGTCAGCGCCATAAGCAAGCAGGAAGTATGGAAGAAATACAATTGCAGCTGGATTGAGACGCACATAGACAAAGGCTATGCGCAGAAGCTATGGTACTTGTTCAGCGCACTGCTGAAGTTTATCATACTATTGCCATTTTCCGGCATTGTACACATACACGTCAGCACCACCGTGTCGGCAAACAGAAAGTATATATTCTTTAAACTTGCGAAACTGTTTGGCAAAAAGACCGTGATACACCTGCACTGCGGCTCGCAGCTGTCCGAAATATGGAACGGCAAGTACGAAGATATGTTCACCAATTGCGATATCTGCCTTACACTTTCAAACGGCATAAAGGATTATATTACATCGAGAATCACTCCCAAAGGGAAATTCGATGTTCTATATAACCCCTGCCCCGATGTATCGTGCGAGAACGGCACAAAAGAGGAAAATAAAACAATTCTGTTTGCCGCAACATTGTACAAAGCCAAAGGCTACCTCGACCTGATTGAGGCATTCGGAAAAATTGCAAAAAAACACCCCGAGTGGCGTTTGCTCATCGCCGGAAACGGTGACACGCAGGAGGGCATTTCTATGGCTCATAAATATGGCGTAGAAGAGCGCGTGGAGTTTCTCGGCTGGATAAAAGACAAAAGAAAAGAAGAGATATTCGGAACGTCTACAATATTCTGCCTGCCAAGCTATGCCGAAGGCTTCCCTATGGCAATTCTCGACGCCTGGGCATATGGTATGCCTGTGGTGACGACACCCGTGGGCGGCATTCCCGACATTGTGATAGACGGAAAGAACGGCTTGCTTTTCACCCCCGGAGACACCGAAACCCTCTCAAGCAAGCTCGAGCTGCTAATCAACGACGAGAGCTTGAGAAACAGACTTTCGAAGGAGAGCTACAAGCTGTCAAAAACAAGTTTCAGTTTAAAGACTATGTCCGAAAGATTGTCGGCCATATATAAGACACTGTAACCAAGCCAATTGCCAACCCCTCGAAAATATACACGATAAAGAATAAAAGAATTTGGTTTTTGGTAAAATAATATAAATTTTATTTATATTTGTGGCAAAATGAGAGTTTTGCACTAATGCGAGACACTGGTAAAAGAAATAATATAAAATAATAAAGAATAAACGTTATGTCAATTTTCAAAGACAAAGTCCTGCTGATAACAGGCGGTACCGGCTCTTTCGGTAATGCAGTATTGCGTCGTTTCCTCGACAGTGATATCAAAGAAATCCGTATTTTCAGTCGTGATGAGAAGAAACAGGATGATATGCGCCACGCATTGCAGAATCCCAAAGTGAAGTTCTATATTGGTAATGTGCGCAACCGCGAATCGGTTGATGTTGCAATGCGCGGTGTTGATTATGTATTTGCTGCGGCCGCTTTGAAACAGGTTCCTTCGTGCGAGTTCTTCCCTATGGAAGCAACTATGACCAACGTAATCGGTACACACAACGTGCTGCTTTCGGCCATTGAGCACGGAGTAAAGAATGTTGTGGTTCTCTCAACAGACAAGGCAGCCTACCCCATCAATGCTATGGGTATTTCAAAGGCACTTATGGAAAAGGTTGCAACTGCAAAAGGACGCGAGCTGGGCAAGGACGCAAAAACCACTATCTGCTGCACACGCTACGGTAACGTAATGGCAAGCCGCGGTTCGGTTATTCCTTTGTGGGTTGAACAGATGGAGCAGGGCAAGCCCATCACCATCACAGACCCCAATATGACTCGTTTTATGATGACTCTCGACGACGCTGTCGATTTGGTAATCTACGCGTTTACACACGGCGAAAACGGCGACCTCTTCGTTCAGAAGGCTCCTGCCGCAACACTTGTCACACTTGCCGAGGCATTGAAACAGACATACTCACAGGTAAATCCCAAATATGGTGAGACCGAGATTAAGGTTATCGGTACACGTCACGGCGAGAAGCTCTACGAGACACTCGTAACACGCGAAGAGATGGCCAAAGCTATCGATATGGGCGACTACTACCGCATTCCTTGCGACAACCGCGACCTCAACTATGACAAGTTCTTCACCGACGGAAACGAAGAGGTGTCTAAAATAGAGGACTACCACAGCCACAACACACGCCGCCTGGATGTTGAGGGTATGAAGGAGTTGCTTCTCAAGCTCCGCTTCATTCGCGAGGACCTTGGTTTGCAGCCCCGCTCAAAGGCAAAAGAGATACGCTCTGAATAAGAACCTTGGCTGTCAGCTATAAAAAGCCAAAAGCCCAAGAAACAACTATGAATATAGATAAAGAACTGCTTGATTCGCTTACGGCACAGGCCAAAGGTTGCGAGCGACTTCGAATGAATTTAGATATGCGAACCTCGTCTAACGACAGCTCGCAGCGAATGCTCAACGCCTTGGAGCCCGGAACCATATTGCCAATACATCGCCATCGTTTCTCAACAGAAACTGTGGTGATGCTACGCGGCAGCCTCAAAGAGGTTTTCTACAACGACAACGGCGAAATAACCGATGTGATAACCTTGCAAGCAGGTGGCGAGTGCCCTGCGCTGCAGATACCTGCCGGGCAATGGCACACCGTTGAAGTATTGGAAACAGGAACCATAATATTTGAAGCAAAGGACGGTGCATACGCTCCACTTTGCGAGGACGACGTTCTAACTCTGTAACAAAACTATTTAAATAAGAAAAGATGAAAATATTAGTTACAGGCGCCAAAGGTTTTGTAGGACAGAACCTGTGTGCACAACTAAAAAACATAGCAGAGGGAAAAGCTAAATGGTATGACCTGCAGGCCGAAGGCCTGGAGGTTTTCCAATATGATATAGACAGCACCCCCGAAGAGCTTGACACATATTGCAAAGAGTGTGATTTCGTATTCAACCTTGCAGGTGTAAACCGTCCGCAAGATCCCAAAGAGTTTATGGAAGGTAACTTCGGTTTTGCGTCCACACTCCTGAATACATTGAAGAAATACAATAACAACTGCCCCGTGATGATAAGTTCATCGATACAGGCAGAACTTGACAACCCCTACGGAGAGAGCAAACGTGCCGGCGAGCAGCTGATGTTTGACTATTCGGCCGAAACAGGAGCAAAGGTTCTTGTGTACCGTTTCCCCAACCTGTTTGGAAAATGGTGCCGCCCCAACTACAACAGCGCAGTTGCCACATTCTGTAATAACATAGCCAACGACCTGCCCATTCAGGTAAACGACCCGAGTGTAATGCTGAACCTTTGCTACATCGACGACGTTGTGGATGAGCTGATTGCCGCAGCCGCAGGAAAAGAACACATCGATGGCAAATTCTGTTATGTCCCCACAGTTCACAGAGTTAAACTTGGAGAGATTGTGGAGTTGCTGAACAAGTTCAAGAGTATGAACGAAACCCTCGCAGTTCCTATGTTGAGCAATGCATTTGAGAAGGCTCTTCACGCGACATATTTAAGCTATCTGCCCAAGGAGAAATTTGCCTACGCCGTAAAGATGAATATCGATGCGCGCGGAAGTTATACAGAGTTGATACGTTCTGAACACCACGGACAATTTGCAGTAAATATATCAAAGCCGGGCATCACAAAAGGTCAGCATTGGCATCACACAAAAATTGAGAAATTCATTGTGGTACACGGCCACGGCCTCATACAGCAGCGCAAGCACGGCAGCGACGAAGTAATCAACTTTGAGGTGAGTGGCGATAACATACAGGTGATTGAGACAATTCCCGGATACACCCATAATATCATAAACCTGTCCCAGACAGAAGACCTTGTGACAATTATCTGGTGTAACGAAAATTTCGATCCTGCACGCCCCGACACCTATGGCGAACCGGTTTAAAATAATCATTGGCTGTTAAAAACTAAATAATATGGAAATTAGAACAGACTATTCAAACATTCAGTTCAAAAACGACGGTAGACTGAAACTTTTAATAATAGTTGGTACACGTCCCGAGATTATCCGCTTGGCGGCTGTAATAAATAAATGTCGTAAATATTTTGACACAATTCTGGCCCACACAGGACAGAACTACGACTACAACCTGAACGGTGTCTTTTTCCACGACCTCAAATTGAAAGATCCCGAGGTTTATATGGACGCAGTGGGCGACGACCTTGGCGCCACAATGGGCAATATCCTCAACGCCAGCTACAAGCTGATGGTACAGACAAAGCCCGACGCTGTTCTCGTACTTGGCGACACAAACAGCTGTCTCTCGGTAATTGGAGCAAAGCGTCTGCACATCCCCATCTTCCATATGGAAGCAGGTAACCGCTGCTGGGACGAGTGTCTGCCCGAGGAGACAAACCGCCGCATCGTGGATATCATCTCCGATGTAAACATCTGCTACAGCGAGCACGCACGCCGCTACCTAAACGCAAGCAACGTGGCACCGCAGCGCACATACGTGAGCGGCTCGCCTATGGCCGAGGTTCTTCACGAGAATCTCGAGGAAATAAAAGCAAGCGACGTACACGCACGCTTGGGACTCGAGAAGGGCAAATATATCCTCTTGAGCGCTCACCGCGAAGAGAATATTGACACCGAGAAGAACTTCCTTTCACTGTTCAACGCAATCAACGCAATGGCCGAGAAGTATGATATGCCCATCCTTTACAGTTGCCACCCCCGCAGCCGCAACCGTCTGGATGCAAGCGGTTTTGTACTCGACAAACGCGTTATGCGTCAGGAGCCTCTCGGGTTCCACGACTACAACTGCCTGCAGATGAACGCATACGCAGTGGTAAGTGACAGCGGCACCCTGCCCGAGGAGAGCAGTTTCTTCACAAGCGTAGGACACCCCTTCCCCGCAGTGTGCATACGCACAAGCACAGAGCGCCCCGAGGCTCTCGACAAAGGCTGTTTCGTGCTTGCCGGAATCAACGAACACGACTTGTTGCAGGCAGTGGATGTAGCTGTAAGAATGAATAACGAGGGAGACCACGGTATTCCCGTTCCCAACTATGTAGACGAAAATGTATCTACAAAAATCGTCAAACTCATACAAAGCTACACAGGTGTTGTTAATAAAATGGTTTGGAGAAAAGAATAATACAAATGAACACAGTCCATACTTGTGGGATAAAGATAAACCCAATTCCTACCGAAGAGGTTTTGCAATACGTTGAAGAATGTTTTGAGAAAAACAAAAAAGGTATTCAGATAACCGGTGTCAATATTGAGCAGTTTGCATTGCTCGACAAGGACAAGAACTTCAAAGACTATGTAAACAGTTCCGATATCGTAAATATCGACGGCATCGTAGTCTACCTCTACCTTAAACTCAAAATGTACAAGGTGAAGCAAAGAACTCTTTGTGCCGACATTATGGAAGGTATGCTCACAACAGCCAACCAAAAAGGGAGAAGCATCTACCTGCTTGGAGCCGAGGAGCAGACTATTAAGAAATTGGCAGAAGTAGTAGGAAACAAATATCCAAACATAAAAATCGTGGGTTACCACAACGGTTTCTTTAAAGACGAGAAAGCTATTGTGAAGGAGATTGCAAGCAAGAGCCCCGACTATCTGTTTATAGGAATGCCCTCTCCTTTTAAAGAGAGATTCATCACCACATACAAGCAAGAGTTGAACACCGGTATCTGCTTTGGAGTCGGAGGTATGTTCGACATTCTCGCAGGAGTGGCAAAGAGAGCTCCCGAGAAATACCAGAAAGCCGGCCTTGAATGGATATATCGTATCACACAAAATCCCAAAGGACATTCAAAGAGAATTTTCAGAGCACTGATACCTGCGCTGCGTGTCTTCACAAAAAATCTTTTTGAACGCAAACCACAAATCCTTGACTAAAAAACACAGCCCCCTGATTTACACAATCAGGGGGCTCTTATTCTATTAAGCCTTACTCGCAGCCAAAGGCAATTATACAAAGAAAAAAACCTATCGAAATATTTCGATAGGTTTCGTTTCTGTTGGGCTACTCGGACTCGAACCAAGAATGACAGGACCAGAATCTGTAGTGTTACCATTACACCATAGCCCATTGCTTAATTGCGATGCAAAGATACAACTTTTCTCGTTAAAAAAAATGTTTTTCGAGTTTTTTTACTCAAAAAAATGAAAAAAAATATCAGAATAGCCATTTTGGGGTAAAAAACTACCTATATTTGCAATACAAAACAGCAAAACAACGCAAAATATCGTTTACTACAAGGTGACACAACGCGCGTGACAAAATGTCATATTCTCAAAAAAAAGGGTGTGGCACGATATTTGCACATAAACTTTTGAAACAATTTTATAAAATATGCAGAAAACCGACAACTCAAGCAAGCAGCTTATAGACCAGATTGTAGAAGCCATACAGGAGAAAAAAGGCAAAGCGATAACCATCGTAGATATGGAAAAGCTGGGAAACAGCATCTGCGATTACTTTGTTATATGCCAAGGTAACTCCCCCACTCAAGTGAGCGCCATCACCGACTCGGTAGAAGATATGGTGCGCGAGGGATGCCGCCGCAAGCCCTATGCCATAGACGGCCTGCGCAATGCACAGTGGGTGGCTATGGATTACGGCGACGTGCTCGTACACATATTCCTGCCCGACGTGCGTGCCTTCTACGACATTGAACACCTGTGGGCCGACGCTACAGTTACAAACATACCCGACCTTGACTGATTATGACAGAAAACAAAAGAAATAAAAAACCACAGTTCAACTTCACCTGGTTCTACTTTGCCGCAGCAGCCGTGCTTATGTTCATATATATGTGTGGCGGCGATGGCGAGTCGCTCACCAAGGAGGTGAACTACTCACAGCTCACCGAGTACATAGGCAAGGGATATGTTTCGGGTATCACCGTGTATGACACAGACAAGGTGGAGGCAGAGATTATCCCCGACTCGGCAAAAAACATCTTCAAAGGGAAGGTGGAACGCATAGGAAGTAAACCTATGGTCATCTCGCAGATAGGCTCTAAAGAGAAGTTCGAGAGCTACATCGACGAGCAGGAGGCCGCAGGTAATTTCACCGGCACACTGCAATTTAAAAAGGAGCCCGACTACTTGAGCGGCCTTTTGTGGAACGTACTCCCCCTCGTTCTGTTTGTCGTTATATGGATGTTTATAATGAGACGTATGAGCGGCGGAGGCGGCCAAGGCGGTGTATTCAACGTGGGCAAGTCGCAGGCAAAGCTCTTTGAGAAAGAGAAGAACAACCACATCACATTCAAGGACGTGGCAGGCCAGGAGGGCGCCAAGCAGGAGGTGCAGGAGATTGTAGATTTCCTCAAGAACCCAGGCCGCTACACCGAGTTGGGTGGCAAGATACCCAAAGGAGCGCTTCTCGTGGGCCCTCCCGGAACAGGAAAAACTCTGCTTGCCAAGGCTGTGGCAGGCGAGGCCAACGTACCCTTCTTCTCAATGTCGGGTTCCGACTTTGTAGAGATGTTTGTGGGCGTAGGCGCATCGCGTGTGCGCGACCTCTTCCGTCAGGCAAAGGAGAAAGCCCCCTGCATAATCTTCATCGACGAGATTGACGCCGTGGGACGCGCACGAGGCAAGAACCCCTCTATGGGCGGCAACGACGAGCGCGAGAACACCCTCAATCAGTTGCTCACCGAGATGGACGGCTTTGGCACAAACAGCGGAATAATTGTTATGGCAGCCACAAACCGCGCCGACATACTCGACAAAGCTCTGCTGCGCGCAGGGCGCTTCGACCGCCAGATACACGTAGACCTGCCCGACCTCAACGAGCGCAAAGCCATCTTCGGCGTTCACCTGCGTCCCTTGAAGCTCGACCCTTCGGTGGACGTGGATATCCTCGCACGTCAAACCCCGGGATTCTCGGGTGCCGACATCGCCAACGTGTGCAACGAGGCAGCCCTCATAGCAGCGCGCGGCAATAAACAGGCCGTGGACAAGCAGGATTTCCTCGACGCCGTAGACCGCATAATAGGCGGCCTCGAGAAGAAGACCAAGGTGATGACAGAGAACGAGAAAAAAACCATCGCCATACACGAGGCAGGCCACGCCACCCTGTCGTGGTTCCTCGAGCACGCAAACCCCTTGATTAAGGTCACCATAGTACCGCGCGGACGCGCTCTGGGTGCAGCGTGGTATATGCCCGAAGAGAGACAGATTACCACAAAAGAGCAGATGCTCGACGAGATGTGCGCCATCCTTGGAGGCCGCGCCGCCGAGGAGGTCTTCACGGGACAGATTTCAACCGGAGCGATGAACGACCTGGAACGCGTAACAAAACAGGCATACGGAATGATTGCCTACGCAGGTATGAGCGACAAACTCTCGAACCTCTGCTACTACAACAATCAGGAGTACTCGTTCAACCGCCCATACAGCGAAAAGACCGCCGAGCTCATAGACACCGAAGTGCACGCTATGATAACGGGGCAGTATGAACGCGCCAAGAGACTGCTCGAAGAGCACAAGGAGGGACACGCCGAGCTCGCCAAGGTGCTTATGGAGCGCGAGGTTATATTTGCCGAGGATGTAGAGAAGATTTTCGGCAAGAGACCGTGGGCTTCGCGCAGCGAGGAGATTATGGAAAAAAACAGCGGTGAGGAGCACAGCGAAACACCCGACACCGCAACAGATAACAGCGATAACACAAACACAAACGAATTATGAACAAGATTTTAGTACGAGTATTGACAGGTGCCGTATTCGGCATAGTCCTGTTGGGTGCCATCCTCTATGGGCACACATCATTTGCCGCACTTTTCACAGTTGTGACTATGCTGGCAGTCAATGAGTTCAGCAACCTTATACACGAGTATAAAAAAACATCGTTCAGCACTCTGCTTGCTGTAATAGGCGGCGGATACCTCTTCTTTGCGCTCTATGCGGCGTCACACCTGGGAATGAGCAACTACACAACGCTCTTCCTCCCCTATATCCTGCTTATGGTATATGTGTTTGTGCGTCGTCTCTACAGCACCGAGGGCAGCTCGCTCGACAACTACGCTTACTTTGTGCTCACACAGGTGTACGCAGCACTTCCCTTTGCCTTGCTTAACATCCTCTCTACCGTAGGCGCAAACGGCAGCACATATAGCTATATGCTTCCCCTCGCGATATTTGTCTTCATCTGGTGCAACGACTCGGGCGCTTTCTTTGTGGGGTGCTCTATAGGCAAGCACAAGATGTGGGAGCGCGTGTCGCCCAAGAAAACCTGGGAGGGCACCATAGGAGGTGTTGTGGTAGCAATGATTGCCGGCTATGTGATGTCGATTTTCTTTACACAGCTCAATATGTGGCAGTGGATGGGACTCGCAGCCGTTGTGGCTGTGGCAGGCACATACGGCGACCTCATCGAATCTTGTATGAAACGCGAGATAGGTATTAAAGACTCGGGAAATATCCTACCCGGACACGGCGGTATGCTCGACCGTTTCGACAGCACCCTGCTTGCAGTTCCCACAGCGCTCATCTATTTGAGCCTCATCGGAGTACTCTAAACAAGCATATACCCACAAGAAAGGGCAGCCCTGTGGCTGCCCTTTACTTTTTTATCGGTTTTCACTGTCACTGTTTTTTGCCACGCAAGAGCGCAACCATCTTCTCGGCTGCGTGCTGCGAAGCACCCGGCTCACCGAGAATCTCAATCATACGGTCGTAGCCCGCAAGCATCTTTTCTCTGTCGGGCGACTGCACGGGGAGAATCTTCGACAGTTCTGCCTTAATATTTTCCACACACATATCGGCCGCCACAAGCTCGCGCACCACCTCGCAGTTGGCTACAAGGTTTACAAGCGAGATATATTTCACCTTGAGGAAGAGGTGTTTGAGCTTCGACACAAGCCACGGCAAGGGGGTGCTGTAGCACACCACCTGCGGCACGCGGAAAAGAGCTGTCTCGAGCGTCGCGGTGCCCGATGTAACGACAGCCGCGTGCGAGTGCGCAAGCAGACGATAAGTATCGCCATATATAATGGAGGCACCCTGCTGCAAATAAGGGGTGTAGAACTCGGGCTCAATACCGGGAGCCCCCGCAATCACAGGAGAGTACTGCGGGAAAGCCTCAAGAGCCTGCAACATCTGCGGCAGATTGTCCTGAATCTCGTGACGGCGGCTGCCCGCGAGGATTGCCACCACAGGCTTCTCGCCCAAGCCGTATGCCGCGCGAAACGCAGCGTCGTCGCAGGGATTGGCTGCACGGTAGGCCGCCACGGCATCCACACAAGGGTTTCCTATGTAGTTTATCGCATAGCTGTGCTTTTTGAAATAATCGACCTCAAACGGCAGGATTGAGAAGAGTTCGTCCACATCGCGCTTGATATTTTTTATTCTGCCCTCGCGCGAAGCCCATATCTTGGGTGCTATGTAATAGTACACGGGGATATCTGTTGTGGCGTGTATATCCTTTGCTATCGAGAGGTTAAAACCCGGGTAGTCTACAAGGATGAGAGCGTCGGGTTTCCACTCCTTTATATCCCTCTTGCAGAGCGACATATTTGAAAATATGGTTCTCAAATTGAGCAGCACGGGCAGAATACCCATAAAGGCGCAGTCGCGATAGTGCTTAACACACACACCGCCCACCTGCGACATCAGGTCACCGCCAAAGAAACGAAACTCCGCCTCGCTGTCGCGCTCCTTGAGCGCCTTCATAAGATTTGAGGCGTGCAGGTCGCCCGATGCCTCGCCCACTATAAGATAGTATTTCATAGTTTACACGTTTTACGAAGGATTTACAGCCCCCACCCCTGCATTTCGGCAAGCAGAGAGTAGTCGGTAAAATCGATTGTCGTGGGTGTTATGGTCACATAATTATTCTCAAGCGCCACTTTGTCGGCCTGTGCATCGCTCTCGTTGTGAACAAACTCACCTGTGAGCCACCACCAGCGGCCGCCACGGGGATGCTCGTGAGCCTCCCATTCATTAACCCACTGCCCCACAGCCTGACGGCACACCTTGAGGCCTGCATAGGAAGGTGAGTCGGGGAAGTTTACGTTCAGGCAACTGCCCTGGGGAAGGCCTCGACGCAACACTTCGGCCACTATCTTGCGTATATAGGGATATGTGGGGATGAAGTCGGCATCCTCGTCGTGCGAGCAGATGGAGAAAGCTATCGAGGGGATATTCTTCATACAGCCCTCTATAACCACACCCATAGTACCCGAATAGTGAGCGTTCACAGCCGAATTGTCGCCGTGGTTTATTCCTCCGATTATGAGATTGGGAGTGCGGGGCACAATGTCGTGACAGGCAAGTTTTATGCAGTCGCTAGGCGTTCCCGTGCAGGCGTAAACCGTTACACCGGGCTGCGAGGAAACCTCCCACACTTTTATGGGTGTTTCACTTGTTATGGAGCATCCCTTTCCCGAGCGGCCCGTGTGGGGAGCCACTACCACAACGTCACCAAACTCCTTGAGCACCTCAACGAGCACATTTATTCCCTTGGCCTTGTACCCGTCGTCGTTGGATACAAGTATAAGCGGTCTTTCTTTCATCTTATCATATTTTTAGGCAAAAATAGGGAAAATCGGCGAACAAACACCCTACTTTCACAATAAAAGAGACAAAGAAAAAGAACTGCACCTGCACACACCGTTGATTAGTAGTTTTTTAAGAAAAAAGGAAAATGTGCAAGAGCGCCCGAGAAGCCCCAAATTGGTACATTTACAACACTTTTTATAACTTTTTTACTACCCCTGTTCATAAGTAAAACGAAAATAGAGAGATTCAATCTATTTTTTTCGTATCTTCGCAACAGATTTCCACCTGCAGCGACAAGCCGCAATAAACGCAAGCAGGAAAACAAGTTACAACAAAATACAATCAACTTATAATATGGGAAAAATCATAGCTCTGGCCAATCAGAAAGGAGGCGTGGGAAAGACCACCACAGCCATAAACCTGGCCGCTTCGCTTGCCACATACGAAAAAAAAGTGCTCGTAATTGATGCCGACCCGCAGGCCAATGCCTCGTCGGGCCTCGGCATAGACATACGCGAGATAGAGTGCTCCATATATGAGTGCCTCATAAACAAATCGGCCATCACAGAAGGCATACACAACACCTGCATCGAGGGGCTCGACATAATACCATCGCACATCGACCTTGTGGGAGCCGAGATTGAGATGCTCGATATGCCCAACCGCGAAAAGATTATGCGCGAGGTGCTTGCCCCCGTGAAGGACAAATACGACTACATACTCATCGACTGCTCGCCCTCGCTGGGCCTCATTACCGTGAACTCGCTCACAGCAGCCGACTCGGTGATTATACCCGTGCAGTGCGAATATTTCGCTCTCGAGGGTATCAGCAAACTGTTGAATACAATCAAGATTATCAAATCGAACTTAAACCCCGCGCTCGACATCGAGGGATTCCTGCTCACAATGTTCAACTCGCGCCTGCGCTTGAGCAACCAGGTGTATAACGAGGTGAAGAAACACTTTAGAGAGCTCGTATTCAACACCGTAATACAGAGAAACATCCGTTTGGGAGAGGCTCCCAGTATGGGTATACCCGTGATTTTGTACGACGCCGAATCGACAGGTGCAAAGAACTACCTGTCACTCGCGCAAGAAATAATAAACAGAAACAACGAATAATGGCACCCAACAAGAAATTCACATTAGGACGTGGTCTCAATGCACTTATCTCCACAGAGGCCGTGCAGACATCGGGCTCGCAATCTATAGGCGAGATTGAGATAAGCCTCATCGAGGCCAACCCCAACCAGCCCCGACGCGAATTCAACGAGGAGGCGCTGCAGGAACTTGCCGACTCTATCAGGGAGCTTGGAATCATTCAGCCCATCACCCTGCGCAAGACAGGTGAAGACAAATATCAGATTATTGCGGGTGAGCGACGCTTCCGCGCATCGCAGCTTGCAGGCAGAACCACAATTCCGGCATATATACTCAAGGCCGACGACGAGGACACAATGGAGATGGCCCTCATCGAGAATATACAGCGCGAAGACCTCAACGCGCTCGAGATAGCTCTCGCCTACCAGCAGCTCATTGAGCAGCACAACCTCTCACAGGAGCAGTTGAGCAAACGTGTGGGCAAGGGACGCGCAACCATAGCCAACTTCCTGCGTCTGCTGAAGCTGCCTGCGATAATACAGGTAGCATTGAAAGACAAGAAGATAGATATGGGACACGCGCGTGCGCTCCTCTCACTCGAAAGCCCCGCCGAGCAGATAAAGCTCTACCACGAGATAGAAGAGAAGAACTACTCGGTGCGCGAGGTAGAAGAGATTGTGCGCAAAACCAAGGAGGGCAAAGCCGAAACAGCCACAGAGGGCAAAGCCGGTGCCGCAAAGCAGATTGCACCCGAGTTTCATCAACTGAAAAAACAGCTCACGCAATTCTTCCGCACCCCCGTGCAGCTCACCTGCTCGGCCAAAGGAAGCGGAAAAATAAGCATCAAGTTCAAGAATGAGCAGGAATTTGAAAGAATTATTGCTATATTTGACAAATTAAACAATTGAGACTGTGAAAATACCGCGTTTCACTAATACCAGGATAGTGTTGTGGGCGGCAATGATGATATTTGCAGCCACACAGAACGCAATCGCACAAGAGACACTTGTGCAGCGTGCCGACACCCTCTTCGAGGCCACCCTGCGTGCCGACTCCGCCGCTGCTGCCGAGGCCTACGAGAGGCAGATATTTGCAGCACCCGACAGCAGCCGTGCCGCCCTCAAGCGACAGAGCATCGGCGAGAACGTGCCTCAAATAACCCCCTTCAAGCCCGACCCCACAAAGGCAACGTGGCTTGCGATAGCCTTCCCCGGCGGCGGACAGATATACAACCGCAAGTACTGGAAGCTGCCTGTCGTCTACGGAGGATTCATCGGCTGCCTGTATGCCTACAACTGGAACACACAGATGTACAGCGACTACCGTCAGGCTTATCTCGATATTATGGACAGCGACCCGAACAGCGACTCATACAAGGACTTTTTCCGCCCGGGATACGACTTTGAGGGAAATAAAGAGTACCTCACAAAGGTATTTAAAAAGAGAAAAGACCGCTACCGCCGTTGGCGCGACTTGAGCATATTCGCCTTCATAGGAGTGTATGTAGTGTCGGTCATCGACGCCTATGTCGATGCACAATTGAGCAGTTTCGACATAAGCGAAGACCTAAACCTCTCCATACAACCGCAGATAATAGAAAACGGCTACGGACACAACACAAGGGGCACATACGGCCTCAACTGCAACATAACATTCTGATAAACACAAGAAAAAATGCGACAACACATCATACTTTTGATATCTACGCTGTTCTTTGCGGGAGCACAGGCACAAGAGAGCTACACAGCCCCTGCCGACTCCACAGACAACGGCGCACTCTTTGACGAGAGTGTGGTGCGCGACAGCGACATTGTGCACCCCGACACACTCGACCTCTTTGCCACCGACAACGCCTCGGCAGCAGACAGCCTGGTGTTTGAGTTCCCCGAGGGAATGAACGCCGAGATAGACAGCCTGCTCAACGGTTGGCAGGCACGCAACCTGCTCAAGAGTTTCGACTGCAACAGCGAGGGATGGGAAAACATAAAACTCAACGACACGGTATATGCAATGCGACTGCGCGAAATGCCCTGCATCATAGATATGCCCTACAATAGTATGGTGCGCCAGTGCATCGACCGCTACGCCACACGCAACCGCTCACTCGTGGCCTATATGCTCGGAATTTCAGAATTCTATATGCCTATGATTGAGGCCGAGATAGACAAGTATGATATGCCGCACGAGCTCAAATATCTGCCTGTGATAGAGTCGGCCCTCAACCCCAAGGCGGTGTCACGCGCGGGCGCAAAAGGCTTGTGGCAGTTTATGTTTGCCACAGGAAAGCTCTACGGCTTGAAGTCGAACAACTACATCGACGACCGTTTCGACCCCCTGAAAGCCACACGCGCCGGTCTTAACTACCTGCGCGACCTCTACAACTTCTTCAACCGTTGGGACCTTGCCGTAGCAGCCTATAACTGCGGCCCGGGTAACGTAAAAAAAGCAATTCTGCGCTCGGGAGGAAAGACCGATTTCTGGGAGATATACCGTTTCCTGCCTCGCGAGACACGCGGCTATCTGCCTGCGCTCATCGCGGCAAACTACATTATGACCTACCACGAAGACCACGGCATCTGCCCTATGGAGCCCAAACTCCCCATAGGCACCGACACGCTGCACATAACAAAAAACCTCCACTTTAAACAAATCGCGCAGTATTGCGATATGGATATAGAGGACATAAGGGCCATAAACCCACAATACATAAAAGACATAATCCCCGGAGAGGCCGAGCGTTATGTATTGCGCCTGCCCAACGACGCGATAACAAAGTTCATCGCCAACGAAGACAGCATATACAGCTACAAGAAAGAGGAATTCTTCCCCAAGAGCGACATTGCCAAGATGCTCAAGCAGGCAAAGGCCAACGACGACGGGCGAGGAACCCTCAAATACCACAAGATACGCAACGGCGAGACTCTGGGAACCATCGCACGCAAATACCGCGTCAGCGTGAAGCAGATTATGAAGTGGAACAATATGCGCAATACAAAAATACGCGCAGGACGAACACTGAAAATATATTAAAAGCGTATGGAGAGCGAAAAAAGGATTATCGACGAAGAGAAAGCCATAAACGATGCCTTCGATGAGCTGTTGGAGATATATCTGGCATCGCAGCACCGCAAGAAAGTTGAGCTCATAACAAAAGCCTTCAATTTTGCGCGTCAGGCACACAAAGGAGTGCGCCGTCACAGCGGTGAGCCCTATATTATGCACCCGCTCGAGGTGGCAAAGATTGTGTGCAAAGAGATAGGCCTCGGCTCCACATCGATATGCGCCGCGCTGCTCCACGACGTTGTAGAGGACACCGACTACACGGTGGACGACATAAGAAACCTTTTCGGCGACAAGATAGCCGAGATTGTGAACGGCCTCACAAAGATTGCCGGAGGTGTGTTCGGAGCACACGCATCGGAGCAAGCCGAGAACTTCAAGAAGCTGCTGCTCACAATGAGCGAGGACATAAGAGTCATACTCATAAAGATAGCCGACCGCCTGCACAATATGCGCACGCTGGAGTTTATGCCCGAAAACAAGCAGTACAAGATAACCGGCGAAACACTCTACATATATGCCCCCATAGCCTACCGCTTGGGATTGAGCAATATAAAGACAGAGCTCGAGAATTTGAGCTTCCGCTACGAGCACCCCGAGGAGTTCTACAAGATAGAAAAACTCATTGAGAACACCCGACGCGACCGCGACATTCTGTACCGCGAATTCATCTCGCCCATCTGTAGCGAGCTCGACGCCATAGGCCTCAAATATCGCATCATAGGACGTGTGAAATCGCCCTACTCCATCTGGAACAAGATGCAGAAGAAGCACGTTGCCTTTGAAGACATCTTCGACATACTTGCAGTGCGCATCATATTCACACCGCGCGAAGGCAAGGACGAAAACAACGAGTGCTTCAACATATACATCGCCCTCACAAAGCTCTACAACGCCCACCCCGACCGCTTGCGCGACTGGGTAAACAAGCCCCGCACCAACGGTTACAAGGCACTGCACGCCACATTTATGAGCAAACGCGGCGAGTGGATAGAGGTGCAGGTGCGCAGCGAGAAGATGAACGAAATGGCAGAGAAGGGAATCGCGGCACACTGGAAATACAAGAGCCAGGGCGAAGACAGCGGCGACGAGCAGCTCGAAGCCTGGCTGCACACCATAAAAGAGATTCTCGACGACCCGCAACCCAACGCCCTCGACTTCCTCGACACGATAAAATTAAACCTCTATGCCACCGAGATATTTGTCTTCACCCCAAAGGGCGACATAAAGACAATGCCACAGAACTGCACGGCTCTCGACCTCGCATACAGCATACACACCTTCCTTGGCAACCACTGCATAGGCGCAAAGGTGAACCACAAGCTGGTACCCCTGAACCACCAGCTCCAGAGCGGTGACCAGGTAGAGATTATAACCTCCAACGCACCCCGTGTCGATGAGAGCTGGCTCACATTTGTAACCACAGCCAAGGCTCGCGCAAAAATCACAGCCGCCCTGCGCCGTAAACAGCGCCTGCTCGTGCGCGACGGCGAGGAACTGCTGAACAAATTCCTTGAGCAAGAGGGCTTGAGCAACTACAGCAATAACATAGAAAAGCTGTGGAAGCTGCATAACCTCAAAGACAAAGAAGCACTGCTTGCAGCCATAGGCGAGGGCACCATAACCTTGGGCAGCGACGACAAAGACGCTCTGCTCGGCAATAAAAAGTTCAGTTTGCAATCACTCTTCTTCTTTAGTAAAGATAAAAAGAAAGAGGAGGAGAAAACCGGCGAGACCTTTGAGAATATAGACCACAAGAAGCCTATAAACCTCACCGACGAGAATATCCAGAAGAGCTATATCATAGCCGACTGCTGTCACCCCATACCGGGCGACGACGTGCTGGGATACTACGACGAGGATAAGCACATTGTGATACACAAGCGCAACTGCCCCGTTGCCAATACCCTCAAGAGCAGCCACGGCGACAAGATTCTGGCGGCAAGGTGGGATATGCACAAGAAGCTCAACTTCATTGTCCCCATACAGATAAAGGGTATCGACGACCTTGGAGTGCTCAACGAAATTACCGCAATCATAGCACGCGAGTTCAGCGCAAGCATTCAAAAGCTGCATCTCGAGAGCAGCGACGGCATCTTCGAAGGCACCTTCTGGATAAATGTCCACGATGTAGAGGATGTGAAGAATATGTGTTCGAGCCTCAAGAAGATAAAGAGCATAAAAACCATAGCGCGAATAGGATAACTTCGATAGAATAAAAAAGCAAGAGCAGCCCGCGGGCTGCTCTTGCCGCATCTTTGCGGTGCAGACACTGCAAGACACGTTTTTATGAAACAACAAATCTTTACAAGAAATCGAGCTGCGCCTTTATGCCGAGGAGTTCCTCGCGTATAGCCTTCAGGCGATCGATAACCTCGGCCGAGGTGTCGGCATTCTCTTTATTTCCAGCCCCTTTGAGGTGCTGCTTGGCTCCCGCAAGAGTGAGACCACGCTCCTTTACAAGGTGATGTATGAGGCGCACCGTTTTAATATCCTCCTTGGTGTAACGACGCACGCCATTGGCACCCTTATAGGGCGCAAGCTGACGAAACACACTCTCCCAATAGCGCAGAGTGGTCTCGGTGACACCTATCTCCTCGGCCACCTCTTTTATAGAGTAGTAGAGTTTTAAATCCTTATCCTTTGACAAAGCCATATAAATCAATCGTAAATTTTTCCGTGGTTCTCGGCCATCTGCAGCATTTGGTCGTAACCCTCGGCGTCGAGGTCCATAAAATAGTAGTTGATGGGATTGACGTGCTGCCCCTTTACAATCACTTCGTAGTGCAGGTGCGGGCCCGTGCTCTTGCCCGAGTTTCCGCTTAACGCAATCTGCTCGCCGCGCACCACCTTCTGCCCGGGCTTTACCATAAATTTGTTATTATAGAGGTGGGCATAGAGAGTTTTTATTCCGTAGCCGTGGTCAATGGTCACCGTGTAGCCGTAGCCCGACTGCCACTTGGCCGATACCACGGTGCCGTCGGCCGTTGCATAGACGGGGGTGCGGTTGTCACACGAGAAATCCATTCCGTTGTGTTTCTTGCGCACCTTGTACACCGGGTCGATGCGCCAGCCATAGCCCGAGGCTGTGCGTTTGAGGTCGCGGTTCGCAATAGGCTGTATAGCAGGCAGATGACGCAGGTAATCCTCGCGCTCGGCATCGAGTTCCACAAGGGTGTCGAACGACTTTATCTGCAAGTATATCTGCTTGTCGAGCATATCCATCTTTTGAGCCGTCTCCACCACAAGGGCGGCGTTGTCCATCTCCATAAGGTCGTCGTAACGCGATGTACCGCCATAGCCCGAGTTGCGGGTGTGGGCAGGCAACGGCTCCGACTCGAGCAGCACACGGTAGAGGTTGTCGTCGCGCTGCTGAATATCCTCAAGCACCTCCATCGCATCGTCGAGGCGCTGCGACATAATGCGGTACTGCGCAAGCAGACGGGAATTTTCCTGCTGCAGTTCCTTCATCGAAGGTGTTTCAATGAGCAGGTAAAAGATGAGAAAAGAGAGACCGCCAAATATTATAAACATCAAAATGCGGCGCAGGATTGTGAGAAAGCGCTGCGCAAGATTTGGGTATACACGGTCGTAGGTGCGTGTGGCAGGGTTAAATATGTAATAGACTTTTCTCATTGTATTCGCACATTACAGGAGCGAGCACCTCAACGGCACAACCTCCTCGGTTCCTTCGCATTTTATTGCAAAAATATACACAAACGAGCAAAAGTGCATCAAGCGAGTGGGAAAAAATTTTATTTTTTCACGCAACGAGCGCAAAAGCACTTCGGCGAAGCCAAATAATATCAAGCTTGCTTGGATATTTACAGAAAGTGCAGGTTATTTTCGAGCTTCAGTTCAAAAATAGTAAAAAGCGGCATTTTACGCAACAAAATCCCCGATATTCCTAACACGCATAAAAGAGAGCGTAGCAGCGGGCAAGAAAGAGAGAAAAACCACACAGGATTATCGCCCAAAATATTCGTTTTTTCACTCATTTGTTGTAACTTTGCACGATGTTGCGCACAGATGTATCCACGTCGTCGCGGCAAGAAACTAAGAAATAACATAAACAATAAAAATATGCTTACATCTAAAGAGATTAGAGAATCTTTCAAGCAATTCTTTCAGGAGAAAGGGCACCTCATCGTTCCCTCGGCTCCTATGGTAGTAAAAGACGACCCCACACTGATGTTTACCAACGCAGGTATGAACCAGTTCAAGGACATTATCCTGGGTAACCGCCCCGCTACAAGCAAGCGCGTGGCCGACTCACAGAAATGTCTTCGTGTGAGCGGTAAGCACAACGACCTCGAGGAGGTGGGACACGATACCTACCACCACACAATGTTCGAGATGCTTGGCAACTGGTCGTTTGGCGACTATTTCAAAGAAGATGCAATCAACTGGGCGTGGGAGTTCCTTACACAAGTGGCAAAGCTCGATCCCGAGCGTATGTACGCAACGGTATTCGAGGGTAGCGAGGCCGAGGGCCTGGAGCGCGACAACGAAGCGGCTGCCATCTGGAGCAAGCACCTGCCCGCCGACAGAATTATAAACGGTAACCACCACGACAACTTCTGGGAAATGGGTGACACAGGCCCCTGCGGTCCCTGTTCAGAGATTCACATCGACCTGCGCAGCGACGACGAGCGTGCAAAAATCCCCGGACGCGAGCTTGTAAACGGCTCACACCCCCAGGTTATCGAGATATGGAACCTTGTGTTTATGCAGTTCAACCGTATGGCCGACGGACACCTCGAGGAGCTTCCCGCAAAGGTTATCGACACAGGTATGGGATTTGAGCGTCTCTGTATGGCATTGCAGGGCAAGCAGTCAAACTACGACACCGACGTGTTCCAGCCTATTATCAAAGCCATCGGCGAGATTAGCGGCAAGAGCTATGGCAAGGAGGAGCAGACCGACGTTGCTATGCGCGTAATTGCCGACCACATACGTACTATTTCTTTTTCAATCACCGACGGACAGCTCCCCTCTAACGCAAAGGCCGGCTATGTTATACGCCGCATCTTGCGTCGTGCCGTACGTTACGGATACACCTTCCTCGACCAGAAGCAGGCATTTATGTATAAGCTGGTGCCCACACTCATCGAGAATATGGGTGACGCCTACCCCGAGCTCAAACAGCAGCAGGAGCTCATCACCAAGGTGATAAAAGAGGAGGAGGATTCATTCTTGCGCACACTCGACACAGGTATGCACCTGCTCGACAAGGTTATCGCCACCACAAAGGCCGAGGGTAAGAGCGAGTTCAGCGGCGTTGAGGCATTTACCCTCTACGACACATTTGGCTTCCCCATCGACCTCACACAGCTCATTCTGCGCGAGAACGGCCTCACTGTGAATATGCAACAGTTCGACGAGGAGATGCTCAAGCAGAAGACACGCGCACGCAACGCCGCAGCTGTAGAGAACGGCGACTGGGTAACCGTGAACGAGGGCGAGTGCACATTCGTGGGATATGACAACACCGAATACGAGACAGCGATTCTGCGTTACCGCCAAACAAAGCAGAAGAACCAGACACTCTACCAGATTGTGCTCAAAGAGACTCCCTTCTATGCAGAGAGCGGAGGTCAGGTAGGTGACACAGGTGTTCTTGTGTGCGGCGACGAGCGCATCGAGGTTATCGACACAAAGAAAGAGAATAACCTCTCCATACACATTGTGAAGCAGTTGCCCGCCGACACAGCGGCAACCGTGCAGGCACTTGTAGATACAAAGAAACGCAACGCCTGCGCAGCCAACCACTCTTGTACCCACTTGCTCGACCAGGCATTGCGTCAGGTGCTCGGCACACACGTTGAGCAGAAGGGTTCACTTGTGACACCCGACTCTATACGTTTCGACTTCTCTCACTTCCAGAAAGTTACCGACGAAGAGATTGAGCAGGTTGAGCGCATCGTGAATGCACGCATACGCGAGAATATCCCCTTGACCGACCACCGCAATATCCCCATCGAGGAGGCAAAGCAGCTTGGCGCGATAGCCCTCTTCGGCGAGAAGTATGGCGACCACGTGCGCGTAGTACAGTTCGACAGCTCTATCGAGTTCTGCGGAGGTACACACGTCAATTCTACCGGTCGCATCGGTATGGTGAAAATCATTTCGGAGAGCTCTGTGGCAGCCGGCGTACGCCGTATCGAGGCCATCACAGGCGAGGCGCTCGAGGAGCACCTCTACAAGCTGCAGACTCTTATGAAAGAGATACACGCTCTCTTTAACAACGTGCCCAACCTGAAGGCAACCATCGCAAAATCAATTGCCGAGAATGCCGAGCTCAAGAAAGAGATTGAGGAGTATGCCAAGGAGAAGGCTCTCTCAATGAAGAACGAGCTGCTCAAAGAGGTGAAAGAGCGCGGCGGTGTGCGCTACATCAGCACCCTGTTGCCCATTGCACCCGCAGCTGTTAAAGACATTGTGTTTGCATTGCGTCAGGAGCAGCCCGAGAACCTCTTCATCGTTATCGGCAGCGTATACAACGACAAGCCCCTGCTCACCATCTCGGCTAGTGCCGACCTTGTGGAGCGCGGTATAAACGCAGGCAAGATTGTGGGACAGGCAGCCAAAGAGATGCAGGGCGGCGGAGGCGGTCAGGCACACTTTGCACAGGCCGGCGGTAAGAACGTACAGGGCGTGAAAGCCGCTATCGATAAAGTATTCGAGATTGCAGAAATCTAATACAAAACCTTATATCACTCAACGGGGGCTGCACCAGGCAGCCCCCGTTTTTTATCCGCTACCCCGAACAAAAACTGCAGCCTTTCTGTTCTTCTAATGCGAGAATACAAAAAGCAGAGAAAAACCTCTCTGCCCATATAAATTTAAAAGCCAAATTATGAAGAAAAAGTATCAGAAAGCCGCGGCTGCACGCATAGAGATTGGGACACAAGGTATAATTGCTGCGTCGGGCGAGAAAAGCGCAAGCTACCCCGGCGACACAAAAAAAGAGAGCACCCACAATGAGAATTGGGGCTCGCTGTGGAAGAACTGACAGCGCACCTCACTCCCCTATCTGCGCATCGGGCCAATTGACAAGATAGAGTCTCTCGGTAGCACGGGTAAAAGCAGTGTAGAGCCAACGATAATAGTCGGGGGCGGCCATTTCGGGCGTAACGTAGCCTTGATCGAGAAAGACACGTGCCCACTGGCCGCCCTGCGCTTTGTGACAGGTGACTGCATAGCCATATTTTACCTGCAAAGCATTGTAATACGGATTATTACGCACCGCCTCCATACGTTTGCGACGCGATTTGATTTCGGGATAATCCTCCCACACGGCAGCAAAGAGAGCCTCATTCTCGGCACGGGTGAGCGAGGGAGACTCGCTGGTGAGAGTCCCGAGCATAATCTTCACGTCGAGCTCGCAGTCGCCGTAGTCGCCAAACGAGAGCGTCACGTCGGCAAAGCGAAATCCATACATCTCCTCCGAAGCACCCACACGCACTATTTCGGCCACATCGCCATTAGCAATGAAGTCCATTTTTTCGAGAATAGTCTTGTCCTCGCGGCCGAGCACCTCGCGCCAATAGTAATTATTTTTCACAACCATAAGAATGTCGCCACGATTTAGTTCCTCCTCGCGGTAAAGGATGCGGCGACGTATGCCCTCGTTGTAGACGTTTGCGCGTTTATTGGAGCGGCACAGCACAATCGTCTCGTCGGTTCCCGCCGAGGAGTAACTGCCGTCTATCGCCTCTATAAGCTCCTCGCCCTGCACTCTGCACACATCGGGAAAGCCTTTCATCCTTATGCGCGGCATCATTCCCACCTCACCGCCTGCAATTATGCGACGCAGCATCGTGGCATTCTGCAGAATTCCCGAGCCGTCGAGCTGTCGCATAACCTGTGTCATCTCAACTGCCGAGACATCTAGCAGCATAGAACGCAGATAGTCGGACGAGAGAGCCGGTGAGAGCACCTCGCCCACGGGGGGCAACTGCGCCGTGTCGCCCAGGAGAAGCAGCGAGCAGCCCCTGCCCGAATAAACAAACTCAACAAGGTCGTCGAGCAAAGCCCCCGAGCCGAAGTTTGTCGCGCCCTCGTTGGCAATCATAGAGGCCTCATCCACAACGAAGAGCGTGTTCTGCGCCCTGTTTTCCATAAGGGTAAATGTAGAGCCGTCGAGCAGGCTCTTCTGCCTGTAAATCCACTTGTGTATAGTGTATGCGGGCTTGCCCGAATATGAAGAAAAGACCTTTGCAGCCCTACCTGTAGGGGCAAGCAGCACGGTGCGTCTCTCGAGCTGTTCCATAGTGCGCACAAGAGCCGCCACAAGCGAAGTCTTTCCCGTGCCGGCATATCCGCACAGCAAAAAAACCTTTCTGTCGTCTCCCGACAGAATGAAGCGGGCAATCATATCGAGCGATTTTTCCTGTTCATCTGTTGGGACAAAAGGAAAATTTGACTTTATTTGCGAAACTAAATACTTATTTATCACAATTTTTTAATAAATATATACGCTATAAAAACGGATTCTCGTTTTTTTGTTTTATTTTTGCGACACGAAAATACATAAATTAAAAATAGTAACAATGAAAAACGTATTAAAACTATTGCTGTTCATCACTGTTGTAGGCCTTGGTTACATTTGCTACCGCAGTATTATGAACCCTATCGAATTCTCTGAAGTTCGTAAAGCACGCGAGAAAGAGATTATCGCCCGTTTGATTGACATCAAAACCGCGCAGATTGAGTACCGTAACTCTCACAATGGTGCGTATGCCAACGATTTCGATTCATTGATAAACTATATCAAGACTGCAAAGATGCCCATCGTGCTCAAGGTGGGTGAGCTCAACGACGAGCAGTTGGAGCGCGGCCTCACCGAGGAGAAGGCTCTTGAGATTATAAAGAAAGCCGAGAAGACAGGCCGTTGGGGCGAGGTAGACAAGGAGGGATTGCGCGAGTTCCGTCGCGACACTTCTTGGATTGCACTGCTCGACACCATCTATCCCAAGACTTTTGTTGCCGACTCTTTGGCATACGTTCCCTATGGCAAGGGTGCAAAATTCGAGCTTCTCACAAGCTGCGACACAACAAAATCGGGTAGCGCACAGCACCTCTTCGAGGCACGCACTCCCTATGAGACATACTTGCAGGATGTAAACGAGCAGGAGCTCCTCAACCTCATCTACCAGATGAACAAGATGGACCGTTACTGCGGTCTCAAGGTTGGTGACGTAGAGAACCCCAATAACAATGCCGGTAACTGGGAATAATTTCTCTTTGATGAAAGGAGAGGTTATATCGCATAAAACATTATCCATTCGTATCAGTACGAATGGATTTTGTTTTTGCACATACATCCCCAACGAAGCACAATCGGTTGAATATCACTATCACGAAGCCGACAAGGAGAGCAGCCTCTATGTAAACCTGTGCAAAGCTATCGAGGAGTGCCCGCTTGCAATGGACAATGTAAAAAACATAAATGCCATAATTGCAACAGGCGATTTCACCACTTTGCCCGCAGAGTACGACGACAAGCAGCACCACAAAGTTTATTACCGCAGTTGCTTCCCCAAAGCCAACACAAACGTAGAGATAAAAGCCAACCGACTCACAGCGCAAAACACCACCCTGCTCTTTGCAGTGGACAAAAACATAACCGACCGTCTCGAGCAGATGGGCGAGGTGAAATACTACAACCCGGCAAGCCTCCTCCTGGGCTACATAGCCCACACTCCCTTTGAAAGCGAGAAATATATGCTCGCCTACTACCGCAAGGAGGGCGCGCTGCTCATAGCCATAAAGAACGGCAAGGTGGAGCTCATAAACAACTTCCCCTCGGAGGAGAACCACAACCAGCTCTACTACCTCTTGGCTATCTGGAAAGCGCAAAACCTCTCACAGACCGAGGACACCCTCTACCTGTGTGGAGACAAACGCGTGGAGGAGCTTTCAAAAACCATTGCGCAGTTCATACGCAACAGAAAGCGAATAAACCCCAGCGAGCTCTTTGCCCCCAATCTTCTCAACAGAATAGGAGACATACCCTTTGACCTACAAGCACTTATACTATGCGAATAATTAGCGGAAAATACAAAGGCCGTCACTTCGACGTGCCACGCAATTTCAAGGCACGCCCCACAACCGACTTTGCCAAGGAGAACCTTTTCAATATCCTGTGTAATATTATGGATTTTGAAGAGTGCGACGCCCTCGACCTCTTCTCGGGCACGGGCAGCATAGGCCTTGAGCTGCTGTCGCGCGGCTGCGCATCTGTGACATCGGTTGAGATGGACACCCTGCACTTCTCACACCTGCGTAAGCTCGCCACCACACTCAAAGAGGAGAATTGGAGACTTGTGCGCGACGACGCCTTTCACTTCATAAAGCGCTGCATCAGCTCATACGATTTTATATTTGCCGACCCACCCTACGCATTGCGCGGACTCGAGGAGATACCCGAGCTCATCTTGCAGAGCAATATGCTCAAAGAGGGTGGAATATTCATCTTTGAGCACGGAAAAGACAACGATTTCAGCGAGAACCCCTATTTCTTCCGCCACGTTGCATACGGCAGCGTAAATTTCAGTTTCTTCAAAAAAGAGAAGAACGAGGAGTAACCGCAAGGGATTTACCGTACAAGATATCCGCACTTTTATATAAGGTGCGGATTTTTTTATTACAGGAGGGGTGATAGAAGACGTGCCGCCGACTCGGCAAGACGACAGGCAAAGGAGCGCGCCTCGTAGTCGCGCAGTGAGAGCTGCCTGCACCCCTTCTGGTCGTCGAGGAAGCTGTTTTTAAGGCTTTGTGCCACCGCTCTGTCATAGACGAAGGCATTTCCCTCGAAATTATAATAGAAACTACGAAAATCGAAATTTGCAGAGCCCACCGACGAGAGCGTGTCGTCACTCACCATAACCTTGCTGTGCATAAAACCCTTTTCATAGAGATAAACCTTGACACCGGCCTCAAGAAGCTCGCCCAGATAGGAGTGCGAGGCATAGTCGGCGAGCTTGGAGTCGGAGCGGAGGGGAATCATAAGGCGCACATCGACACCCGCAAGAGCAGCGTTACGCATAGCCTGCGACATAGCATCGGTGAGCATAAGATAGGGTGTCTGCACATAGACATAGTTTCTTGCCACGGCAAGCGTCATTATGAGGGCCGATAAGATTACCCTGTTGCGCCCCACCGGGTTCGACTGCGCCACCTGCACCACAGCGCTGCCCTGTGCCTCGACAGGCGGGAAATAGGCACCGCCGCTCACCAGCGAGCCGTTTGCAAAGTACCAATCGACAAGGAACGATGTCTGCAAGCCGTGAACAGCCGCACCACGCAGCGACAGCATAGTGTCGCGCCAACCACCTCCGTGAATACCTTTTATATATCTGTCGGCTACGTTGCACCCGCCTATGAAACCCACGCAGCCGTCTACCACCGCAAGCTTGCGATGGTTGCGATAGTTCACCCTGCTGCCAAAGATGGGGAAATAGACCTTGAGAAAGGCCTCCACCTGCCCGCCCGCGAAACGTATCTCCTCAAAGAAACGACGCGGCACACGCCAACACCCCACACTATCGTAGAGCAGACGCACCTCGACACCCTCACGCGCCTTCTGCACAAGGGCATCGCGCAAACAGGTTCCAAGCTCGTCGTTCTCAAATATATAGAACTGCAAATGTATGTGTTCTTTGGCCGCAAGAACCGCCTCGAGCAGCTCGTTAAAGAAACGGGCGGTCGATGTAACAGGCCTCGCATCGTTAAAGGGCATCGGGTAGGCCGATGCGGTATTTTCGAGATATGCCGCAAGCGAAGCATATTGCGCGGGCAGTTCCACGCTCTCCCGTGAACGGTAATAGAGATGACTGCGCTGCTGAATCTGTGACAGGGAACGACGGCTTATGTAACGCCGTTTCTTTGTGTCGCGCCCGAAAAGGAAATAAAGAAGCAAGCCGATGACGGGAAGGAAGATAAATACCATCACCCACGCAAGAGTTTTTATGGGGTTGCGATTATTAAGCACCACCCGCAAAAGCAGCACAAAAACCACTATGCTATATGCCCAATAGAAATATCCCGACAAGCCGTCCATAATTCAAAACCCTTTCACTTACTCTCTATGAACGCGAATGTAGGCATAAAAAAATTAAAAAGAGATAAAAAACCGTGGTTTTTTATCTCTTTTTAACCTTATAACCGATGCGGGAGTTTAGAAGCGTCCGCCGGGGCCGCCAAAGCCTCCATATCCTCCACCGAAGCCACGACCGCCACCTGCAGGCATCATAGGTCTCTCGCCGCCGTAGCCACGCATACGCTCACGCTCGTCGCTCTTGTCAGAGCCGCCCATCTTGTCAAACTTATATACTACGTGAAGCATACCGTAACTGTAGATTGAGTTATCCTCGCTATCGCTGCGCGACATTGCCGAGATTGAACGTGACACATTGCTCTGCTCGTGCAGAATATCATACATACGCAACGACACAGTGAGGGCATTCTTGTGCAGAAAACTCATTGAGAGCTGCGCGTTCCACAAGAGCTCGTCGGTATTGAGCGAGGGTGCGCTGTATCCTCGACGGCTGCTCATTGAGAGGTTCGACGAAATCTGCAGGTTCTGCCAGGGCAGACGCAGTGTTGCGCTGGGGCCGTAGGAGAAGTTCCAGGTGTCCATATTACTTTCGGGACGCATTCTGTACTCGCTGTGTGAGTAGAGGACATTTCCGTTGAGCGAGATATCGAAATAGTCGGAACGATACTGCGCGCTCAAGCGCTCGCCCAGGTCGGTGGTCTCGGTGACGTTGCGCACGCTGCCGCTCTTGCCGCCCATACTTATGAAACCCACGCTATGTCTGTAGCCAAGTGTAGAAGAGCTGCTGTAGGTATATTTTTTATTCATCGGCAAGGCCGAGCTGTAGTTGAAACCTCCTCGTGCGTTCCAGTTACCGTTCACATTTTCGGGACGACTTATGCTACCTCCGGTCTCTTCGTTGTACTGCACTTTGTTCTGTATGCTGTTGCTTGTGAGCGAGAATGAGAGGTTTGTGCTTATTGTACGCTGCTTGTCGGGATTGTTTGTGGTGAAGTCGGCGTTCATACTGTGCGAGAACGAAGGCTTCAGGCCGGGGTTACCCTTTGTGATGTAGAGAGGGTTGGTGTCGTCTGTTATGTCGAGCAGGTCGGTCATCGAGGGCTGCGACGAGTTTCCACGGTAGCGCAGAGTGAGGTTTGTGGTCTTTGACCAGCGATAGCGGAAACGGATATTGGGCGACACGTTGTGCACCGTGCGGTCTACTATGGTATCTACCTTTTTATATTTATACTTCATCTCCGACTGCTGGGGCATCCACGACACGCCTGCGCTCAAGTTGGCCTTTGAGGTTACGTAGCGCACCATTAGCTGTGCCTCGTGACGCATATTGCGATACTCCGAGAAGCGGCTCTCCTCGGGGTCGAGATTGTTCTCAAAGTCCTCGGGCAGAAGGGGCTTGTTATAATGACGGCTCAATTCCATTGAGTAGTCGCTTATATTGTCGAATACATAGGTTGAGCGGTCGCTGTTCTGATAGCTGTAGTTGAAGTTGTAGTTCATCTGCAGGAAGAGATTCTTCGCAATGGGCTCGGTGTAGCTACCGCGCAGGGCATAGCTCCAGTTTTTGTTGGGAGTCGAAGAGTAACGCTTGCGACTATCGTCGTTGCCCATAGATGTGGCACGATAATATTTCACCTCGTTCATTGAGTAGCTGTCGCTCTCGCTCTTTGAGTAGGAGACGTTACCGCGGAGGGTGAGGTTACGGCCGGGCTTGAGGAGACGACGATTGAGCATAAAGGTTGCGTTCATTGAGTAGCTGTTGCTCAACGAGAGGCTCTCGCTGCGGTTGTTATTAAGGGCTATATTTTCGAGGTCGCCAAATACATCGCCCCACTCTTTCTTACGATAATCCGCATAGTCGAAAGGATTCTCGTCGAAGGTTGCCGACATTGAACGTGACCAGCTGTCGCTCTTTGAGTAGGAGAACGAGGGCCGGAATATGAGTCTTGTGAGAGTGTCGGGCTTCCACTCGATGCGGAAATCTCCGTTAAGGTTTACCCTGTGACCAAACGAGGTGCGGTTGCTGTTTGAGAACTGGTTCTTTGAGCCCGCCGACATAAAAGTCTCGCTCGAGGTGTAGCTCTTTGAGTCGCTGTTATTGTGGTTGTAACGTATATTACCGCCAGTCTGCAGTTTTTCGGTGTCTGTGGCAAAGTTGAAACCGCCCTGCTTGGCATTTACAAGACCGCCGCCGCGACCACCGCCTGTCATACCGCGGTCGTTGGTATTATTTGCCGACAGAATGAGAGTGTAACGCTCCGACTCGGTGAAATAGTTTCCCATACCCTTTGCGGTGTAACGATCCTTTGTTCCGTAGCCCAAGTCTACATTGGCAAAAGCACCCTCGTCCATACTTCTCTTCATCTGCAGGTCGAGCACAGTCTCCTCCTCGCCGTCGTCGATACCTGTCACGCGGGTAAAATCGCTCTTCTTGTCATAGAATTTAACTTTTTCCACCACATCCACGGGGATATTCTTCATAGCCATATCCTTGTCGGTGCCAAAGAAATCCTTTCCTTTCATAAGGATACGCGAAACAGTCTTTCCGTTTACCTTGATTGTACCATCGTCAGAAACCTCCACACCGGGGTATTTTTTTATGAGTTCCTCGAGCATTGAGCCGGCAGGTACACGGAATGCCGCAGTATTGAACACCGTGGTATCTTCGGAAACGGTAACGGGAGGCACCTCGGCTGTAATCTCGGCGCCCTTCAGAGTTACCACGTCGGCCTTGAGCTTTATGCGTCCCAGGTCTATGCTCTTACCCTCGGCTATCGTAACCTGCTTATCTACGGGGAGATATCCCACATAAGAAACACGCAGTATGTAAGACGCCACAGGGGCAATAATTGTAAACTTACCATTCATTTCACTTGCCACGCCGGTCTTGTAGACAGTGTCGGGGAGAGCAAGCAACTGCAAAGTGGCTGCTTGCAAAACCTCGTTATTATCGGCATCGGCCACAACACCCGTCAGGGTTCCTTTTTTCACGGTCTGCTGCTGCGCCATAACACACAGGGGGAGCAGCATTAAAAAAAATATATAAATACGTTTCATAGCATAAAATTGACAAGTAACAGGCGAGGGCGCCGCGTACGACCTCTAATTTTTTTTAGACCGCCACAGCGCGTGAAGGTTTAATAAATATTTCAAAAATAAATATTTTTTTCTTTTTAAGAAATAAAAGGGGTGCGAGGTGAACAATTTCTGCGCAAACGAACTATATTTGCAGAAAATACATAATGCAAAGACCATTGAAATTATTGGCTGTGATAGCCGAGAGCGATGTACACCCCGCTTTCGGCCGTAACATCGCGCAAGCGTTGGAAAGCACATTTGGAGAGAAGGCAAGCACAGAGAGCTACAGAGCGACGGGGATTATCTGTTCCCTGTTTCTGTCGGTAATACTCGAGAAGTTGCCGTCGTCAATGCTGAACAGCTATGTACACAACATAAAAGAGAGCTGCCCTCTATTCACGTTCGACTGCAAGAGCTACGAAGCCATATATCAGGCTATGGAAGAGAAGAATACCATTCTGCTCGATTGCGACAGAAAACACAAAGAAACAGTCATAGACAAGAACACTTTTTTCGAGGCTTTGGATTTTATTACAAATATTTAATTTTGAATTTCTATAAAAAAATTTCATATGAGCAAGAACTTTTTCACCCCTTTATGTGTTATATTGACAATTATATGCAGTGCCTGCAGCGACGACAGCGGCAATAACTCATACAACCCCTACGACAAGCAGGCAAAAGCAGAGTTTTACCCCACAACCATAGAGATAGGCAAGAAGCACGCCCGCAGAAACATCTCCGAGAGATGGGATATAAAATACTCCGACGACAAAAAGGAGAAGATTGAATATAGCCACAAGATTACCGACGAGTCTTTGGGCAATAGTAGCATAACCGTAGAGGAAGAGAACGGAACACTGAACTTTTTTGCAAACAGCAACCAGATTATAAACAAAATCACATACATAAAAAGCTACGAGGACAAAGACATAACCACGCAATACACCGAGGATATAACAGAATTTGCGACCATAAAGGACGGAGTTATAGAGAGTATCGACCGCAACACCATACGCACAAGTGGCGACAAGGTGGAGAGCCTCTCTTACAGATGGAGCTTTGAGTACAGCGACGGCCGATGCGTGGCGAGCCTCTACCAGGACCTTAACAACAAAGACAACAAAGTAAGCCGCACCTACAAATGGAACAAGAAACACCAGATAAGCGAGATTACCGTCGAGAGCGACGAAGACGGTATGCGCAACTATAACAGCTACAAATACGGATACGGAGATTTGAGCGCCGACTACGGTTTTCAGATAAACGCCTTCATATACGACAACTACCTCCACATATATGCAGCACTGGGGCTTTTGGGCAAGACCACACCCTACACAGTGAACGATGAAACACAGGCATTCAAGGAGTGGAAAGACGGCAAGTGGCACGAAAACCTCGCGTCGGACAATAAAATATTTATGTACAACACCTCCGACCCCAAGAAAATAAATATAAATGTCGATTCGGACATCTACGACACGCACTATTATATGAACTTCAAATAATTGAGAGGCTATGAGAAAATACCATCAGTACTCTTCTATGAGCGACCGCGAGCTCATAGACCGCATTCTGCAAACTCCCAAAGACGAAGCGTTGCAAGCCTATTTCTACAACATCCTATGCTTGCCGATACTAAACTTCGTCTCCACCCAGCACTTTGGCAACAACCGCGGAGAGGAACTCTTGGGCGAGTTCTACGAATTTTTGTCGAGTAACGACTGGCAGGTTCTGCGTAATTACGCAGGCAGGGAGAACGCAACGCTGCGCAGCTACATCACAAGCTGCACTCTCAAATATTTTATGAAATGCAAGAAGAAAGCCAGAAAAGAGATGCTCGGCATTACAATAAACATTAACCACCCCGATATCATAGAAGAAATGAATAACATAACAGTAGAACCCGCCGACTCCACAAAACCCATTATGCAGGCCGTGGAGCGCCTCCCCGAGCGCGACAAGCAGCTCATCACAATGCTCTTCTTCAAGAAGAAAAGTACGCTCGAGACCGCCGCAGTTGTGTGGCCGCTCTCTTATCACGTCGAGAAAGACTGGCGCAAGCTCCCTGCAAAAAAGGTTCAGGACGCTATCTCGAGAATGAAATCAAAGGCACTTGTAGTCTTGTGCAACGAATACAACAAATTGAATACAGAGCAAAATTCTATTTAACAGACATCACATAGACATTTGTCTCTTTGGAATTGAAACCCGACGCGCGGTACAGAGCATTAGCTGCCACGCGGGCGGGTTTTGATGTAAGCATAAGCGTGCCCGCTCCGTTGTTTCGGGCATACTCCACCGCATACTGCACCAAGCGGCGACCGTATGATTTTCCGCGGGCTGTGCCATCGACCACAACATCCTCTATCCAATATTTGCGACCTGTGGGAGCAAGATAGGTGCACAATGTGAGCATACCCAGCACAGAATCGTCACAACGTAACAGAAAAAGGTGCGATGCAGGCGATTCCACAATCGCGCGCAACTCCTCGATGGTGAAATGCACAGGCGACGAGGTGAGCTGTGCAAGCAAATGGTTGAGCGGCTCCACGTAGACGCTGTCGGCAACCGTCAATTCAAAAATTTCCTCTTTCATAGATGCTGTAATCAAAATTTAACCTTGCACTTTACCCCCTTTGACTCGTTCTGCAGACGGTCGAGCACGGTAACCACATAGGTAACCTTGCCTGTCTCGGTCGCGGGTATGCGGTAGTAGCCATTTTTTGTTATGGCCACAATATTTTTTGCCGAGTCTATATTTACCTTTTCGCCTTTGGCAAAACGATATACCACATATTTTGCGGGGGCATTCATCACATCGTCGCACTCCTCGGTGAGCCACACAAGCACCTTGCCGTCGTCGGCATCTATCACCGAGACACCCTTTACCTTGCCCGGAGCCTTTTTGTCGATGAAAGAGGCCGCGGGCATCAGGGCGGGATAAGAGTGGTAATTCTGCGCAAGGATATCGCGGTAACTGCCCACGTTATTTGCAGCCGAGGCGGCGTCCCACAGACAAGAGCCCTTCACCGCCGCATAAGAGCGCTGAATATCCATCTTGCGCACAAGCTGGTGACGCGCAGGGTTTTCGGTGTCCTGTGCCTTTACTGTGCGGTTCACATCCTGCCCAATGTAGAGAGGGCGCTTCGCGGCATATTTGGCCCACCACTCCACAAGGCACTCGTAGTCGGCGGCGCTGTGACCTATCTCCCAATATATCTGCGGGATACAATAATCTACCCAGCCGTTGTCTATCCAATGGAGCACATCGGCGTTGAGGTCGTCGTAGCACTGCAGGCCGTTGGTGCGGCTGCCCCACTCCCACGTCTTTTCGTTGCGGTAGATACCAAAAGGCGACACGCCAAACTTTATCCACGGTTTCTGCGCGCGCACGCAATTGTGCATCTGCTCAATGAGCCTGTTCACATTCTCCCTACGCCACAGAGCCTTATTTTCGTAGCCGCTGCTGCGGAACCACTTGTCGTCGTCGAACTCCTTGCCCTTTGTGGGATAGGGGTAGAAATAGTCGTCAATGTGTATGCCGTCTACATCGTAGCGGGCTATGATATCGGTCACAATCTTGCAGATGTGGTCGCGGTTACTCTGCAACGAGGGGTTGAAATAGAGTTGCCCCTCGTACTCAATGAAATTCTTGGGATTGAGCACGCTCTGGTGATTGCGTGCGAGAGACTTTGTGCCCTTGGTGCGCGCACGATAGGGGTTTATCCAGGCGTGCAGCTCCATATTGCGACGGTGTGCCTCGGTCACCATAAATGCAAGGGGGTCCCAGCCCGGGTCCTTACCCTGTACGCCTGTGAGGTAGCGGCTCCACGGCTCATAGGGCGAGGGGTAGAGAGCATCGCCCTCTACACGCACCTGAAAAATTATAGCGTTCACATTTACCTTCTGCAAGTTGTCGAGCATTGTGGTGAGATAGTTTTTCATACCCTCCTCGTTCATTCCCAGAAATTGCCCGTTCACAGCCTGAATCCACGCTCCGCGGAACTCACGCTTCGGCTGAATCTTTTCGGAACCATTCTTCACCGTTGCACAAGAGAAAAAAAGCACAGCGGCAAGTAGTGACATTAAATAGCGCATCGTCTTTATTTTATTATTTTGGGCGAAGATACAACAAAGAAACGACATAGAACGCGAAACAAAGAAATAAAGTTCCGCCCTGCAGTGCAGCCGCAAAACAGTCCTTAAAAAATGTGTCACACATCTATTTTTTCTTAAACATATACAACCTACCTTTTTTTTATGTATTTTCGCAAGGATAAAATCAAAGGAGGAGAACTATGGAGCAGAAATTCATCACTATACGCGGAGCGCGCGTCAATAACCTCAAGAACGTGGATGTCGATATTCCGCGCGGCAAGCTCGTTGTAATTACCGGCCTCTCGGGCTCGGGAAAATCGTCTCTTGCCTTTGACACGCTCTATGCCGAGGGACAGCGCCGCTATGTGGAGTCGTTGAGTTCCTATGCCCGTCAGTTCCTGGGACAGATGAACAAACCCGAGTGTGATTTTATCAAGGGAATTCCCCCCGCCATAGCCATAGAGCAGAAGGTGAATAACCGCAACCCTCGTTCTACCGTGGGCACAAGCACCGAGATTTACGAATACCTGAAACTGCTCTACGCAAGAATTGGAAAGACCTTCTCTCCCGTGAGCGGCAAACTTGTGAAAAAAGACCGCCCCGAGGACCTTGTGGCCTGTATGCTCACACGCGAGCCCGAGACACGTTTCCTGCTGCTCTCGCCCATTGCAAAGCGCAAAGGACGCGACACACAGGAGCAGCTCTCCATATACCTGCAACAGGGTTTCACTCGCATCTATGTAAACGGCGAGATTGTGCGCATTGAAGATTACACGCACAAAAAAGGCGACAAGCCCTGCCTGCTCATCGACCGTCTGACGGTATCTCCCTCGCCCGAGACGGCGAGCCGCCTGCTCGACTCGGCCGAGACTGCCTTCTACGAGGGTAACGGCACCTGTATGCTGCTTTTTATAGGTGACGAAAAACCCCATACGTTCAGCATAAAGTTTGAGGCCGACGGCATAGAGTTCGAAGAGCCCAGCGAGCAGCTTTTCTCGTTCAACTCCCCCATAGGCGCCTGCCCCGACTGCGAGGGCTTCGGACGCATCGTGGGCATAGACGAAGACCTGGTCGTTCCCAATAAAACCTTGAGCATATACGACGGAGCAGTCTTCTGCTGGCGCGGAGAGAAGATGGGAGAGTGGCGCACAGAGTTCTGCCGCCTCGCCCCCAAAGACGACTTCCCCATCTTTGAACCCTACTACAATCTCACACAGGAGCAGAAAGACTATCTGTGGCACAAAGGCCCGTGGATTGAGGAGTATGGAGAATCTATCTGCATAGACAACTTCTTCAAGATGGTGCAGGCCAACCAATACAAGATACAATACCGTGTGATGCTCGCCCGTTACCGCGGGAAACCCGTCTGCCCCACCTGCGGCGGCACAAGGCTCAAGAAAGAGGCCACATATGTGAAGGTGGGCGGCGCAAGCATCACCGAGCTCATAGAGATGCCCGTCACCCGCCTAAAGATATTCTTCGACACACTGCAGCTCGACGAGCACGACAGCGCCATAGCACAGCGCATACTCACCGAGATACGCAGCCGCATCGACTGCCTTATGGACGTTGGACTCGGTTACCTCACGCTCAACCGTTTGAGCAACACACTGTCGGGCGGTGAGAGCCAGCGAATAAATCTCGTAACATCGCTTGGCAGCGCACTTGTGGGTTCACTCTACATACTCGACGAGCCAAGCATCGGACTGCACACCCGCGACACAGAAAAACTTATAAAAGTACTCTACCGCCTGCGCGACCTTGGCAACACCGTTGTGGTTGTGGAGCACGACGAAGAGATTATACGCGCTGCCGACTACATCATAGACGTAGGCCCCAAGGCCGGCTCCTACGGCGGTAATATAGTGTACAGAGGAAATATGAACGACCTTGAGCGCGGAAGCAACAGCTACACAGTGAAATACCTGCTTGGCGAGGAGAGCATAGAGACACCGCGTCACCGCCGCAAGTGGAACAACTGCATCACCATAACAGGGGCGAGAGAGAATAACCTCAAGGGCATCGACGTAAACTTTCCGCTCAACGTGCTCACCGTGGTGAGCGGAGTGAGCGGCTCGGGAAAATCATCTCTTGTGCGCGATATCCTCTACCGCTCTCTCAAGCGCTATTTCGGCGAGGTGACCGACACGCCCGGGCAATGCATAGGCATCGAAGGTGCGCTCAAGCAGATTTCGGGTGTGGAATTTGTAGACCAAAACCCCATAGGCAAGTCGTCGCGCTCCAACGCCGTCACCTACCTCAAGGTGTACGACGACATACGCCACCTCTTTGCACAACAGCCGCTGGCCAAGCAGCTCGGCTTTGGCGCGGGACACTTCTCGTTCAATGCCGACGGAGGACGTTGCGACGAGTGCAAGGGTGAGGGCACAATCACCGTGTCAATGCAATTTATGGCCGACCTGCAGCTTGTGTGCGAGGCCTGCCACGGTAAGCGATTCAAGAAAGAGGTGCTCGAAGTGAAATACCACGACAAGAACATATACGACATACTAGAGATGACAGTGGGCGACGCTATAAATTTCTTTCAGGAGCACGGCGAGAAACGCATCGCCGAGAATCTGCAACCCTTGCAGGATGTGGGACTTGCCTACATAAAGCTGGGGCAAGCCTCCTCCACACTTTCGGGTGGCGAGAACCAGCGCGTGAAACTCGCCTACTACTTGAGCCGACAGAGCGACCGCCCCACTCTCTTCATCTTTGACGAGCCCACCACAGGACTCCATTTCCACGACATAAAAAAACTGCTTGGTTCCTTTGAGCGTCTCATAGCGCGTGGTCACTCAATTGTAATCATTGAGCACAATATGGACGTGATAAAATGTGCCGACTACCTCATTGACCTCGGCCCCGAGGGCGGCGAAGGAGGCGGCACGCTCGTGGCAGCCGGCACCCCCGAAGAGGTGGCAGCCTGCGACGCATCCTACACGGGACATTTCTTAAAGGAGAAACTGCGATAAAGAAAGGGTTATCCCCAAAAACCGTAAAAAAGCCCGCCGAACAGACCTCCGGCGATGAGAATAAGTATAGGGCTTATCTTGAACTTTTTCAGAGCCACAAAAGCCACCACAAAGAGCAGCACACTCACAGCCCACTGCAAGACATCTTCGGTGGGCGAGCCAAAGTTCTCCCTGTTCATAAGCAGCAGGGCGGCCGACAGGATAAGCCCCACCACGGCAGGGCGCAGCACCTCGAACACCCTCTCTACCATAGGATGTTTGCAGTATTTCATAAAGTAACGGCTTATAGCAAGCATAAGCACAAACGAGGGGAGCATAAGAGCGAGCGAGGCAAGCAGAGAGCCCGCTACGGCAATAACCTGCGAGCCTGTGGCATTCATTGCAGCCGTGTAGCCCACATAAGTGGCCGAGTTTATGCCAATGGGGCCCGGCGTCATCTGGCTCACCGCCACAATATCGGTGAACTGCGCACTTGTGAGCCACCCGCGAAAAGCCACAATCTCACCCTGTATGAGCGATATTATGGCATACCCGCCGCCAAAGGCAAAGAGACCTATCTTGAAGAACGTATAGAACAGCTGTAATAAAATCATCATACCTTACCCCCTTTAAATTTTCCCCACAAAACACCGCCGACAATTGCCGACAAAATTATATACACAGGCGACACGCCGAAAGCCACAATGAGCAGCGCGGCAAGGAGCGGTATCCACCCGTTTGTCCACGAAAGACGGGCACTCTTGGCCACCGAAAAGACCGGAGCCGCAATGAGCGCCACCACAACAGGACGCACACCCATAAAAATGTTATTTACCACCCTGTTCTCGCGAAAACTGCCAAAGAAGAGCGCAATGAGCAGAATAATAACCACCGAGGGCAGCACATTTCCCACAGCCGCAGCCACAGAGCCGCGTACGCCCCGCAGCTTGTACCCGATGAAGATAGATATATTCACCGCAAACACACCCGGTGCCGACTGTGCCACGGCAAGCAGGTCGAGGAACTCGCGGCGCTCAATCCAGCTATTCTTTTCGACCACCTCGCGTTCTATGAGGGGAATCATTGCATAACCTCCTCCTATGGTAAAGAGTCCCATTTTAAAGAAGGTCACAAAAAGTTTAAAAAGCGATACGTTCATCATTCAACAGACGAGGGCGTGCCGACTAAAGCATCGGCACCCCCTCATTTTATTTACGTTAAAGGTATATACCTTATATTATTTAACCTTCTCGGCAACCCAGTTGTATGCGTTGCGGAAAATCTCAATCCAAGGTGTCACATCGTCGCCAAGACGGTCGGCGGGATAGTTGGCACACTGCCAGGGGAAGATGGCACGCTCGGGGTGAGGCATCATTGCAACGTGACGACCGTCGGCGCTTGCAAGAGCAGCCACATTATACGATGAGCCGTTGGGGTTAGCAGGATAGTCGCTGTAGGCGTAACGTGCCACGATGTTATATTTCTCCTCGGCGTAGGGGAGGTCGAACTTACCCTCTCCGTGAGCAACCCACACACCCATACGGCTGTTAGAGAGCGAGCCGAAGAGGACGCTGTTGTTCTGGGGTACCTCGACACCCACAAACGAAGACTCGAACTTGTGAGAGTTATTGTGACGCATATATCCGCGCTGCTCGTGAGCGGGGTTAATGAGGTTGAGCTCCATCATAAGCTGACAACCGTTGCAGATACCGAGTGAGAGAGTATCCTCGCGCTCATAGAAGCGGTCGAGGGCAGCCTTTGCCGCGGGGTTGTAGAGGAATCCTCCTGCCCATCCCTTGGCCGAGCCGAGAACGTCGGAGTTAGAGAATCCACCGCAGAAGACGATGAAATTAACCTCCTCGAGAGTCTCGCGACCGCTGATGAGGTCGGTCATTGTAACATCCTTCACATCGAAGCCTGCGAGATACATAGCATAGGCCATCTCACGCTCGCCGTTTGTACCCTTCTCGCGGATGGTTGCAGCACGCACGCCCGATTTCTCGCGACGGTCGGCCGACATACCTGTGTCGGCAAGCATACCTGTGAAGCCTGCGGGCAGACGGAAACGGAGGGGTTGGTTCTTGTAGTTCTTGAGACGCTCGTCGGCACAGCCGTTGAAGCTCTGCTTGCGGTCCATAAGATATGAGCTGTCGTACCACACGCTGCGGTAGTGGTCGATGTCGAAGAGACGTGTGCGTTTGTCCTTGGCTACTGCGATGTGACGTTTAGCTGTGGGAACACCTATCTTCACGAAACAGATACCTGCATCCTCGAGGATTCTCTGCATACGGCACTTATCCTTGTCGGCTACCTGAATTACAAGTGCGGGATTCTCGGCAAAGAGAAGTTTCACTATGTCGCTCTCGGCAATTGCGTTGAGGTCGATTTCCATACCTCCGGTTGTGTTTGCAAAGCACATCTCGAGCAATGTGGTGATGAGACCTCCGGCCGAAATATCGTGTCCTGCGAGTATGAGGCCCTCCTCCACGAGTTTCTGCACGGCATTGAAAGCCTCGGCAAAGTACTCGGGGTTCTGCACGGTGGGTACATCGTCGCCCACGCAGTTGAGAGACTGCGCAAAGGCCGAACCGCCGAGACGCAGGTTGTCGAAGCTAAAGTCGATGTGATAGAAGGCGCTCTTGGGCTCGTTTACCATAACGGGAGAAACCACCTTGCGTATATCAGACACCTCACCACCTGCCGACACGATAACTGTTCCCGGGCTTATAACCTTTGTGCCGTCGGGATATTTCTGTGTCATCGAGAGTGAATCTTTTCCTGTGGGGACGTTTATCTTGAGGTCGCAGCAGAAGTCTGACAAAGCCTCAACGCCGCGATAGAGACGTGCGTCCTCGCCCTCCTGTGAGCGGCAGGGCCACATCCAGTTGGCGCTCAACGAAATGCTCTTTATACCGTTGGTAAGGGGCGCAAGCACAATGTTTGTGAGAGCCTCCGACACGGCAAGCACCGAACCCTTTGCAGGCGATGCGAGAGCGGCCTGGGGTGCGTGACCGATAGATGTCGCGATACCCTTGCGTCCGCGGTAGTCGAGAGCCACCACGCCGCAGTCGCTCAAAGGAAGCTGAATTTCACCCTGGCACTGCTGACGGGCAATCTTACCTGTTACCGAGCGGTCTACCTTGTTTGTGAGCCAGTCCTTGCAGGCTACAGCCTCGAGGCGCAGCACGTCGGTGAGGTAATCCTCGATATTCTCCTCGCTGTAGACAGCGTCTTTGTAGCGACGCTCCACAGTCTTGTCAATCATATAGGTCTTGGGCGATGAGCCGAACATCTGGCTCACCGAGAGGTCGAAGGGACGCTTGCCGTCGGCCTGCTCAAAGGCAAAGCGTGCATCGCCTGTGGTCTCGCCCACTACATACATAGGAGCGCGCTCACGGTCGGCTACACGTTTCACATACTCAATGGCCTCCTCTTTAATGAGCAATCCCATACGCTCCTGTGACTCGTTGGCAATGATTTCCTTTGCCGACAGAGTTTTGTCGCCCACGGGAAGTGCCGACATATCGATGAGACCGCCACACTCCTCGACAAGCTCCGAGAGACAGTTCACGTGACCTGCCGAACCGTGGTCGTGGATAGACACAACGGGGTTTGTCTCGTCCTCGCAGAGGGCACGCACCACGTTGTATGCACGTTTCTGCATCTCGGCATTGGCACGCTGCACGGCGTTCAGCTCGATACCCGAAGAGTAACGGCCTGTGTCTACCGACGACACCGAACCGCCACCGAGACCGATGCGGTAGTTGTCGCCACCCATCACAATTACTTTGTTTCCCTTCTCGGGAGCACCCTTGAGGCAGTCGCGGCGTGTACCGTAGCCCACACCGCCGGCAAGCATAATCACCTTGTCATAACCGTAAACCTCGTCGTTCTCCTTGTGCTCGAAGGTAAGCACAGAACCGCAGATAAGCGGCTGACCGAACTTGTTTCCGAAGTCTGAAGCACCATTTGAAGCCTTTATAAGAATCTGCTCGGGTGTCTGGTAGAGCCACTTGCGCACGGGAAGGATATCCTCCCACTTGCGGTCGTCGTAGGTGCGGGGATAAGATGTCATATAGACAGCTGTTCCCGCGATGGGCCAAGAGCCCTTACCGCCGCCCATACGGTCGCGAATCTCACCACCTGTACCTGTAGAAGCACCGTTAAAAGGCTCCACGGTTGTGGGGAAGTTGTGAGTCTCGGCCTTGAGCGAGATAACTGTTTCAATATCTTTAATTACGAAATAGTCGGGGATTGAGTGGTCGGCGGGTGCAAACTGCTCCACTACGGGGCCTGCGGCAAATGCCACGTTATCCTTGTAGGCCGAGATGATGCTGTTGCGGTTCTCGTTTGTGGTGCGTTTAATCATTGCAAAGAGCGATGAGGGCATCTCCTCGCCATCGATGATAAATGTACCGCCGAAGATTTTGTGACGGCAGTGCTCCGAGTTAATCTGTGCAAAGCCAAACACCTCGCTGTCGGTGAGCTTGCGTCCGAGCTCGCCCTCTACGCGGTGCAGATAGTCGATTTCCTCTTTTGAGAGGGCAAGGCCCTCCTGCTCGTTGTAGCTGTCGAGGTCTTCGATAAACTCAATGGGACGGGGTTCTATGTCCACCTTGAAAATTTGCTGGTCGAGACCTTTGTACATTCTCTGCAACATAGGGTCATACTCGGCGTTCTCGTCTTTCACAGCGAAATACTCCTCTATACGAAGAATACCATTGAGTCCCATATTTTGAGTAATCTCAACAGCATTTGTACTCCAGGGAGTAATCATCTCGCGACGGGGGCCCACAAAGCAACCCTCCACCTGCTCGCCCTCTATGAGCGTAGCCTCTCCATACAACCAACAAAGTTTTTCAATGTCTTGTGCCTGCAAAGCACTGCTGGCCTCGGTTGCGACAACCGTGTGGCCGGGGGTACTGAAAAAGTAAATCATAATGATTATATATCTATAAAATTATTTTGCGTTTGTGTGCGCGATGCTCTTAACTAAAGCATACGGGAACAAAGATAGCTACAAAAAACGAGATTACGCCTATCTTTGAGCAAGGATTTTAGAGACACTGCCCCACATTTCCCACTATTTTTCCATTTTGTGCGTTATTATACAAGATTAGCAATAAAAAACGGCAAGCAGCGCGGCGGCTTGTAAAAATTATCTACTTTTGCGGCAGATGTAAAAAACAACTGTTATATGGAACTTCTTATAGGACTCACGGTTCCCCTTCTCGGAACCACAATAGGCGCCGCAACGGTTTTCCTTGTGCGCAAACAGATATCTGAATTTGCAAACAGAGCGATGCTCGGCTTTGCGTCGGGAGTGATGGTCGCAGCCTGTTTCTGGTCGCTGCTGCAACCCGCACTCGAGCAGACGGGCAGCAGCTCGTTGAGCGAGAGCTGGCCTGTAATCGCAGGCTTCATCGTGGGAATTTTCTTCCTGCTTATGCTCGACACAGTCATTCCCCACCAGCACGTCGATGGCGACGAAGCCGAAGGCCCCCGCTCGGCACTGCCCCGCTCGGCCAAGATGATGCTTGCCGTGGCACTGCACAATATCCCCGAGGGTATGGCCGTGGGCGTTGTCTTTGCAGGCTTGAGCGACGGCGGTAGCACACTCACCCTCGCTGGAGCCCTCGCGCTCTCCATAGGTATGGCCGTGCAGAATATCCCCGAGGGCGCAATCATCTCAATGCCGCTGCGCAACGAGGGTAAGAGCCGCACGAAGGCCTTTTTAATGGGCGCTCTCTCGGGAGTCGTGGAGCCGGTTGCCGCCGCCTGCACCATACTCTTCCTCGACAGCACGGGCAGCGTGATGCCGCTGCTGCTCTCCTTTGCCGCGGGCGCAATGCTTTACGTTGTGATAGAAGAACTTATCCCATCGTCGCAGAGCGGCAGCCACAGCAACGTGGGCACCATAGGATTTGCCTGCGGCTTTGTGCTTATGATGGTACTCGACTCCACCATAGGATAGCTTTTTCAAAATTATTATTTTTTACAACAAAAAAGAAGTGCGATATTGAAAATATTTCGTACTTTAGCGCCGCAGAAAAGCCTTGTAAGGGCGAAATGTTTGCAAATCAGCGAAATATCAAAATTTAAAAATTTATAACAAAAATATCAATAATCACAGATTATGAATTTTGTGCTGTTATTTACAATGATTATTGCATCGGTGGTGCTTGTCTTTGCAGGTATGCTCATTGCACGCCTCATATCGCCGCGCACATATAACAAACAGAAGAGTGAGTCATATGAGTGCGGTATCCCCACACAGGGCGAGACGTGGGTACACTTCAAGGCGGGATATTACCTTTTTGCAATCATCTTTCTTATGTTCGACATTGAGACGGTATTCCTTTTCCCGTGGGCAACCGTGGTGCAGGAGCTCGGCTTAAAGGCTCTTGTGGGCGTGCTGTTCTTTATGTTCATATTAATATTGGGCCTCGCCTATGCCTGGCGCAAAAAAGCACTTGAATGGAAATGAGAAAGCCCGTCATAAAATCGATACCCTACGAAGAGTTCAAGGATAACGAGACACTTGAATCCCTCATCGAAGAACTAAACAAAGAGCGCACCAATGTAGTAGTGGGTGCGCTCGACGACCTTATTAACTGGGGACGAAGCAACTCCCTGTGGTCGCTCACCTTTGCCACGAGCTGCTGCGGAATAGAGTTTATGTCGGTGGGCGCGGCACGTTACGACTTTGCCCGTTTCGGCTTTGAGGTGACACGCAACTCACCCCGTCAGGCCGACCTCATAATGGTTGCGGGCACCATAACACACAAGATGGCGCCTGTGCTCAAGCGTCTGTATGACCAGATGGCCGAGCCCAAATATGTGGTGGCCGTGGGCGGCTGCGCCATAAGCGGAGGCCCGTTCAAAGGCTCCTACCACGTGGTGAACGGCGTAGACAAGATTCTCCCCGTGGATGTATATATCCCCGGCTGCCCTCCCCGCCCCGAGGCCATACTGTATGGAATGATGCAGTTGCAGCGCAAGGTAAAGGCAGAAAAATTCTTCGGCGGAAAAAACATACAGCAGAACCCGCGCGACGCTGTGCGTGAGCCCCTCATAATAACCAACGCACCCGCAGAGGGATGCGAAAAAAGCGAAAAGTAATGGAGACGATTTTCATTGAAAAGACAGAGATACGCAAGCGTCTCGAGCAGTTCCGCAACGAGGGAATGGACTTTCTGCGCGAGCTCATAGGCATAGACCGTGGCGAGGAGGGGCTCGGAGTAATATATATACTCGAGAACAGCCGTACGGGCGAGACACTGCACATAACCACCCTCACCACCGACCGTTGTAAGCCCTGCCTGCCCACAGCTTGCGGCCTGTGGAAGATTGCCGAGCTCTACGAGCGCGAGGTTTACGACTTCTACGGCATACACTTCACGGGACACCCCGATATGCGCCGCCTCTTCCTGCGCAACGACTGGGTGGGCCACCCCCTGCGCAAAGACTACGACGCAAGCGAGGCGCTCAGCCCCATACGCCTCACCAGCGAGCCCAACGAGGATCTTCAGCGCTCCTACGAGATTGAGGAGGAGAAGGAGTTTGCCGCCATAGCCAAGCGCGAGAACTTTATGCACGTCGATGAATATGTGATAAACATCGGGCCGCAGCACCCCGCCACACACGGTGTGTTGCGCTTCCGCCTTGCCCTCGCCGGCGAGGAGATACGCAAGATTGACATACACTGCGGCTACATACACCGAGGTATAGAGAAACTGTGCGAGAGCAAAACCTACCAGCAGTTGCTCTCCTTCACCGACCGCCTCGACTACTTGAGTGCCCACCAGAACCGCCACGCACTCTGTATGTGCATAGAAAAGGCTATGGGATTGGAGGTTACACAGCGCACACAATACCTGCGCACAATTATGGACGAGCTGCAGCGCATCGACTCGCACCTGCTTATGCTCTCGTGTGCGGCGATGGACCTGGGCGCGCTCACCGCATTTATATACGGTTTCCGCGACCGCGAGAAGATACTAGACATCTTTGAAGAGGTGACAGGCGGCCGTCTCATACAAAACTACAATGTGATAGGCGGCGTACAGGCCGACATAACTCCCGGCTGGGAGGCAAAGGTAGAGAACTACTGCGCCTATCAGCTCGAGAAGATAAAGGAGTTCGAGGATTTGTTTGTAAAGAGCGTCATCACCCGCAACCGTATGCAGGGCGTGGGAGTTCTTTCGCTCGCCGACGCCATTTCGTTTGGCGCGACAGGCTGCACAGGCCGTGCGGCAGGCTGGGCGTGCGATGTGCGCAAACGCCACCCCTACGCCCTGTACGACAAGATAGATTTCAAAGAGATTCTGCGCAGCGGCGGCGACAGCTACGACCGCGTGCTTATGCGCGTCGATGAGATAAAAGAGTCGATAAAAATCATACGCAGCCTCATAGGAAATATCCCCGAGGGAGAATACAAGTTAAAGACAAAGCCCATAATAAAACTCCCCGAGGGGTGCTACACGGCGGCCGTCGAGGGCTCACGCGGAGAATTTGGTGTCTTCATAGAAAGCCGCGGCGACAAATACCCCTATCGCGTAAAATTCCGCCCTATGGGACTGCCCCTTGTGGCTTGTATGCACCAGATACTTAAAGGCTGCAAGATAGCCGACCTCATAACCATAGGCGCCACACTCGACTATGTGATACCCGACATCGACCGATAAAAAAACAGAAGAACTATGGATTTCAGCATAATAACCACAGCGATAGACCAATGGCTGCGCACCCTGATGCCCGAGCAGGCGGTCATACTCACCGAGTGCGTGCTCACCGCCCTCTGCCTTGTGCTCGCCTATGTGCTCTTTGCCATTGTAATGATTTTTATGGAGCGCAAGGTGTGCGCCGCCTTTCAGTGCCGTCTGGGCCCCACCCGAGTGGGATTCTGGGGGCTCTTGCAGGTGTTTGCCGATGTGTTCAAGATGCTTATAAAGGAGATTATAAGCATCAAACGCTCCGACCACATACTCTATGCGATAGCCCCGTATATAGTTGTGATGAGCTCGGTGATTACATTCAGCTGCCTGCCCTTTGCCCGAGGCCTTCAGGCACTCGATTTTAATATAGGAGTATTCTTTATTATGGCGGCATCGTCGTTCGGCGTGCTCGGCATTCTGCTTGCAGGCTGGAGCAGTAATAACAAATTCTCTATGATAGGCGCTATGCGCAGCGGCGGACAGATGATAAGCTACGAGCTCTCCGTGGGACTCTGTATGCTCACCATCGTGGTGCTCGGCGGCACAATGCAGATAAGCGAGATTGTGGAGAGCCAGCTCGACGGGTGGTTCATATTCAAGGGACACATACCCGCCTGCGTAGCCTTCCTCATCTACCTCATAGCGGGCAACGCCGAAACAAACCGCGCCCCCTTCGACCTTCCCGAGGCCGAGTCGGAGCTCACGGCAGGTTACCACACCGAGTATTCCGGTATGCACTTCGGTTTCTTCTACGTTGCCGAGTTTATGAACGTCTTCATTGTGGCGGCTATCGCCTCCACCCTCTTCCTGGGCGGCTGGGCACCGTTGCACATCGCAGGGCTCGACGCCTTCAACGGCGTAATGGACTACATTCCCGGCGTTGTGTGGATGCTTGGCAAAACCTTCTTTGTAATATGGATACTTATGTGGATACGTTGGACTTTCCCCCGCCTGCGCATCGACCAGGTGCTTGTGCTCGAGTGGCGCTACCTTGTCCCCATAGGCCTTATAAACTTGCTCATTATGACAATATGCGTGGTAATGGGATGGACATTTTAAACACCCGCCGATATGAAAAAGAAAGAGACATACATAGGAACGATAATTTCATCGATAGGCTCGCTCTTCACGGGCCTGCGCGTTACGATGACCGAGTTCTTCAGCCCCAAAGTAACCGAGCAGTACCCCGAGAACCGTAGCACCCTGCAGATTTCACCCCGCCACCGCGCACAACTCTATATGCCTGTGGACGAGGAGGGAAACAACCGTTGCATCGCCTGCGGACTATGCACGCAGGCCTGCCCCAACGGCACTATAAGCATCACCACAACCACCGTCATAGACGAGGCTACGGGCAAGCCCCGAAAAAAACTTGCCGAGTACACCTACGACCTCGGCAGCTGCACCTTCTGCCAGCTATGTGTCAATGCCTGCCCCAAAAATGCCATAGCCTTTAACAACCAATTCGAGAATGCAGTGTTCGACCGCAACAAACTCATACTGAAATTAAACAAATAGAATATGGAATTCCACAATAATCTCCTCATTTTCTCGTGCCTTGCGATATTTATGATTGCGGCAGCCCTCTTTGCCGTGGTATCGAGCAAGATTATGCGTGCGGCAACGCTGCTGCTCTTTGTGCTCTTCGGCACGGCAGGCCTATATTTTATGCTGCACTACACTTTTCTGGGCGCGGTGCAGATAACCGTGTATGCGGGTGGTATCGTAGTGCTGTTTATATTTGCCATTCTGCTCATAGGCAAGGGAAGCATTGACATCACCCACACCTCGAAGCTGCGCTACCTGGCGGGCCTCCTGACAGCACTCACAGGTATGGCGCTCACCATCTACCTCATAAAAACCACCCCTTTAGACGCCACACATTTTATGGCGAGCGATGTGCCGATGAAATCCCTCGGCATAGCCCTTATGGGCACCGACCGCAACAACTACATACTCCCCTTTGAGGTTATGAGCATACTGCTGCTCGCTTGCACAGTGGGAGCAATACTCATAGCACGTAAAAAATAGAATATTATGGTAATACCCGGACACTATTTCCTCATACTCTCGGCGGTGCTCTTTTTTATAGGAGTATTCGGATTCTTCACCCGCCGCAACCTTGTGTCGCTGCTCATAAGCACCGAGATGATGCTCAACGCCGTGGATATAAACTTTGCGGTGTTCAACGCCTACTGTCACCCGCAACAGCTCGAGGGATATATCTTCTCTATATTCGGCATAGGCATCGCCGCCGCCGAAACAGCCGTTGCCATAGCTATAATTATAAACGTGTATCGCAACACACACTCTATACACGTCAAGAGCTTGAGAGAACTTAAACACTGATACTTATGGAGTTTACAATTATAATTCCCCTCCTTTCCCTGTTGGGCTTTCTCACACTTGCCCTCGCAGGACACAAAATGCCCCACAAGGTTGCAGGCAGCCTGGGCACAGCCATAACAGGAGCCGCCACACTGCTCTCATACGCCACGGCGGCGCTCTACTTCGGTGCAGAACGCACAGCCGGCGGTGCCTTTGCCACCCTCACCCCCTACAATGCGAAGTGGCTCCCGCTCGGCGAAACCCTCGCCATAGAGCTGGGCATTGAGCTTGTGCCCATCTCGGTGATGATGCTCGTGGTGATAACCACAGTGAGCCTTATGGTACACATCTACTCGCTCGGATATATGAAGGGCGAGAAGGGCTTTCAGCGTTACTATGCTTTTTTGTCGCTCTTCACCTTCTCGATGCTCGGGCTTGTGGTGGCGACAAATATCTTTCAGATGTATATCTTCTGGGAGTTGGTGGGCGTGTCGTCTTATCTTCTCATAGGTTTCTACTACACAAAGCCCGCTGCCATAGCCGCATCTAAAAAAGCCTTCATCGTAACCCGCTTTGCCGACCTTTTCTTCCTCATCGGCATACTCATATATGGCTACTACACAGGCACCTTCGGCTTCGCGCCCGAAGAGAGCGCCCTCGCAGCCGCTGCAGGAGTGCTGCCACTTGCCCTCGGCCTTATGTTTGTGGGCGGCGCAGGCAAGAGCGCTATGTTTCCGCTGCACATCTGGCTGCCCGACGCTATGGAGGGCCCCACGCCCGTCTCGGCGCTCATACACGCTGCCACGATGGTTGTGGCAGGAGTGTTTCTTGTGGCAAGGCTCTTCCCCCTTTTTATAGGATATGCCCCCGGGGTGCTCCACGCAATCGCCTATGTGGGTGCATTCACCGCACTCTACGCCGCTGTGGTTGCCTGCGTACAGACCGATATAAAGCGCGTGCTTGCCTTCTCCACAATATCGCAGATAGCTTTTATGATGGTATCTCTCGGCGTGTGCACCTCTGCGGAGCCTGCAGGAGGCGGCCTCGGATATATGGCGGCGATGTTTCACCTCTTTACCCACGCGATGTTCAAGGGATTGCTTTTCCTCTGCGCGGGAGCTATAATACACGCCGTGCACAGCAACGAAAAGATGAATATGGGTGGCCTGCGACGTTATATGCCAGTGACGCACATAACCTTCCTCATCGCCTGCCTTGCCATCGCAGGCATACCCCCGTTCAGCGGTTTCTTCAGCAAGGACGAGATTCTTGCAGCCTGCTACGCCTACTCTGCCACAATGGGACTCTTTATGAGCGTGATTGCCGCGCTCACGGCCTTCTATATGTTCCGCCTCTACTACCTCATATTCTGGGGCAAGAGCCACTATGAGCAGCAGCTTGCCCTCTACGACGCGGGCAAGATACAAGAGAAGCCCCATAAGCCCCACGAGGCCCCCCTTGCGATGACCGCGCCGTTGCTTTTCCTTGCCGTAGTGAGCACCTTGAGCGGTTTTATCCCCTTTGGCAATTTCATCACCGCCGACGGCACCGCATACAGCATACACATAGACAAGGGAGTGGCCGCCACAAGCATTTCCTTTGCCCTCGTTGCCATACTCATTGCCGCCATAATGTACAAGAGCGGAAACAGCCGCATCACACGCGGGCTGAACAATATGCTGCGCGGGCTTATGGTTGCGGCCTACAATCGTTTCTATATGGACGAGCTGTGGCTCTTTGTCACAAAGAAGGTCATCTTCAACTGCATAAGCCGCCCCATCGCGTGGATTGACCGCCACATAATCGACGGCACACTCGACAAGATTGCCGACGCCACACAAAAGACAGCCACGCTGCTGCGCCCCCTACAGAGCGGAAACATACAAACCTACAATGTGTGGTTCTTGAGCGGGGCACTCGTGCTCATTCTCATATTAATTTTTCTTGTATAAAGCACTATGAATATACTAAACCTCTTCCCGCTCATTCCCCTTGCGATGCTTGCAGCCCTGTGGTGCAGCCGCAACCTGCGACAGACACGCACGATAATGGTTACAGGCTCATCGCTGCTGCTTGCGCTGTCGGTGTGGCTCACCGTGGACTTCATAGCCCGCCGCAACGGAGGCGACACCTCTGCAATGCTCTACTGCGACTCGTGGAGCTGGTATGCCCCACTTAACATCTGCTACTCGGTGGGTGTAGACGGCATTTCCGTAGCTATGCTGCTGCTCACATCGGTAATTGTGTTCACCGGCACATTCGCGTCGTGGAGGCTCTCCCCTCTCACCAAAGAGTTTTTCCTGTGGTACACCCTGCTCTCGCTGGGAGTGTATGGTTTCTTCATTTCCACCGACCTCTTTGCGATGTTTATGTTCTACGAGACAGCCCTCATACCTATGTACCTGCTCATAGGCGTCTGGGGCAGCGGACGCAAGGAATACTCGGCAATGAAGCTCACCCTTATGCTTATGGGCGGCTCGGCATTCCTGCTTATGGGAATCCTGGGCATATACTTTGGCAGCGGAGCTACCACAATGAACATAAACGAGATTGCCGCAATGGGAAACATAGCCCTGCACACGCAGTATATCTTCTTCCCGCTCACTTTCATCGGCTTCGGCGTGCTTGGAGCGCTCTTTCCCTTCCACACCTGGAGCCCCGACGGACACGCCTGTGCCCCCACAGCAGTCTCTATGCTTCACGCGGGCGTTCTTATGAAGTTGGGAGGATACGGTTGTTTCCGCATCGCAATGTATCTATTGCCCGACGCAGCCCGCGACCTCTCCTATATCTTCATCATACTCACCACAATAAGCGTGGTCTACGGAGCGTTGAGCGCCATCAGCCAAACCGACCTCAAGTACATAAACGCCTACTCGTCGGTGTCGCACTGCGGCCTTGTGCTCTTTGCTCTGCTTATGACCACACGCACCGCCTGCACCGGAGCTATTCTGCAGATGCTATCGCACGGTCTTATGACCGCCCTTTTCTTTGCCGTGATAGGTATGATATACGGCCGCACCCACACCCGCGACATAGGCAGAATGCGCGGCCTTATGAAGATTATGCCCTTCCTTGCCGTGGCCTATGTGATAGCCGGCCTTGCCAACCTGGGACTGCCGGGTTTCAGCGGTTTTGTAGCCGAGATGACAATCTTTGTCGGAGCATTTGAGGCCGACGACCTTTTCCACCGCACCGTCACAATTATCGCCTGCACAAGTATCGTTATCACCGCGGTGTATATACTTCGCGTTGTAGGACGCATCCTGTACGGCGAGCCCACCGACGAGCATCACCTGCGCCTCACCGACGCAACGTGGGACGAGCGTTTCACCATAATATGCCTTGTCACCTGCGTGGCAGCTCTCGGCATAGCCCCTATGTGGGTGAGTAACCTCATCGACGGCGGTGTGGCAAGTATAATTTCTAACATACACCCTTAAAATATCGCACACGATAATATGAATTACATTCAATTCTTTCTTATGCGCCCCGAGGTGAGCCTGCTCGGCTTCTTCCTCATAATCTTCCTCTACGACCTCGTTTCCACGGGCCGCTACCGCCGTTTCTTCCACCCCATAGTGTGCTTTGCAATGCTTCTGCACACCGCCGTGTGCCTGCGTGACACAAGCGAGCAGACACTCTTTGCAGGTATGTACCACAGCAACGCAATGATTGTCTTTGTGAAGGCGATGCTTTCCTTTGGCACGGTTATAGTTATTATGCAGTCGCACAGATGGGTGCGCACCAATCACACCTACTACAAACAGGGAGAGTTCTACACCCTGCTGCTCTCTACCCTTGTGGGAATGTATTTTATGATAAGCGCACGCCATTTTCTACTGCTCTTCGTGGGCATAGAGCTCGCCTCGCTGCCTATGGCCTGCCTTGTGGCGTTCGACAAATACCGCCACCACTCGGCCGAGGCGGGCCTCAAGTATATCCTCACCTCAATGTTTGCGTCGGCCATAATGCTCTACGGAATATCTTTCCTTTACGGCACCACGGGCTCACTCTATTTCGACGAGGTGCGCCACGCCATAAGTTCCTCATCTATGCAGACATACGCCCTTGTGATGTTTTTTGCGGGTATGGGCTTCAAGATTTCAATTGTGCCGTTCCATATGTGGACACCCGACAGCTACGAAGGCGCCCCCACAGCCGTCACCGCCTACCTCTCGGCCATCTCAAAGGGAGCGGCGGTCTTCACCCTCTTCACCGTGCTCACAACCGTATTTGCACCTATGATTGAGCAGTGGCAGACAATCATTTACGCCACCACTGCCGCAGGCATCACCCTTGCCAACCTCTTTGCCCTCAAGCAAAAGAATCTCAAGCGTTTTATGGCCTTCAGCAGCATTTCGCAGGCGGGCTACATAATGCTTGCCGTCATAGGCGGCAGGGCGCAGGATATGAGCGCAATGGTCTACTATCTGCTTGTGTATATGGCGGCAAACCTCGCTGTCTTTGGCGTCATAGGTTCCGTGGAGCACCAGATAAAAAGGGAGGTGCGCCGCAGCACCCTCAACGGTTTCTATGCCACCAACCCCCGCCTGTCACTGCTTATGACACTCGCCCTCTTCTCCCTCGCAGGCATACCCCCGTTTGCAGGCTTCTTCAGCAAATTCTTTGTCTTTGCGAGCGCCTTCGGTGCAGGCTTCAAAGTGCTTGTATTTGTGGCACTTGTAAACACGGTTATATCACTTTTCTACTACCTGCTCATAGTAAAAGCCATCTACATAGAAAAGAGCGACAACCCCGTGCCCCGCTTCACGAGCAGTATCATCACTCGTTTGAGCCTTGTGGCGTGCCTTGTAGGAATCATTGCCCTGGGACTATGCAGCTTTGTCTATAATTTCATTGCAGACATCAGCTTCGGGCTTTAAAAGATGCCGAGACACAGAAACCTCACCCCTGCCCACACAAATGGGCGGGGGTGTTATGTTTCTGCCCGCAGAAGAAAAGTTGCAAAAGCAGAGCCCCGACACTAACTTTTCAGTTCTTTTAAGCCGCGCCATACATTTAACAAATTTTAACAAATGGGGGGGTATTTGCCAAAAGATATAGCTACTTTTGCAAAAACTTGCAATTATTATGTACGCTTGCGCGAGAAAAGAGGTTCAAACAGAAGCCCGCGGTGCATAAAAGCGCAGTTTAAAAGAATGAAATAATTTAAACTATAATTTAATCATAATGAAAAAGAGCTATTTTAAACAGATGCTTGCGGCAATACTTTTGCTGTGCGGCACTGTGGTAAATGCCCACGACTTTGAGGCCGGCGGTATTTACTACAAATTCCTCTCTGCCACGGACAACACCGTGGAAGTTACATTCAAGGGCGACAGCTTCTTCTCGTACGACGAGTACGCAGGCGTTGTGACAATTCCCTCGACAGTTACGAACAACGGCACCACCTACAACGTGGTTTCCATCGGCGCCACAGCGTTCAGCGGCTGCACCTCACTCACCGAGGTAACTCTGCCTGCATCGCTTACCTCTGTGGGCGACGCAGCTTTCTATGGTTGCTCGGCACTCACCGTGGTAAACAGCTATGCAACTACTGCCCCCGCCTTGGGAAACAACGCTTTCAGCTCCATCTCATCGCAGGCAGTTCTCAAATACCTCGAGGGTGACTACAGCGCTTGGACTGCTTCGTTTGCCGAGTGCACTTTTATGCCCAAGTATTACTATCGTACCGACGGTCTCCCCGGTGTCGTTGTCGATAACAACCACGTTTGGGAGTCTCCCCTCATTAATGTGGGCGCGGGAAACAGCGGTGTGCGCATCACCGTGTTTGCCACAAACTCCCCCGACTCGTTCAACAACTATCCCCTGGTTGCGCTTGGCGAGCTTGAGTTCTACGACGCCGACGGCAACAAAATCAACTACACAGCCGACGGTGTAACCACAAACTCACTCGAGAGCAGCGAGGGCTCTATCGAGGCTCTGTGCGACGGTAATTACAGCACATTCTACCACTCAAAGTGGAGAAATGGCTCACTCTCACCCACCGACTATGTTTACATCGATGTGCAGCTGCCCCAGGATGTGACCTCTGTTTCGCTTAAGATTGTGGGACGCAACACACAGCGCCTTGTACCTACATTCATTGGTGTAACAGAGTGTGGACACTATTGCGCACGCCCCGAATTCACAAGCGGCATCTGTGGCGACAACGCTACTTGGTCGTTTGCCGACGGCACTCTCACAATTAGCGGAACAGGCGCTATGTACGATGACTATGTAATCGGCGACTACTTGAGTGAAGAGTATAATACTATTGTTGTAGAGGAGGGTATAACTCATATTGGTGCAGGAGCCTTTAAGGGTAATGCCTCACTCACTCGGGTGGAACTCCCCGAAACATTGCTCTCTATAGGCTATGACGCTTTTTATAATAGTGACAACCTCGCAAGTATTGAATTACCTGCTTCATTAACATCTATCGGTTATACTGCTTTTGCAAATTGTGACAATCTTACCCAGATTATTATTCCCGAGGGCGCTACAGACCTTGGAGCTTATGCATTTGAATATTGCTATAATCTCACTAATGTTGTGATAGGAAAGAGTGTTGCTTCTATTGGCAATTGCCCGTTCCGTTACTGTAATAATTTGTCAAGCATTGTAGTTGATGCCGAAAATCCCTACTACGACAGTCGCGACAACAGCAACGCTATCATTAGAACCGAAACAAATACTCTTATACAGGGTTGCAAAGCTACAATTATCCCAGCAAGTGTTACTACGCTGGGTAGAGCGGCTTTTGAAGGTGCCCGTGAGCTTACATCGATAGAAGTTCCCGAGGGCGTTACATTATTTGATTATGCTGTATTCTGGAGTTGTACGGCTCTCAAGAGCATTAAACTGCCAAGTACACTTGTTAATCTTGGCGAGTCTACATTCAATAATTGCTGGTCACTTACAATGGTGACATCTCTCGCCACTACAGCCCCTGCAATATATGAAAATACATTCTCGGGTATCTCGAGCGAGGCGGTGCTTTACCACTGCGGTGGCGACTATTCTGCCTGGAGCAGCTACTTCGCATCTTCTATTGCAAACGCAGGCTCTTGCGGAGACGAGGTAACTTGGGCGTTGAGAGACAGCACTCTCACTATAAGCGGTACAGGCGCAATGTATGACTATGATAATTCGGCAAGTGTTCCTTGGAATGGTTTCAGAGACGAGTTTGCAAGAGTTGTTATAGAAGATGGTGTAACAAGCATCTGTAGCTATGCGTTTGTGAATTGTAATCAACTTATTAGCGTGATTGTCCCCCCTAGCGTTACATACATAGGTAACTTTGTGGCCAACCCAGGCACAAGCTTTGATGTTCACATCACCGACCTCTCGGCTTGGTGTAAAATAGACCACGCGAGTATGGACCCCTCTCTTTTGAAGAACCACTCTAACCTATACCTTAACAATGAACTTATAACAGACCTTGTTATCCCCGAGGATATCAGCGAACTAAAACTTTGCGCTTTTGAGGGTGCAAACATAAAGAGCGTAACTTTCCACGATAATATTACTACTATCGGAGCTTTTGCATTTAATATTTGTACCAACCTCGAAACAGTAAATATTCCTGCGAGTGTTACAACAATAGAGAACAACGCGTTCAGTGGGTGCACCAACCTTACAAATATCACTATTCCCGAGAGCGCTACAAGCATAGGTGATAGTGCGTTCGAAGGTTGCTCCGGCCTTACAAGCATTGAAATTCCCAATAGCGTTACAAATATTGGTTATAGGGCGTTCGCTTTTTGCGACGGCCTCACAAGTATCGTTGTAAAAGAGGGTAACACAGTTTACGACAGCCGAAACAATTGTAATGCAGTTATTGAGACTGCTACAAACACACTTGTCGTTGGTTGCAAAAACACAATTATCCCCGATGGTATTACAAGCATAGGAAGCCAAGCGTTCTATTATTGCGACGGCCTTACCAGCATTGAAATTCCCAATAGCGTTACAAGCATAGGAAACAGCGTGTTCAATGGTTGCAGCAGCCTTACAAGCATCACAATACCTAACAGTGTAACAAGCATTGGAAATTTCGCGTTCTATAATTGCGATAGCCTTAAAAGTATAACATCTTTAATCCCTGCCGAGAACCTCTTTGCAATATACACCAATGTATTTAATGGCGTAAATAAAAGCACTTGCATCCTCTACGTTCCCGCAGATGCAAAAGAAACATACGCTGCAACCGAGGGTTGGAGCGAGTTTACAAACATTGTGGAAATACCTTATGGCAAGTGTGGCGACAACGCAACTTGGGAACTTGCCGATAGCACTCTCACAATCAGCGGCACAGGTGCGATGTACGACTATACAGGTAATGATACTCCTTGGAACGCATACCGCTTTAGCGAGATAAAGAATGTTGTTATTAACGAAGGTATAACACGTATCGGTAGCAGCGCATTCCGCGGCTTCGAGGTAGCAGAGAGCGTTTTATTGCCCGAGGGCATTACCTCTATCGGCAACAGAGCATTCAGCGGCAATGCATCAAGAGAGATTACTATGCCAAACTCTTTGACAATCATCGAAGATTATGCATTCTATTTGTGTACGAATCTCGAAAGTATCACCATACCGGGAAATGTGACAAGTATAGGACAGCAAGCGTTCAATGGTTGCACCGGCCTCACAAGCATCACCTCACTCATCCCCGCCGATAATCTTTTTGCTATAGATAGTAGCGTATTTGAAAACGTAAATAAGAGCACCTGCACCCTCAACGTGCCCTATGGCGCCCAAGAGACCTATGCTACCACAGATGGTTGGAGTGAGTTTGCAAACATCAGCCTTGGCAAGTGTGGCGACAACGCAACGTGGAACATAAACGAAGGCGTGCTCACCATCAAAGGCTCGGGAGCGATGTACGACTATAGCTACCCCGGCGATTCATACCACTTTGGTGCAGATTCAACCCTCTACACCCCTTGGTTTAATTACAGAGACGAAATCACAAGCGTAATTGTAGAAGAGGGCATCACAACCCTTGGTTGCAATGCATTCAGCTACTGCACAAAGCTCGCAAGCGTTTCAATACCCGAAGGAATCACAGCAATCGAGGAGTATGCATTCTTTGAGTGCGATTCAGTCACAAGCGTGACAATCCCCGAAAGCGTGACAAGAATAGGCTTGAGAGCCTTCGACGAAACGAGCCTCACAAGCATCGCAATCCCCGCCGCTGTAGAGGCTATCGACGAGAGCGCATTCGGTTCTTGCAGAAACCTCGCAAGCATCGTTGTAAGCGAGAATAACAGTGTATACGACAGCCGTGGCAACTGCAATGCCATCATAGAAACCGCTACAAACACCCTTATAAGCGGTTGTATGAACACAGTCATCCCCAATGACATTGAAGCGATTGCACGCTGGGCATTTATGAGAAGCGAATCTCTTAAGAGCATCGTTATCCCCGAGACTGTAAGACTTATCGATTCCTTTGCATTCGAAGGTTGCGACAGCCTCACAAGCGTGAAATCATATATCCCCGCCGAGTATCTCTTTGCAATAGGCAACGATGTATTCTATGATGTAGACAAGAATACTTGCACACTCTACGTGCCCGCAGGTGCCAAAGAAACTTACGCTGCAACCAGGGGCTGGAGCGAGTTTACAAACATTGTGGAAATACATTATGGCAAGTGTGGCGACAACGCAACTTGGGAACTTGCCGAAGGTGTGCTCACCATCAGCGGCACAGGCGATATGTATGACTACAACCACAACGATACACCTTGGTACGATTACAGACTTGAGATTACAAGTGTAGTAATTGAGAGTGGAATTACAAGCATAGGAAACAACGCGTTCAACTGCTTTGACCTCACAAGCGTTGTAATTCCCTATAGCGTTACAAGTATAGGACTGCAAGCGTTCAATGGTTGCAACGGCCTTACCAGCATTGAAATTCCAAATAGCGTCACCAGTATTGAGCATAATGCGTTCTCTCAATGCTACGGCCTTACCAGCATTGAAATTCCCAATAGCGTTACAAGCATTGGAAATAGCGCGTTCTCTCAATGCTACGGCCTCACAAGTATCGTTGTAAAAGAGGGTAACACAGTTTACGACAGCCGAAACAATTGTAATGCAGTTATTGAGACAGCTACAAACACACTTGTCGTTGGTTGCAAAAACACAATTATCCCCGATGGTATTACAAGCATCGGCGATGACGCGTTCGAAGGTTGCTACCGCCTCACAAGCATTGAAATTCCCAATAGCGTTACAAGCATAGGAAGCTACGCGTTCTTTAGTTGCTCTGGCCTCACAAGCATTGAAATTCCCAATAGCGTTACAAGTATTGGATATTCAGCGTTCAATGGTTGCAGCAGCCTCGCAAGCGTTGTAATTGGTAATAGCGTTACAAGCATCGGCGATGACGCGTTCTATTATTGCTACGACCTTACAAGTATCGTTGTAAAAGAGGGTAACACAG
>JAZRLR010000030.1:0-38898 GCA_045646965.1 Bacteroidaceae bacterium
ACTCCGGTGCCAAAAAAAGATTCGCTCTTACCGGAACGGGTAAAATCAAGAGAAAGCATGCTTATCACAGTCACATCCTGACTAAGAAGACAAAGAAGCAGAAGAGAAACCTTGTACACTTTACAACTCTCGATCCTGCTAATGTTAAGAGTGTTAAGGAATTGTTGTCATTGCGTTAAGTAAAGAATTATTAACCGAATGCATTAGCAAAAGAGGTTGTTAACCTCTAAAGTCTGCATTAAATGCGGCGCTAACATTCAAAAGAATTAAAACTATGCCAAGATCAGTAAATCACGTTGCTTCACGTGCAAGAAGAAAGAAAATTTTAGGTCTTACCAGAGGTTACTTTGGTGCTAGAAAGAACGTATGGACCGTAGCCAAGAATACTTGGGAGAAGGGTTTGACATACGCATTCCGCGACCGTCGTAACAAAAAACGCGAGTTCCGCGCATTGTGGATTCAGCGTATCAATGCTGCGGCTCGTCTCGAGGGAATGTCATACTCACAGTTGATGGGTGCATTGCACAAGGCAGGCATCGAGATCAACCGTAAGGTTCTTGCAGACCTCGCTATGAACAACCCCGCAGCTTTCAAAGCTATCGTGGACAAGGTTAAGAAGTAATTTAACCCTTTCATAGGAAATAACAGCTCGAGTTTTCTCGGGCTGTTTTTTTGTACCTGCTCCACGCCCGATTTGCCGCCTCTCTGCGTGGGGCAAGTGTTGTTTCGTCGCAATAAATGTGATATTGTATTAAAATGCGAAAAAAAAGTGTGCAGAGATTGTTTGTATATAAAAATAAGACTATATTTGTAATAGGTTTTGCTGTACGAGCGACTGGGAAACTCATCAATTATTTTAGAATACCGAGATAAGCTTCGATATCCAATGGCGGGCCACAACCTTCGGGTAGCTTTAGAGAGCCGGTGGATTACAAAGGATTAGGGCGCTCAAATCTTTTTTCTCGGAGTTTCATCGTTCTCGTCGTACAGCAGAACTTTTTTTATGTCTGCAAATGTATGTACATATAAAAAATGGAAGAGTAACCTCTTCCATTTTTTTTGCTTTTAACGGCCTGGCGGCGTGCAAGGCTGTGGCGCGTTGTCTTATGGGTTACGGGGCACTATCTCGAACGGTACGCGCACAGAGACGCCGCTGCGCATAAGGTCGTTTATGCAGTGGAGAACGCGCTCTTTGAAGCTCTCCCAGCTGCGCTGCGGCATCTCTGTCCAGCCTGCCTCGGCAAGGGCGATGGCGCGTGGGAATGCCATATATGTCACGCGGTTTATGTCGCGTATGGCTTCGCTCCACAGCGTTCCCATAACTCCCTGTATGTGTGCCTGCTCCTCTTGGGTAAGGTTGTAGCCGGGGTCGAGAGCGTATGTCTGCTCGAGGGTGGTGATGGGCATACCCCAGTTGTTCCACTCGGGCAGGTCGCCGCTGTACTGCGGGTAGTCGAGGTAGGCGTGCTCTCCAGGTGCCATAATAAGTTTGTGACCGTGCTTGCGGGTGAGTTCAATGCACTTTGGTGTAAGTGCGTTGCGCCACGTCACAAGGGTTACGTCGGCGGGGTAGGGGAAGAGGTAGTCGTTGGCGGGTGGCCAGATGTTGTCGAGCTCGCACCACAGTACGGGTTTCTTGCCGTTCTCGCGCACAAGGGCAAGCATCTTGCCGAAGAAAATATTCATAAGCTGTTCGGGTGCGTCGTAGCCGCTCTTGCGCATAAGTGCAAGGCACTCCTCGCATTTCGCCCAGTTAGCATTTACGGCAGCTTCGTCGCCGCCCAGGTGTATGCTCTCGGAGGGGAAGATTTCTGCTACCTCTTTAAATATGTCGGCGTATATGGTGTATGCCTCGTCGCTGCAGGCGCACAGCATTCTGTTTACGCTGTTGCCCAAGTCGATTTTTTCACCCTGACGGAAGGCGCAACCCAAATGCGGATATGCTGCAAGGATGGCTGCCGAGTGTCCGGGGATGTCAAGTTCGGGAATTATTTCTATGCCTCTCTCGGCTGCGTATCTCACGATTTCTTTAAGCTCCTCTTGTGTGTAGAAGCCGTTGTCGGGGCCTTGGCTGCCGCCGTTAGGGTTGCGGAATGCGCCCACTTGGGTGAGCTTGGGGTGGCTTTTTATCTCAATGCGCCAGCCCTGGTCGTCGGTGAGGTGTAGCTGCAATACATTGTATTTGTATTTGGCTATCTGGTCGATGAAAAATTTTACGTCTCTCACCGGCAGAAAATGGCGCGCGGGGTCGAGCATTATGGCGCGGTAGTCAAATCGAGGCGCGTCGTCGATAGTGAGGCAAGCGATGCGTCTGTTTGCGCTGTTTACATAGTCGCCAAGCATCACGCCGTCGAGTGTCTGCACGGCGCGCAGGATGGCTGTGGGGGTGCTGCCTTTTATATTTATCTCTTTCTTTGTGATTTTTATTGTGTAGTGCTCGTCGCCCCGCAGGGTGTTGTCTATGGCTACGTTTATATTGCCTTTTTTGTCGCAAAGGGCGGGGCGCACTCCGGTGCGCTGCTCTATGGTGCGCTGTAACTCTTTGATGCAGAACTCCTCGTCTGCTATGCCGTGGGTTATAATGCGGCTCTTCTCGTTGAGCTTGAAGGTGCTGCCGTCGTTGAACACTTCAATGTGGTTGGGCATAGGCGCAAGTGCGGCTGTGGGGGATTGGGCTGTCGTTGTCAGCAGGCCCGCAACTGCGAGCAGGATTGTAAATGTTTTTCTCATTTATTTATGTTTAACTTGTTGAGTGCTTGATGATATTTTTGTGCGTTGGCGTTGTGCGCTGTAAGGGTGGATGCGAAATTGTGTGTGCCTGAGAAATCCTCTTTTGCACACATATACAGGTAGTTGTGTTTCTTGTAGTTGAGCACGCTCTCAATGGCCTGTATCGTGGGTATGCGTATGGGGCCGGGAGGCAGTCCTTTGTATTTGTAGGTGTTGTAGGGGGAATCTGTCTTGAGGTCTTCCTCGAGTATGCGCTTGCGTGCAAAGTTGCCTATGGCATATTTTACCGTGGGATCGGCCTGCAGGGGCATTCCTTTTTTCAGACGGTTTATGTAGAGCCCTGCCACAATGGGTTTCTCGCTGTCGTTGTTTGTCTCCTCGTCTACGATGGATGCGAGGGTGGCTACCTCTTCAATGCTCAAGCCTATGGCTGCGGCTTTCTCGCGTCGCTTGCTGTTCCAGAAGAGGTCGTGCTCGCGCAGCATACGCAGCATAAATTTCTCGGGGCTTATGTTCCAGTAGAACTCGTATGTATTGGGAATGAAAAGTGCGGGGAGGGTTTCGCGGCTGTATTTTATGTGGCTCAAATAGAGCTTGCTCTCGGTGTATTTGCACAGCTCCAGTGAGTCGAGCATAAGCTGCTTTGCGACGGTGGCGACCATCTTGTCGATGGTGCGTGTGGCAGGCACGGTCACCTTTACGGGTGTCTGCTGGTTGCTCACGATGCGGCGGTATAGTGCGTGCATATTGTCGCCGTCGTATATGGCGAAACGGCCGGTTCTCTTCTGCTCGTCGAGGTTGTTGTGCTTTGCAAGTATCTTGAATCCCAATATATTGCGAGGCTTGGCTGTCTCTTCAATCTTTTTTGTTATGCTCTCGGAATTGTCGTCGGGGTAAATGTAAATGTAGGCGGTCTCGGAGAGTGATATTTGGCTGCCTTTCAGTATGTGGTAGCCGTATGCGGCCGCTCCTGCGGCAATTATGCCCGCAGCGACAATAAAGGTTGTTATGATTTTGAATTTCATTTGTAAGTTTGTTTTTACAACTTGCGAAGATAATATAATGTGTAAAATACTCAAACGGTTTCTCTCTTTTTTATGCCTTTCGATGGCGCGATATTAGCTCTTACGCGATGATTTACTGCATCTTGCCCGCTGTGGATACTCTTGCCCGTGTGGCGTGGAATGTTTTTTCAAAAAATGTTTTTGTAATTTCGTTTAATTATATATATTTGCAAAATATTTGAGGTTCTGTGTACTTATTGGGGAATCCTTGAATTGCTTTTGAATCAAACTAATAAATGAATATATGAAACTATTTGGTTTTAAAATCTCGAGCTTTGCATTGCTCACAATGATGTTTATGGCATCGGCGTGTACCTCGTACAAACAGGTACCTTATATGCAAAATAGTAATGAACTTGCTACTATTGAGCAGGCTAACAGTGTTTACGAGGCAAAGATTCAGCCCAACGATTTGTTGAGTATTATCGTAGTCTCTTCTAAAGAACCTATTTCGTCAGCGACATACAACTTGACAGTTTCGTTGCCTTTCTTTGAGAACGGAGTCTTGAACTCACAACCTACTTATCAGGATTATCTTGTAGATACAGACGGTAATATTTCGTTCCCAGTGTTGGGTAAATTGCACGTTGCCGGTCTTACAAGAGTGGAGCTTGAGAATTTGATTCTCGAAAAAATCAAAGGCGCTTTTGTAGAGGCTCCCATCGTTACAGTGCGTTTCGTCGATTTTAGAATTTCGGTACTTGGCGAGGTGCAGGTACCCGGTAACTATGCGGTTCCCAATGAGAATATAAATATTTTCCAGGCTCTTGCACTTGCAAAGGATATGACAATTTACGGTATGCGTGAGAATGTGAAGGTTATTCGAGAGGATTCAAACGGTAAAACAATCGTTCACGAGCTTAACCTTAACGATGCCAATATCGTGAATTCTCCTTTTTACCATCTTCAGCAGAACGATGTGGTGTATGTGACACCCAATAAAGCAAAGGCCAAAGGTTCTGATGTGGGAAGTACTACTTCTTTGTGGTTCTCTGCAACATCTATCCTTATTTCTTTGACCTCACTTTTGTATAACATTTTAAATTAAAATAGAAATGGATAACGAACGTAATGTAATGCAGGAGAACAATAACAACGAGTTTAATCTGGGAGTTTTGCTTCGCATCTTCTTGTTGAACTGGAAATTGTTCGCTGTTTCTATTGTAGTTTGCCTTTCGGTGGCATTCTTCTACCTTTACAAGGCTACTAAAATTTATCAGGTATCGGCAAAAGTGCTTTTGCAGGATACGCAGAGAGGTTCTTTTGCATCGCAGATGGACTTGCTTGCCGATTTCGGTTATCAAAGCGAGTTTTCAAACGCCGAGAATGAGATTGAGGTTATGAACTCTCTTTCTGTAGTTCGCGGTGCTGTTAAAAATGCAGGCCTCTATATCTCTTATTCAAAACCCGGTTTTTTGAGAACAGCTCCTGTTTACAAGACTGCCAGTCCCGTAAATGCTTTCATCGAGGATGATGATCTTGCAAAGTTGAAGGCGGCTTTGAATATCAAGTTGGTGGCAGAAAATGAGAAAGAGTATTCTGTAAATTATGAGTATGAGAGTGAGCTCGAGGGCTATGATATTGAGTCGGAGAAAGAGATAATTAAAGAGTTTCCTTATGTTTTGAAGACTGTTAAGGGAAATGTGCTTCTTTCTTTGAACGAGGGCGTTGAGGAGTATTCCGATGTGGATATCCGCATTGCTCCTTTGATGTCGGCAGCTTTGGCATATAAAGGCTCTTTGGCGATTGCTCCCGTTTCAAAAACATCTTCGGTTGCTGTGGTTGCCGCAAGCAATGCAGTGCCTGCTAACGGTATCGATTTCATCGACGCTGTGATAAAGAGCTTTAACGACGTTACAAATGAGGACAAACGTCAGGTCGCTATAGATACCGAGGTCTTCCTTATGGAACGCATCGACTCTATCAGCAGCGAGTTGTCGCAGAGAGAGGAGCGCCTTGCAAAGTATATGAGAAGCAACCAGATGATGTCTCCCGAACTCGATGCTCCCCAGATTTTGAGAAACAAAGTGGAGTATGAAAAGAAGGTTGAGGAGATGGAGTTGCACTTGAAGAATGCAAAATATCTCAACGCTTTTGTAAACGACCCCAAGAACGATATGCAGATTATTCCCTCTACTTTGGGCATAATAAGCGACCCCTCATTGGCAAATCTTGTAACACAATATAACAAAGAGGTCGCAATGCGTAACCAGTTGTTGCTCACTGCAACAACCGAGAATCCCGTGTTGAAGGTTCAGACAGAAAATGTGCGCGTGATGCAGAATGTTATCCGCGATGCTTTCAAGGCTTTTGAGGGCTCTTTGAACTCGCAGTATGACTTGCTCAAGAAATTTGAGGCGCAGTATACCGACCGTTTGGAGATGTCTCCCGATTTGCAGCGTTCACTTGTTGAGATTACTCGCGAGCGTGATATTAAGTCACAGCTTTATGTGATGCTTCTGCAGAAATTTGAGGAGAACGCCCTTACACTTGCAGTTACAGCAAATAACTTGCGTTGCATCGATCCTGCTTTGTGTTCTTATGTGCCCATTGCACCCCGTTCTAAAGTGGTGTATGTGATGGCTCTTCTCTTTGGTATCCTTTTGCCTTCGGTATTTGTATATCTCAAAGAGGCTTTGCGCACAAAACTTGGCTCTCCCGAGGAGGTTGAGAAGCTCACAGAGATTCCTATGGTTGCAAGTATACCTGTTAAGCACGGTCTTGCAGGTCGTTCTTCGTCAATTGTTGTGCGCAAGAATAAAAATGATATTATGGCCGAGGCCTTCAGAACTCTGCGTACAAACTTGCAGTTTGTGCAGCCCAGAAAGGATGGTGCTGTAATTATGTTTACATCTACTATCTCGGGTGAGGGTAAGACATTCGTTTCGACAAACTTTGCTGTAAGTACAGCTCTCTTGGGTAAGAAGGTTCTTATGGTGGGTGCCGATATCCGTCGTCCCCGTCTTGCCGAGGTATTCGATATCGATCCCAAGGCAGAGGGCTTGACAAGCTATTTGTGCGCCGACGAGAAGGATGTTGCAATGCTCGACAAGTTCATCACTCCTTCAAAGGAGATGCCCAACCTCTACCTGCTGTCTGCCGGTATCGTTCCTCCTAACCCTGCCGAGTTGCTTTCTAAATCGAACCTCGAGGTGGCTATCGACTACTTGAGCAAGAAGTTCGACTATATTATCATAGATACAGCTCCTGTGGGCTTGGTTTCAGACTCTTTGATTTTGAGCCGCATTGCCGACCTCGTAGTATACGTTGCACGTGTCGATTACACAGAAAAGACTTCGTTCGACTTCCTTAACAGCTTGTCAAACGAGGGTAAGTTGAAGAATGTATCTATTGTAGTGAACGGTGACGATGTGGAGAAACGTAAACGTACCTATGGATATGTAAACCGTTATTCTTCTAAATACTCTTACTACGGATATACATACAATTCCGACGGTGAGTCAATCTCTTCGAATAAAGAGAAAAAATAAGGTTGCACGTGATATGCGATAAATAACACTAACATAAAGGACTCCCGAATTTGCAAAATGTAAATTCGGGAGTCTTTTTTTTAGAAATATGTAGCTAAAGAAATCTTTCTTTTAAAAATTTTGTTTACCTTTGCAAACCGTAATGGTTGCTATACGCAATAACCAAACACTTTTGAAAATGGGTATATTAAAAGAGAAGTACGCAAAATATGACTTGCCTCAACGCTTTATGGCGATGGGCGTTTATCCCTATTTTCGTTGCATAGAGAGTGAGCAGGATACAGAGGTGTTGATGAGCGGAAAAAAGGTGCTTATGTTTGGTTCAAACTCCTATATGGGACTCACGAACCACCCTCGTATCAAGGAGGCTGCCATCGCTGCAACTCGCAAATATGGTACAGGATGTGCGGGCTCACGTTTCCTCAATGGAACCGTGGATATTCACCTGCAACTCGAAAATGAGCTTGCACAGTTTGTTGGAAAGGATGAGGCGCTCGTCTATTCTACAGGCTTTCAGGTGAATTTGGGTGTGCTATCTTGTATAACTGGTCGCCGCGATACCATAATATGTGATGAACTAGACCACGCTTCAATAGTAGACGGTCGCCGTCTCTCTTTCTCCACTGTGCGCAAGTTCCGCCACAATAATATGGAGAGCCTCGAGAAGGAGTTGCAGGCTTGCGCTCCTGATACCATAAAACTAATTGTGGTAGACGGCGTCTTCAGTATGGAGGGAGATATTGCAAACCTGCCCGAGATTGTCCGCTTGAAGGATAAGTATAATGCAAGTATTATGGTCGATGAGGCACACGGCCTTGGCGTGCTCGGAAACCAAGGTAGAGGTACTTGCAACCATTTCGGTCTTACCGACGATGTAGACCTTATTATGGGTACGTTCAGCAAGTCGCTTGCGACCATAGGTGGTTTCATCGCTGCCGATAAGGAGGTGATAAACTACATACGACATAACTCGCGTTCTTATATATTTAGTGCAAGTAACACACCCGCTGCAACTGCTGCAGCTCTTGAGGCGCTTCATATTATCCAGGAGGAACCCGAGAGAATGGAAAACCTGTGGAAGATTACAAATTATACCTTGCAGAATTTCCGCGATTTGGGCTTTGAGATAGGAAATACTTCGACACCTATCATACCGCTCTATATACGCGATACTGACAAAACCTTTATGGTTACAAAGATGCTGTGGGATGCGGGTGTTTTTGTGAATCCTGTGGTTCCGCCCGCTTGCTCTCCGCAAGATACGCTGATACGTTTCTCGCTGATGGCAACGCATACAAAAGAGCAAATAGACCGCGCGCTTGATGTTATGGTTCCCATATTCAAGCAGCTCGAGATTATAAAATAAATGGCTACGGGGTGTAGCGCAGTCCGGTAGCGCACCTGGTTTGGGACCAGGTGGTCGCAGGTTCGAATCCTGTCGCCCCGACTTTTTTTACGACAACCAAGTATTTGGTTGTCGTTGTTTTTTTCTTGAGGCTCAAAATTCCTCGCTCTAAATGTTTAATTGTGTATGCGCTTCCCGTTATCGCTCGTTATCTTTTTGTTTGTGATCAGGTGGTAGCAGGTTCGAATCCTGTCGCTATATTCCCGTGAGCTACAGCTCTCGCTTTATTGAGTTGATATGCGTTGCGTGGTCTGTTTTAAGCCTCTTTCTTATTTTGATGTGTTGTGCTTGGCAGGTTGTGCTTTTGTGCTTGTGACGGCTTTGTGTGGCTTGTAGAGTGGGGTTGTGGTGTAGTCTGTTTCTGCAAAAAAAAAATATAGCCCGAGAATTCTCGGGCTATATAGGTGGTAAATATTATCGTGTGTTATTTCTGCTTGCTCTTGTGTTTGAGACCGATATTGATACCAAACATTACGTTGGCGTTCATATCCTCGAGGGGGATGAACTGCTTGTTTACTTTGCTCATAATGCAGTCTGTACCGAGGAAAAGGCTCATACCCGAGCAGTGGAGGTTAAGCATAGCGCCGAAGTTGGTGCCGTAGTCCGATTTTGTGCCGCTCACGGCAAAGTCGAATACTTTGCTGGGTGATACGTTGATGATGACTGTTGTTTTGTTGTACGAGAAGATATCGTCGAAACAATGTGTGTAAAGGACACCTGCGCTCAACTTGTTGTAGAAGGGCATCTCGTACTCTGCAGCGAGGTTAAGCTTTGCTCCGATGCCTGTCTTTTCTGCGCTCTCGCCTTTGTCCTCAAGTGCGAAGAAGTCCTCGAGGTCGTCGCAGACGTCTTCCCACTGGTCGTCGATGGTGTTACCCGAGTTGCTGTGGATGCCTGCCTGTGTAAATCCGTCGAAGTTGTATGTGTCCTCGGGTGCAATGGCTGCGCGAGCTGTCTTGCTCCAGCTGATGTAGCCGAGGTCGGTGAGTGAAGCCGATACCTTGAGGCCTTTCAGCACGGGGAGGTGGTAGAAGTCGTATGATACACCGAGGTCGGCACCTACACCGAAGCCCTGCAAGCCGGCTTTGATATCCTCGTAGCCGTCGATAACGGTCTTGCCGCTGTTTGTGAGCTCGTCAGAGTGGGTGAAAACGCCGCCGAGAGCGATGTTTGCCTCTCCCTTCGCTGCAATCTGCCAGCTGTTCTTTGAGAGGTTGATGTCCATCTTGTCAAATGCCACGTTGGCGTAGCCGATACCGAAGAGGAACTTCAGGCGACCACCTACGGTGAGGCCGTTGATTACCTCGTGTGAGTGTCCAATAGAGAGGTCGAGGTATTCGCGTGTCTGCATTGTGAGGTCGCTGAACGAGTAGTTCTTATTGCTCATCTCCTTCATAAAAGCAAACATTCCGTAAGGGATGTTCATACCTATGTCTGAACGCGTTGTGAGGTCGATGGTGTTGAAGCCTCCAAAGCCTGTGAATGCTACAGAGAACACTGTGATGTCGAGGTTCATCTGCATAATGTTCTTTTCATTGAGTTTGCCGAGGAACTCATTGGTATCGACCGACTTGTGCATAAAGGTTACAAGCTCGTTGGGGTTTGTGGGGCTCTCATAGAGGAAATTGCCAAGGCCTATATTACCGGCTGTGCTCAATTCAAAACCTCCGAGAATGGGGAGGGCAAAGTGTCCGCGTGTAGGCTGTATGGCGGGGTTCAAACGATAGCTGTACAAGCCGCCGTCCATAAAATAACCTGTTCGGAGTGCCTGGGCCGATGCACCTGTTGCAAGAGCAACCAGTGACGCTGTGAGGAGCACTCTTTTTATGCTTGATATTATTCTTTTCATAATCTTCTTTTTTTTACTGAATAATGTTTTTTCTGTCTATCAATGTGGGATTAGTTCATATCAATGATGATGGGCTCCTCAATTGATATTGACATATTCTGCAACTTGATGAAGTCGTTCTCGTTGAGAATGATAGTGTTTCCTCCGTTTGTCTCTTTGTCGCCGTTTCCTTTGAAGGTCATCTTGAGGTCTTTCAAGAGCTCGAGCTCGCCGTTCTTTGCGCTCAAGGTAACGATTACCTTTGACTCTGTGGCTTCGCTGCTGTAGCCTTTACCTGCCTTGATAACTGCGTCTTCGCCGTTCTCGTTGGTGAATATAGCCTCGATGTTGGGGAGTGTTCTGCCGTTCTTGTCTTTTGCCTCAACTGCGAGCTGGAAATCGGCGGGTATTGTGTTGAGCACGTCAAACTCGAATACTACCTTATCGATGTTGCTCACATAGTCGGTAATATCCTCGGGATTCTCGCCAAGGACATCCTCGAACTCCTCGGAATACTCGAGCTTGATTTTGTCGAATTCCATTGCGAGGTTCACTGAATAGCGACCGCTGATTGCCATATCGTTGCCAAGTTCGAGGTGCTGTACCTTCTCGGTGCTGATGCTGGGCTTGATATCCTCGATTTTGATTTTGTCGGGTACGCGGCCGAGCAGGTAGGTGAGGTTTTTCTCGTCGCTGAACTTGCTGTTGTTAATTACGATGGGGTTCTCGCCCTCGCCAATCTCAAGGGGAAGGGTTACTGCGCCCTTGTTTGTGATTTCGCCGTTTCTGTCGTAGCTGTGCATTGCAAGGTCGGCTGTTGCGTTGATGGGCACCTCGCTGTTAATGGTGAGAACGAGCTCGGGGTTAGAGAACTTGAATTCGATACCGTTGTCGTAGATGAAGTCCATATCGTCGCCAAGCTCGAGGTTGATGGCGTCTACCTCGATGGGGTCGATGTCGGGGTTGAACTTACCCCATACTTGCTTGAGGGTGAAACCGTACTTGCCTTCGTCGTTCTTCTCGCCGATTGAGATGTTTGCGTCGAGCTTTACGTTGTTGATTGTGAGCATATCACCCAAGCTGATCTTAATTCTGTTGGCACCGATGTTACCCTCTACTTTGAGCTCCTCATCGATGTTGATTTTGCCGTTCTCGGGGTAGATTCCTTTCTCTTCTTTGTAGCTGAAGTCGAAACCGTCGATGTAGAATGTCTTGATAAGGTGCTTGCTGGGATCGGTGCTGTTGATTCTTTTTGCAGCACCTCCCTCAATGTAGAGGCGTGTAGCGTCGCCTATGGTCTCGAAGTGTGTACCTGCCATAAACTCCTCTGACTCCTTGAAGACAATGAAGCGAGGCACCTCGATGTAGAATTTCTCGTCCTCGTTCACACCGTTCATATAGAGTGTGTCAATGAGGCTGCTGAAGTTCTCGTCGTCGCCCTCTACCTGAATTGCGATATCGATTTTGAGCTCTGTGGGTTTGTCGAAGAGTACTTTCTGAATGAAATCAACACCCTCGGGTACTTCGGCATCGAAGTTATAATCTACGTTGATGTTCTCGAGTGTGTGGCTGATTTCTCCCGGATCTATTTCACCCTTCATCATCTTGTCATACTCTTCGTAGAGTTTTTCGAACTCGTCGTTGATTGTATTGACGAGCTCATCGTATGCGCTCTGAATCTCGGCAATAACCTCGTTGTATACTTTGTCGGCCTCGGCTTTGGCTGTGGCGTTCTCCTCGGGGAGTATTGAAGAGGGGATGTTCTTGTCAATTTCGTCGTATGCCTTCTCTTTCTCGGCGAGGGCAGTTGCCTCTGCTTCCTGTTTTGCGTTCAAGGCTGTCTCTTCTGCTGTCTCTTTTGCGTTCTCGGCCTCTTTCTGCAAATCTTCGAGCTGCTCTTTTGTTTTTGCGATAATTGAGAGGTCGAACTTCTCACTGCGGCTCAAGGGCGCAATCTCTACGTCTACCTCATCTACTTTAATGCTTGTAGCTTTGATTTCACCTTCCTTTACGATGCGGAATGTTCCGTCCTCGTCTGCCTTGAGAACGTCACCGGTCTTAATCATCTCTGTAAGCATAATTTTATCGGTGCTGCCGAGAGGGAACGAAATGCCGTTTCCTATGGCAACCGTAGCGTCTATCTCCTTTGATACATCGAGAGTGTCCTCTACGGTACAAGATGCCGCAAAGCCTAGCAAAAGCACTGCAGCTGCTGTCTGTTTGTTAAATAAATTGATTTTCATAACTATATAATTAATATTTTGTTCTTAAGGTACAAATGTAGTCAATTAATTTCATTGAACAAATATTAGATAAAATAAATGAATTTTAAAGAATCAATTTTATCGATGCGCCCTGTTTCCTGTATCTGTATAAAAAAGTCAGCTCTCCCAAAGGAAGAGCTGACCGTGTATCGAATTTTAACTTATTGAAATTCTGTATTAGAAGCGGAAGTCTACACCAACTGATGCGTTGTATGTCTTGCGCAGGTACTGTGAACCTGTGTTGCTGTGACCGTGTGCGTAGTTTGCATAGCAAGCACCGAAGTTGATGTCCCAGTTCTCGTTGAGGCTGTACTTGCCACCAAGACCTACCATAAATGAGTCGTCGATGAAAGAAACGTCGCTCAAGTATCTCTCGTTCACACCGAAGTCGCTGAACTGAAGACCTGTAGAGAGCATAAGTTTCTCTGTTACTTTAACCTCTACACCGGCGAGGAGCTCGTATGTGTTGCGGCTCAAAACGTCCATTGTGTTTGCCTTGCCGAGGAGTGACTCAATCTTTGCCTCCTTGTCGAAGTAGTAAACTCCTGAACCCATAACCTTAACGCGGTTGCAGATATCGTAAGAAGCACCTACTGAAAGTTTTGCGGGAGCGTCGTTACGGAATTTCTCGCCGTTCTGCAAAGAAGCGAGCTTGCCACCTGCGAGTGCGCCAATCATAGCGTTGCCGTCGAGGTTTGTCTCGCCGCTCATAAGTTTCTTTGTATCGTTCTCGATAGAGTTTACGGCACGGAACTCATATTTCACACCTACGTTCAAGTTACCTACCTTGTAGTCTACGCCTACGATGGGAGCAAAAGCTACGCCGCTCTGTGTGAGCTCGAGTGCGAGGATGTTACCTACAACGCCCATCTGGGGGTGTACAGCGCTGATCTCTCCCTCGTATGTGAGGCTTGTGTAGTTTGTGCGGAGACCTGCATAAGCCGAAAGGTTCTCGTTAATCTTGTATGCTGCACCAAGCTGCAAAGAGAAGAGGTACTGTGTAGACTCGAATGAAGAACCTGCCATACCTGTGGGTGAGAGTGCAGAACCCATCATATCAAACATAGGAAGACCGTCCTCGAACTGTGCGTTACCGCCACCGCCAGGCATTCCGAAGAAACCGCTGAATGTCCAGTCACCTGTCTTGTATGCTGCGAAGAATGTGGGCATACAGGGAACATATACTTTACCCTTGTACTCTTTACCGCCGTTGTTTACATCACGGTTCTGCCAAATCATCTGCCAGTTGGCCGAGAAAGCCCAACCCTCTTTGAAGAAAGCTGTACCTGCAGGGTTGAAGTAGATGGCGTCGGCATCGAGTGATGCGTAACGCGAGGGGTTGCGAACAAAAGATGCGCTCTGGTTTGTGTTTGTCAAAAGACCGCCTGCAAATGATGCAATTGCAAACGATGCTACTGCGATAGTAGAAAGAACTCTTTTAATCATAATTTAAAATTTAAAAAGTTATTGTTCTAATTATTTATTCTCTCTTGTTTTGTTTGTTGCACAAAAGTAGTGCAAATGTGCAGTAAGTGGATGCGCAAATCTCTATTTTAACGTAAAAAATGTATCAAATGAAAGGTGTTTGTTCATTTTGTGCGCTTTCTGTGTGTAAAAAGTTATCTTTTGTGCTATATTTCGAGCTGTGGTCTTGTTTTATGTAAGGCTCGCGCGTTCAATGTATTATATACGTTCCTTGCGGCGTGTCTCCTTGCGGAATCGGCGTGAGTAGAGCACTGCGGCTGCGGTGAGGCCTACGGGAAGGCCGAAGGCCACGCCTATCGCTCCCATTTCTAACACAAAGCCCAAAAGGTAGCTTGTGGGCAGCGCCAGAAGGATATATGACAGGAAGGCATACACACTCATAGGCTTTGTGACGGCGATGCCGCGCAGTGCATTGGCATAGTTCGCCTGTATACCGTCGCTCACCTGGTAGGCAAGTAGGGGAATGAGCAGGGTGGTAAACATAGTCTGTATGGCGGTGTCGGCTGTGAAAATGGCGCCGAGTTCTTCCTTGAAGCAGGCTATGCCGGTGGAAAGTACAAGTGCCACAAGCAGTATGATGTGAAGGCTTGCAGTGGCTGTCTCGCCCACCTTTTCCCACTCGCCGCGGCCGCGGTAGTGGCTTATGCGTATGCAAGCGGCTGCTGCAATGCCGTAATATACAAGAAAGCAGAGCGAGCCGGTGATGCACATCACCTGAAAGGCTGCAAGCTCGGTGGCGCCCAGCCACCCCATAAGCAGCGAGGCGAGGGAGAACGATGCGGTCTCCATACCCATCTGCACGGCAAGGGGGGTGCCCACCTTAAAGAGTCCTGTGATGTCCTTGCGACGGCTGCGGCGTGCCCTGAAGCCCGTGTGGTATCGGTCGAATCTCTTCTGTTTCACAATGAACGCCACGAAAAGCACTGCCATAAGCACGCGTGAGAGCAGCGTGGCGGTTCCTGCGCCTGTGAGTCCCATCTCGGGCAGGCCGCACTTGCCAAAGATAAGCAGGTAGTTGAGTATGATGTTTGTGATATTTCCCGTCACTATAACCCACATAGCTGTCTTTGTAGCGGCAACGGTGTCGGTGAACTGCTTGAAACTGTTGAAGAGTATCACAAAGGGTAGCGAGGCAAGCAGAGTCAAGAAATAGGGGCGCATAAGTGGAAGCAGCTCGTCGGGCTGGTTCAGGTTATGCAGGTTGAGGTAGAGCAGGCTGTAGGCTGCAATGACAATGGCGCCGAAGAGGGTGTTTGCCCAAATGCTGTCTCTGAACGAGTGTCCCACGTTCTCGTTCTCGCTGCGGCCATAGAAGGCTCCGATAATGGGGGTGGCGCCGTAGCTGAAGCCGAGCATCGCAAATATTCCCAGGTTGAAGATATTATTTACGAATCCCGAGGCTGACAGGGCGTTGCCGCTGTATTGCCCCACCATTATGGTATCGATGAATCCTAATATTACATTGCCGAGCTGTCCCAGGACAATGGGTGTGCCCAGTCGGATAATTGTGGAGTAGTAGCTGCGGTAGCGTCTTATGATTGCTTTCATATTTTGTGAGGGGGGCCTCCTGTTGTGGGGCGTTCTTTGGCGCAGTTGTGTGCTGCGTTTCCATATACCTCAAGAGAGTGTGCCGAAGGTTATTATCGACACACTCTCTTGCTATTTCTTTCGATATTACTTAACGGGGATAGCCTCTATTCTTGCGATGTGGCGACCGCCTTCAAACGGGGTGTTCAAGAAGGTCTCTACACATATCTTTGCATCCTCGGTGCTGATGAAACGCCCGGGCATTACAAGAATATTTGCGTCGTTGTGCTGACGGGCAAGCTCGGCAATCTCGGGCATCCAACACAATGCACCGCGTATGCCTTTGTGGTGGTTTACCGACATATTTATTCCGTTACCTGTGCCACAGATGGCTATGCCTGTGGTGTGGTCGCCGTTTTCTATAGCTGTGGCAAGGGCGTGGCCAAATTCGGGGTAGTTGCAGCTGTCGGTGCTGTATGTTCCGTAATCCTTGTAGCTGTAGCCCATTGCGGTGAGCCACTCTTTCACCTGCTCTTTGAGCGGGTAGCCTGCGTGGTCGCTTGCGAGTCCAATTATTTTATTCATATTATTATAGCATTGCTTTTACTTGCTCATATACGTTCTGTGCGGTGAAGCCGAGCTTTTCGTCGAGCACCTTGAAGGGTGCCGAGTAGCCGAATGACTCGAGGCCGTAAACCTTGCCGTTGCAGCCTACGAGGCTCTGCAGGTTCACGGGGAGACCGGCTGTGAGACCGAAAATCTTTGCTCCGCGGGGCAGGATGCTCTCCTGGTACTGCTCGGGCTGTGTGCGGAAGAGTCCCTCTGAAGGTACCGACACGATGCGTGTCTTGATGCCGTCGGCTTTGAGGAGCTTCGCACCCTCTACAAGTGTAGAAACCTCGGAACCCGAAGCGAGAAGTATAACATCGTAGTCCTCGTCGGAACCTGCGATAATGTATGCACCCTTGCTCACATCGTCGTAGTTTGTGCCCTCGGGGAGGTTTACAATATTCTGACGAGAGAAGATGAGACCTGTGGGGGTGTTGTCGTTCTCCATAGCGAGCTTCCAAGCCTGTGTGGCCTCGTTTACATCGGCGGGGCGCAATACAAGCATTGAGTTCTTGCCGTGGTGGTTCTTAACCTTTTCCATAAGGCGCACCTGTGCCTCCTGCTCCACGGGCTCGTGGGTGGGGCCGTCCTCTCCTACGCGGAAAGCGTCGTGTGACCAAATGAACTTAACGGGCAATTCCATAAGAGCTGCCATACGGATAGCGGGTTTCATATAGTCGCTGAATACAAAGAATGTGCCGCAAGCGGAAATTACACCGCCGTGCAGTGCCATACCTATGCAGAGGCAGGCCATTGTGAGCTCTGACACTCCTGCGTGCAGGAAGGCGCCCGAGAAATCACCGGGTGTGAAAGCGTGTGTCTTTTTGAGGAAACCGTCGGTCTTGTCGCTGTTGCTCAAGTCGGCCGACGATACAATCATATTCTCGTACTTCTCGGCGAGGATGCCAAGAATGGTTGCCGATGCGTTACGAGTGGGGGCGTCGGCTTTCTGCTCTATGCCGCTCCAGTCGATAGCGGGGTGTACTCCTGCAAACCACTCTGCCATTTTAACGGCTTTGTCGGGGTTTGCGGCTGCCCACTCGGCTTTCTGCTGTTTGAGCCCTGCCACGATACCGCGCAACTCGTTGAGACGGTTGTTGTACATCTCTTTTACTTCGGGGAAGAATGTGAAGGGATTCTCAATGTCTCCGCCAAGGTTCTTTATTGTATTTACGTATGCGTCGCCGCCGAGGGGTGCACCGTGTGTGGCGCAATCGAACTCGTAGCTCGAACCGTCGGCCTTGCGGCAGCCTTTACCCATTACGGTGTTACCAATGATGAGGGTGGGGCGCTCCTGCTCGGCTTTTGCCTCGGTGAGCGCTGCGCGTATGGCGTCGCTGTCGTTACCGTCGATGGTGATAACCTTCCAACCCCAAGCCTCGTATTTCTTGGCTGTGTCTTCCCACATAACCTCGTCGCAACGGGTTGAGAGCTGTATCTGGTTGGCGTCGTAGAACATAATGAGGTTGTTGAGCTTCAGGTAACCTGCCATACGGCCTGCGCCCTGTGAAATCTCCTCCTGCACGCCACCGTCTGAAATGTAGGCGTAAATTGTCTGACGCATAACCTCCTTACCCAAACGCGCCTCAAGGAATTTGGCTGCGATGGCAGCTCCCACAGCATAGGTGTGTCCCTGACCGAGGGGGCCTGAAGTGTTTTCTATTCCGCGAGCGAAATTAACTTCGGGGTGGCCGGGTGTGGGGCTTCCCCACTGACGAAACTCCTTGAGCTCGTTCATAGTGAATTTGTCGCAGAGGGCAAGAACAGAGTAGAGCATAGGTGACATATGACCGGGGTCGAGGAAGAAACGGTCGCGTCCCTCCCACTGGGGGTTCTCGGGGTCAAAAACCATAAACTCCGAATAGAGGACATTAATAAAGTCGGCGCCACCCATAGCTCCTCCGGGGTGTCCCGATTTTGCCTTCTCTACCATAGCTGCAGACAAAATGCGGATATTGTCCGCTGCTTTGTTCATCAATTGCTTGCTGTTCATACCTTATATATTGTTATTTGATGATGTTTGTTTTATGTGCTACGCTGCTCTTGGGGCACACGTTTGCACGTGTTAGTTTATAATTAACGGCAAATTTACTACATTTTGTTTGAATCTTGCGCATATTTGAGCAATGATTTTTTAATATTTGTGTTTTATCGCGCAGATTGTGTGGTTTTAAATAGTTTTTGCATTATGTTTTTTTGCTTTTTTGGCATTTGTGTTATCTTCGCTTTTCAATTTATGCAATTATGATAATAGATATTATAGCTAAAGAGGTGGGAGCGGCGCCCGACAGGGTGCGCAATGTGGTGAATTTGTTGGAAGGCGGTGCCACGGTGCCTTTTGTGGCGCGTTACCGCAAGGAGGCCACGGGGTCTATGGACGAGGTGGCAATTGGTAATATAAAGGAATTGTACGCAAAGCTCACTGCTCTTTTGCAGCGCAAGGCTACGGTTGTGGCAACGATTGAGGAGCTGGGGAAGATGACGTCCGAGCTGAAAAAACGCATCGACGCTTGTTTCGACGCGGTGGAGCTCGAGGATATATATCTTCCCTATAAGCCCAAGCGACGCACGCGCGCCACGGTGGCTCGTGAGAGGGGGCTTGAGCCGCTTGCCGATGTAATCTGGTTGCAGCAGACGGCCGATGTAAAGGGGCGTGCGCGTATGTTTGTAAATGCCGATGTGCCCACAGTGGAGGACGCCATAGCCGGTGCGTCTGATATAATTGCCGAGCGTGTGTCGGAGGACGAGAATGCACGAAATGCTATGCGTCGTCTCTTTGCACGCAGGGGCGAGGTGGTTTCGCGCGTGGTAAAGGGCAAAGAGCCCGACGGAATTAAGTACTCCGATTACTATGAGTGGCAGGAGCCTGTGGCGCGTGTTTCGTCGCACAGGTTGCTTGCGATGATGCGAGGCGAGGAGGAGGGTTTCTTGCGCGTGGGTATTGCTGTAGACAACGACGAGGCACACGAGCTGTTGTGTCGCCGTTTCGTGAAACGTGGCTCTCCTGTGAAGGATATTATGGAGGCGGCGGTGGCCGACGGTTTTAAGCGTCTGCTTGCCCCATCGATGGAGAATGAGACGATGGCTGTGGCAAAGCAGAAAGCCGACGATGAGGCCATAGCTGTGTTTGCCGAGAATTTGAGACAACTGCTGCTATCGTCGCCCTTGGGGCAGAAGGCGGTGCTTGCGATAGACCCGGGCTTCCGCACGGGGTGCAAGGTGGTAGCGCTCGACAAGCAGGGTAATTTGCTGTATCACACGGTTATATATCCGCATCCGCCGCAGAATGACCGTGAAGGAGCTGCGCAAACCATCTCTTCGCTGGTGAGCAAATATGTGATAGAGGCTTTTGCGATAGGTAACGGTACGGCGGGGCGTGAGACCGAGGCTTTTGTGCGTTCGCTTGCTCTCGCACCCGATATTTTTGTGGTGAATGAGGATGGTGCATCGGTCTATTCGGCTTCGGCGGTGGCACGCGAGGAGTTCCCCGACGAGGATGTGACGGTGCGCGGAGCTGTCTCCATAGGTCGTCGTCTCATCGACCCTCTGTCGGAGCTTGTGAAGATTGAGCCCCGCTCGATAGGTGTGGGACAGTATCAGCATAGTGTGGACCAGAATAAACTGCGCGACAGGCTGAATGTGGTAGTGGAGAGCTGTGTGAATAAAGTGGGTGTGAACCTGAACACTGCCACGAAGCAGATTCTCACGCATATATCGGGGCTTGGCGCTGCCCTTGCCGAAAATATTGTAAAGTACAGGGCTGCGAACGGTGATTTTCCGTCGCGCAAGGCTCTTTTGAAGGTGCCGCGCCTGGGAGCAAAGGCTTTTGAGCAGGCGGCTGGTTTTTTGCGTGTGGTGGGCGGCAAGGTGCTGCTCGATAACACGGCGGTGCACCCCGAATCGTACGGAATCGTGGAGCGTATGGCGGCCGATTTGGGTGTGAGTCTCGAGGATTTTATCACCGACGGCGAGCTGCGTCGTCGCGTCGTGCTCAAGAATTATGTGTCGGAGTCTGTGGGTATGCCCACGCTCACCGATATTATGGATGCGCTGAACAAACGCGGTCTCGACCCGCGTGAGCAGGCAAAGGCTTTTGCGTTCGATGCCAATGTGCGCGAGATTGAGGATTTGCGCGAGGGGATGGTTCTCCCGGGGCTGGTGACAAATATAACGGCCTTTGGCGCGTTTGTGAATGTGGGTGTGCATCAAGACGGCCTTGTGCACATATCCCAGCTTGCCGACCGCTTTGTCTCCTCGCCTGCCGATGTGGTGCGTCTGGGGCAGCAGGTGATGGTGCGCGTGGTGGAGGTAGACCTCAAACGCCGTCGCATAGCGTTGAGTATGAAAGGGGTGGTGCAGTAGGCTGCTCTTATATTGCATATAATATGCCCGAGGTGCCTTTGAGCGTCTCGGGCTTTTGCTTGTGCGTGGGGCACGGCTTGCCCAGCGTTGCTTATCTCTTAAAAAAAACAACGGCGCTCTTTTGAGCGCCGTTGCCGTTGTATGCTAAATTTTTATTAGCAGATTTTGCGTGAACCGTCACCGATGACAACATCGTAAACTTTGGGAGATTTACCATATTTCTCGTTGTAACGCTCGTTAGCTTTCTCGATGAAGATATCGTACAACTCCTCTTTTACAAGGTTGATTGTGCAACCGCCGAAGCCGCCGCCCATCATACGAGAACCTGTTACGCCGCAGTCGATAGCTACGTCTACCAAGAAGTCGAGCTCCTCGCAGCTTACCTCGTAATCCTTGCTCAAACCGAAGTGTGTCTCGTACATCTTCTTACCAACTGTCTCGTAGTCGCCGGCCTCCAATGCGTTACATACATCGAGTACGCGCTCTACCTCGCCGATAACATATTTTGCACGGTTGTAATCCTCGGGCTTGAGCTCTGCCTTAACCTCCTCGAGCATCTCGAAGTTTGCATCGCGCAAAGACTCGATTTCGGGGTGCTTGCTCTTGATAACCTCTGCTACGTGCTCGCAGCTCAAGCGACGCTCGTTGTAGGGAGAACCTGCGAGCTCGTGCTTAACGCAAGTGTTCAAAAGAACGAGTTTGTAGCCTGTGGGCTTGAAGGGGAAGTACTGATACTCGAGGTTGCGGCAGTCGAGACGGATGAGGCTGCCGGCCTTGCCGAATACGCTGGCAAACTGGTCCATAATACCGCAGTTCACACCTACATAGTTGTGCTCTGTAGCCTGACCTACCTTTGCAAGCTCGAACTTGTCGATTTTGTTATCGCCGAAGAGGTCGTTCATAGCGTAAGCAAATGTGCTCTCCAAAGCTGCCGATGAAGACATACCTGCGCCGAGGGGTACATCACCTGCAAAAGCTGTATTGAAACCCTTAACGTCTACGCCACGTTTAATCATCTCGCGGCATACACCGAAGATGTATTTTGCCCAAGAAGCGCGGGGTGCGTCCTCCTCTTTGAGACCAAACTCTACATAGTCTTTCTCGTCGATAGAGTAAGCGCAAACCTTGTCTGTGCCGTTGGGTTTAATCTCGGCCATAATACCTTTGTTTACAGCACCGGGGAATACAAAACCGTTGTTATAGTCGGTGTGCTCGCCGATGAGGTTGATGCGACCGGGAGAAGCGTAGATGCTACCTGTTGTACCGTCGAAATGCTTGATGAAGCGACTTCTTACAAATTCTATATCCATAGTTGTAATGTATTTATAGTTAGTTACTAAAAGTGAATTGCTTAATTATTTCTTTGAAGGTTTAGAGCCTACAAGTGCGTAGAACAACAGGTAAGCGGCGCAGAATACGACTACCCAGAAGCTGGTGATGTAGTTTGTAGCGTCGGCAACGGCTGCCTGGATGGCCATCATTACAGCGCAACCAAATACCATTGTCATAAAGATACCCGATGCAATAGCGGTGTACTTACCCAAGCCCTCAACAGCCATATTGAAGATAGCACCCCACATAACTGATGTGCAGAGACCTACCAAAAGGAATGCGAAGATACCTACGGGGATGTTCTGCCAGATGAGTGTGAGCTGGCCCCAATCTACACCGGGGAATGCTACGATGATGTCGGTGGGAGCGTACATACCGAACAATACGAGAGCGAGTGTTGCGATAGATACGGTTGTAATCATAGCGCGGCTTGAAACCTTGCTACCGATACTTGCACCAACGAAACGGCCGATGAGCATCATAAACCAGTAAACGGCAACGAGCATACCTACTGTACCTGCGGGGATACCGTCGGCGATGAGGTACTGCTGTACAAAGTTGGGAACACCAACCTCGATACCCATATAAAGGAAGATAGCCAATGCACCGAGTGCAAAGTGACGATAGCTCATAGCACCCTTGATAGCGCTCAACTCAACGGGAGCCTGCTCGGGCTCGTCGATTTTTGTAAAGAGGATAACCACGAATGCGATAACGAAGATTGCGAGGGCAATCATAAGAGCGGGTGTAGCGTCGGCAATTTTAGCTTTTGTAGCGTCAGAGATGAGGGCACCCATAAGGATGTAGCAAGCTACAGCTGCAGATGAGTTGAACACACCACCTATCTGAATGAGCTGGTTACCGCTGTTACCGCCACCGCCGAGGAGGTTAAGCATAGGGTTTACAACGCAGTTGAGGATACACATACAGAGACCTGCGATGAATGCACCAATCAAATAAACGGTGAACACGAGACCGAGGTTCTGCTCAACGTCCAACTGGCCGCTGAACCACTGGATGAGGATACCTGCAGCACCTACTGCAAGACCGATGAGGGCGGTCTTCTTGTAACCGAACTTTGAAATAAGCATACCTGCGGGAATACCCATAACCAAATATGCCACAAAGTTACCGTAGTTACCGATCTGTGCAAGCACGTTAGAGATAGGACCCTGATTCTTGATGATGGTTGCCATAGGTGTACACAAGTTTGTCACGAAGGCAATCATTGCGAAGAGCGCAATCATCACGATGATGGCTCCCCATTGTTTCTTTTGATTACTCATAGGTTTTAAAAATTTAATATATTAATAATAATGTTATTTCTCTACTCCGAATTTATATACGGTAACCTGTGAATACTCTTCGCCGGGCTTGAGCACGGTGCTGGGGAAGTGTGCACGGTTGGGTGAATCGGGGAAGTGCTGTGCCTCGAAACAGATGGCGCTGCGTTTGGGGAAGGTCGCACCCTGCCAGCCTGCGAAGCCGCTGTGCCAGTTTGATGTATATACCTGAACGCCGGGCTCTGTGGTGTAAACCTCCATTGTGCGGCCGCTCACGGGCTCTGTCACTTTGGCTGCAAAGCTCAACTCGCCCACCTCTTTCTTGTTGAGAACGTAGCAGTGGTCGTAACCGGCTCCGTGCTTAATCTGCTCCTCGTCGGCGTCGATGCGTGCGCCCACGGCTATGGGTGTTGTGAAGTCGAACGCTGTGCCTTTGACGGGTGCGATGGTGCCGTAGGGTACCGATGTGTCATCGATGGGTACAAAGAAATCGGCGTTTATCTCGCAGATGAGGTTGTCGATTGTGGCTGTGGGGTTTGCAATGCCCGAGAGCGAGAAGAAACCGTGGCTTGTGAGGTTCACGATTGTAGCGCGGTCGGTTGTGGCTTTGTATGTGATTTTGAGCTCGTTATCGTCGCTCCACGCATATTCTACATTAATGTCGAGCTCGCCGGGGAATCCCTCCTCCATATGAGCCGATGTGTAGTGCAATTTGAGTGTCTGTGCATCGGTTTGCTCGGCATCCCATACACGGGCGTGGAAACCTGTGGGGCCTCCGTGCAAGTGGTTGGGGCCGTTGTTTATTGCCAGGTTGTACTCCTTGCCCTCGATTGTGAACTTTCCTTTGCAGATGCGGTTGCCGTAGCGTCCCACAAGTGTGCTCAAGAAGGGCTCGGGGCTTGCGAGGAGGTTGTCGATACTGTCGTGGCCCTGAATTACGTTGGCGTAGTTGCCGTTCTTGTCGGGTACCATAATGGTGCAGATTGCGCCTCCGTAGTTGGTTATTGCAACTTCGCTGCCCTGTTTGTTTTTAAGGATGAACAGCGCGGTCTCTTTGCCGTCTACGATTTTTTTGAAGTCGGCGGCGTTCAATTGCGATAAGTTTTTTGTACAGCTCATATTTTATTCGCGGTTAATGTTTGGTTGTGCAACAAAGGCCGCCCGACTATTCTCTTTTCCCGGTAAAGGGCGGGTGATTTTGCCGTCCGTGCCTATGATTGCGATATTAATACTGCAAATAAAATAAAAATATGTTTTACCGCAAAGTAATTTGGTAAAGATTTTGTTTTATTATCAAATTTGATTTATAACCCGTGGGGTTATCGCTCGGCCTTTGCTTGTGGCGTGAGCTTGTACAAACCCTCTTTTTAAGGGTGTAAAATATTGAGCCAATACTGTAAGCAATGGCTTGTAAAGGCTTGTGATTTAACGCTTTCTTTTGCTGTTGTTTTTTGTGGCTATGCCTCTCCTTTGTCGATGGCTGCAAGCAGGTCGGCCACGATGAAGCAACTGCCGCCTACAAATATGAAATCGCGGGGCGCTGCGTCGGCTCTTGCAGCGTTGAGTGCTGCGGCTACGGTGGGGTAGCTCTCGCCGGTGAGGTTGTGCTTTGCCGCTTTCTCGCGCAGTTCCTCGGCAGGCATAGCGCGCTTGATGTTTGCGTTGGTGAAGTAGTATTTCGCGGTTGTGGGCATCATCGACAGCACGGTGTTTATGTCTTTGTCGCTCACCATTCCAAATACTATGCGCAGGGTGTCGCATTGCACGGCTGCAAGTTGCTTGGTTATGTATTCTATGCCGCCTATGTTGTGGCCTGCGTCGCACACGGTGCGCGGTGTGTCGGAGATTTTCTGCCAGCGTCCCATAAAACCTGTCAGGCGGCATACGTTTGAAAAGCCTGCCGCAATCTCTTTGCTGCCTATTTTGTATTTTTTATTTACTAATTGGTCGATGGCGGTGAGTATGGTGGCTGCGTTTTTCTGCTGATAGCTGCCACATAGTTCTCCTGTAAATGTACTGTACTTTTTGCTGTTGTATTCTATGCTGTCGCCCTTTTCGGTAATTGAGTTAAAGGGCTGCTCGTCCTGCGCAAAAAATATGGGTGCGTTCTTTTGTGCGGCTGTTTCTGTAAATATTTTTCGTGTGGCGTCGGTCGCTTCGCCTATGACAATGGGGATTCCTTCTTTTATTATTCCGGCTTTTTCTGCTGCGATTTTTTCAACGGTGTCGCCGAGGAATTGCGTGTGGTCGAGGCTTATATTTGTGATGACGCTTATGTCGGGGGTGATGATATTTGTGCAGTCGAGCCTGCCGCCGAGCCCCACCTCGATGATTGCCACATCTACCTGCTGCTGCGCAAAACAGGTGAACGCCATAGCTGTGGTGAGCTCAAAGAACGAGGGTTGCAACGGCTCAAAGTATGCTTTGTGTTTCTCGACGAAATCGACGACAAATTCGCGGCTTGCGGGCACGCCGTTTATTCTTATGCGCTCGCGGAAGTCGATGAGGTGGGGCGAGGTGTAGAGTCCCACCTTGTAGCCCGCCTCTTGCAGTATGGCTGCAAGGGTGTGCGAGGTGGAGCCTTTGCCGTTGGTGCCTGCAACGTGTATGGTGCGGAATTTGCGGTGGGGGTTGCCCAAGTGGTTGTCGAGGGCTATGGTATTGGCAAGCCCCTCTTTGTAAGCAGCACCGCCTACTTGTTGAAAGGGCGGTGCGCAGTTAAAAAGATATTCGACTGTTTCGTCGTATGTCATATATTATTTAATCGAAGAAGTTTCTGAATCGGCGGAAAATCTGGTCTTTGATACTCTCGCTGGGGCTGAAGTTGTCGGACTCTTTGAAACGCTCCATTGCTTTCTTTTCGTCTTTTGAGAGTGACTCGGGTATATACACGCTGATATTTACCACGATGTCGCCCTTACCGTAGCCGTTGAGCGAGGGGAGTCCCTTGCCGCGCAAGCGGAGCACCTTGCCGGGCTGTGTGCCTGCGTCGATGGTTACCTTTGCCTTGCCGTCGATGGTGGGTATCTCGGCAACGCCGCCGAGTGTGGCTGTGGGTATGTCGAGCAAAAGGCTGTATATGAGGTCGTTCTCGTCGCGCACAAGCTGCGGGTGCTTCTCTTCTTCTATCTGTATGAGAAGGTCTCCGTTTATACCGTTGTGCTTTCCTGCGTTACCTGCACCGCGCTTTTGCAGCTGCATTCCGTCGGCTACACCTGCGGGTATCTGTATCTCCACAACCTCTTCGCCCATAACGACGCCTTCGCCGCCGCAATGCTTACATTTGTTCTTTATTATCTTACCTGTGCCGTTGCAGCGTGTACAAGCGACCTCGGTGCGCATCATTCCAAAGAAACTCTGCTGTGTGCGCACCACGCGGCCTGTTCCACCGCACTCGGGGCAGGTCTCCATTGCGTTGCCCTCGGCTCCGCTGCCGCCGCAGTGCTGACAAGCGATGTTCTTTTTGAGCTTGAATTTCTTGGTTACGCCGTTGGCAATCTCCTGTAGGGTGAGCTTTACCTTCACGCGCAGGTCGCTGCCGCGGAAACGTGCGGGGCCCGAGCTGCGTCCGCCGCCAAAGCCTCCGAAACCGCCGAATCCTCCACCGCCGCCGAAGATGTCGCCGAACATTGAGAAGATATCGTTCATATCCATACCTGCACCAAAGCCGCCGCCTCCGGCTGCTCCGTTCACGCCCTCAAAACCATATTGGTCGTAACGCGCTTTTTTGTCGGCGTCGCTGAGTACGCTGTATGCCTCGGCAGCCTCCTTAAACTTTTCCTCGGCCTCTTTGTCGCCGGGGTTCTTGTCGGGGTGATACTCAATCGCTTTTTTGCGATATGCCTTTTTTATTTCGTTTGCCGACGCGCTTCTGTCCACGCCCAGCACTTCATAGTAGTCTCTCTTTGCCATATTGTGTGCTTATTCGCCTACTGCAACTTTTGCGTGGCGTATTACTTTTTCGTTTAATGTGTAGCCTGTCTGTACGCAGTCGAGCACTTTGCCTTTGAGCGATGCGTCGGGAACGGGTACGATGGCTATGGCCTCGTGGAAATCGGTGTCGAAATCTTTGCCTTCGGTCTCAATTTTCTCGAGGCCGTTCTGCTTGAGGATGCCTATAAATTTGTTGTAGATGAGCTCTACACCTGTAAGCATTTCGGCGGCTTTCTCGTCTTTTGACATATTTTGTATTGCACGCTCAAAGTCGTCGAGCACGGGCAGGATAGACTCGATTGCACGCTCGCCGCCGTTCTTTATGAGCTCGGCTTTCTCTTTGATGGTGCGCTTGCGGTAGTTGTCGAACTCGGCTACCTGACGCAGATATTTATCCTCTAATGTGGCTATTTTTTCGTTGGCCTCGTCGAGCTTCTTTTGTAGCTGCTCCTCGGCTGTGAGTTCCACGTTTTCCTCGGTGCTGTTTTCCTCGGTTGTGGGGGTGTTTGTCTCGTCGATGTTCTCCTCGACAAATTCTTTATCCATCTTTTCCTCTTTCATATTTTTTTGCGTTGTTTTTTTATGATATATGTAACAAAAATCTTGCCAAATGTATTTCTGGCGCATTTTGTGGCAAAGTTACCGCTTTTGTGTGAATTAATGCGACATTTTGGCAGAATAAGTGCGTCGCCTGTCGCTGTTTTTGACAATTGTGCTGTATTTAAAGGAAAATTATTTATATTCGCATAGTTTTTAACAAACGTCGTCGCATATAGAATTTTTATTATGGATTTTTCTAAAATTTCACTCTGTTCCGCAGCTCTTTTGTCGTCGCTTCAGCTCGTTGCCGACGATGTTTCGGTGGCTCGTCCCAATGTTTTGCTCATATATGCCGATGACCTTGGGTATGGCGATGTGGAATGTTATGGTGCGCAGGGTGTTAATACGCCAAATATTAATAGTTTACGTGATAGTGGTGCGATGTGTGCGAATGTGTATAGTGTAGCTTCGACGAGCACGCCTTCGCGCTATTCTTTGCTCACCGGAGAGTATGCCTGGAGGCGTAAAGGCACCGATGTGGCCGCGGGTAATGCGGCGATGATTATACCACCCGGAAAAATGACGGTTGCCGATGTCTTCAAGGAGGCGGGGTACCGCACTGCGGCCTTCGGAAAGTGGCACTTGGGATTGGGCGATGTGACAGGCGGGCAGGACTGGAACGGGTTTATCTCGCCCTCGCCTGCCGATATAGGTTTTGACGAGCACTATATTATGGCTGCCACGGGCGACAGAGTACCCTGTGTCTTCATTGAGAACGGCAGGGTGGCGGGGCACGACGCCTCTGCACCCATTGAGGTGAGTTATGTGGCCAATTTTGAGGGTGAGCCCACGGGTAAAGAAAACCCCGAACTGCTCTATAATTTAAAGTCGAGTCACGGGCATAATATGTCTATAATCAATGGAATAGGTCGTATTGGTTATATGAAAGGTGGAGGCTCGGCGCTGTGGAAGGACGAGAATATTGCCGACTCAATAACTGCCCGTGCCGTGAGCTTTATACGCGAGCACAGGGATGAGAACTTTTTTATATATTTTGCGGCAAACGATATTCACGTGCCACGTTTCCCTCACGAGCGTTTCAGAGGGGTGAGTGAAATGGGGTTGCGCGGCGATGCTATAGCACAGTTCGACTGGTCGGTGGGGCAGCTTATGGGTGCCTTGCGTGAGTGCGGGCTGCTCGAAAATACCCTTGTGATTTTGACAAGTGACAACGGCCCCGTGGCCGACGACGGATATGACGACAAGGCCGAGGAACTGCTTGGCGGGCACTCTCCCACGGGTGGCCTGCGCGGTGGTAAATACAGCGCTTTCGAGGGAGGCGCAAGGGTGCCTTTCATTGTGTCGCACTCCTTGCTCGTGGAGCGTGGCAGCAGCTGCGACGCGCTCATTTCGCAGGTCGATTTTATGCCTGTGATGGCGGCGCTCTTGGGGGTGGAACTTCCATCGACGGCGGCTCCCGACGGCGGTAATTACCTTGCTTCGTGGCTCGGAAAGAGTGACGGCGGGCGTGAGTATGTGGTGACGCAGGCGTCGAACCACACGCTGTCGGTAAGAACGCGCGAGTGGAAATATATTGAGCCGAAAGGCGGCCCTTCTATGGTGCCGTGGGGGCCCCGCATAGAGACGGGGTACTCGCAGGAAGCGCAGCTGTTTGATATGCGCGTGGAGGGCGAGAGTGTAAATGTGGCGGCTGAAAATGCGGCGGTGCTCAACGAGATGCGTGCTTTGTTGCAGGCTGTAAAAAACGGAGAAAAATAGTTTTATGGAAAATGTGGACAAGATTCTTACAAGGGAGCAGGTTGCGGCTCTCAAAAATATGAATATAAACGCGGTGAACGAGATGCAGCGCGCCTCGCTGTTGCACTGCCGCGAAAAGGGTAATATGGTGCTGCTCTCGCCCACAGGTTCGGGAAAGACACTTGCTTATCTGCTGCCGCTGCTCGAGCGTCTGCGTGCCGACAGCCGCAAGGTGCAGGCTGTGGTGGTTGTGCCCACGCGTGAGCTTGCCAAGCAGGTGAATGAGGTGTGGCGCTCTATGCGATTGCAGCAGCTTATGATTGCACTCTATGGTGGCCGCCCCGTGGAGCAGGAGGCTGCAATGTTTGGAGGTGCATCGCCTGCCGTGGTCGTGGGTACGCCCGGTCGTCTCATCGACCACCTCGAAAGGGGTACCTTTGGTGTGGACGGCTGTTCGTTGCTTGTGATAGACGAGTTTGACAAATGTCTGGAGATGGGCTTCCGCGAGGAGATGCAACGCCTCACGGAGCTTCTGCCGTCGGTGCAGGCGCGTTATCTGCTGTCGGCGACCGATGCCGAGGAGATACCGCAGTTTGCGGGTGCCGACGACGCGCAGCGTCTCGACTTTCGCGGTGTGGGAGAGGAGCCCGTCTCTCGTACCTCTTATTATAAAGTAACTATTCCTTACGAGGAGCGTATGCAGCGTCTGTTCCGTTTGCTTTGCTCGTTCGAGGGCGAGCCTGCCATTGTCTTCTGTAATTTCAGGGAGACGGTCGATGAGGTGCGCTCTTTTCTTGCGAAGTGCGGGCTGCGTTGTGCGGCTTACCACGGAGCTATGGAGCAGAAGGACCGCGAGCTCGCGCTCTATCGCTTCACAAGCTCGTGCGTGAATGTTATGGTGAGCACCGACCTTGCCGCGCGAGGTCTCGACATAGATAATGTGCGCCACGTGGTACATTTTCAGCGTGCCTTGTCGGCCGAGATATTTACACATCGCAACGGCCGCACAGCCCGTTGGGAGGCCGACGGTGCGGTGTATATGCTGCTCTACGAGGGCAAGGAACTGCCCGACTTTGTGCCCGACGGGGTGGAGGAGTATGCTTTGTCTGCCGCGCCCCAGCAGCCTTGCATAGCGCAGTGGACGGCGCTCTACATAGGCAAAGGAAAGCGCGACAAGATAAGTCGTGGCGACCTTGCCGGTTTCTTTATGAAGAAGGGTGGCTTGAAACCCGACGAGGTGGGCTCTATCGTGGTGTTTGACCGATACTCCTACGTGGCGGTGAAGATGAATAAAATGCGTGCCGTGCTCAAGCAGGTGGCAGGTGAGAAGATAAAAGGCCTTAAAACAATTATTGAACCGGTGAGGGGGTAAGTGACTCACTTTTTAATTAATTTCCATAAGAGAAGGATTGTTTTGTCTACAAAAGTAGCGCCTTTGTTCGCGGCTTTCTTGTCGGCACTGTTAAGGGGTGGCTCGTCCCAAAGCAAGAAGGGTAAATGCACCTCTTGTGGTGGAACAGGACAGATGTAAAAGGGTTTTACTTCCTTTTGACAGCCGGGAGTGTTGCTCTCGGCTGTTATTTTGTGTATAAAAATGCAGTAAATGGGTGTTTTTCGGGCTGTTGATAACTTTTTTTCAAAAAAACTAAAAAAAGAGTGCGCCAAATTATTCCTCTAAAAATAATTAGGTATATTTGCAAGCGCTTCGGAACAGGGTTGGGTTTTGAAGGGTTATAATAGAGTCTGCGTGCCGCGCAATATTGCAACGGTTGCACGCAGTCTATTCGTTTTTTATATATATTGAAGAAATTAAAACAAAAAATAGATATTATTTGAATTATGAAAAAGATTAACTTTAACGCAGGCCCGTCAATTATGCCCCAGGAGGTGTTTGACGCTGCTGCAAAATCGGTTCTTGATTTTAATGGCATCGGCCTTTCTATATTGGAGATAAGTCACCGCTCAAAGGATTTTGTCGCCGTGCTCGACGAGGCGCGTGCTCTCTTCAAAGAGCTTCTCGATATTCCCGACGGATACACAGTGCTCTTCCTTGGAGGTGGTGCAAGTATGCAGTTCTGTATGGTGCCCTTCAACTTCCTCAAGAAAAAGGCTGCCTATCTGAACACCGGAACCTGGTCGTTGAAGGCCCTCAAGGAGGCGCAGCTCGTGGGTGAGGCCGTTGAGGTAGCTTCGTCAAAGGACAAGCTCTACAGCTACATTCCCAAGGATTACGTTATCCCTGCCGACGCCGACTATTTCCACATTACAACAAATAATACAATCTACGGAACAGAGATTCGTCACGATATAGACTCTCCCGTGCCCCTCATCGCCGATATGTCATCGGATATTTTCTCTCGTCCCATCGATGTGAGCAAATATAACTGTATCTACGGCGGTGCGCAGAAGAACCTCGCTCCCGCGGGTGTGGCCTTTGCAATTGTGAAGGAGGATGCTCTCGGTCAGGTTGATCGCAAAATCCCCACAATGCTCAACTACCAGACACACATCGACGGTGGTTCAATGTATAACACTCCTCCCGTGTTCCCCATCTATGTGGCACTCGAGAACCTGCGTTGGATAAAGGCACAGGGTGGTGTCAAGGAGATGCAGCGTCGTGCCGAGGAGCGTGCGCAGCTTCTCTACGATGAGGTAGACCGTAACCGTCTCTTCAAGGGCACAGCTGCCGTTGAGGACCGCTCAATTATGAATATCGACTTTATTATGGCCGATGAGTACAAAGAGCTCGAGGCCGACTTTATGCAATTTGCCACAGCAAACGGTATCTGCAACATCAAGGGACACCGTTCTATCGGTGGTTTCCGCGCATCGTGCTACAACGCTATGCCCTTGGAGGGTGTGCAGCGCCTCGTGGAGTGTATGAAGGAGTTTGAACGTACCAAATAATAAAAATATTATGAAAAAAATATTGGTTGCAACAGAGAAGCCCTTTGCGGCGGTTGCAGTGAATGGCATACGCGAAGTTGCCGAAGCAGCGGGTTATGAACTCGCTCTCTTGGAGAAATATACAAGCAAAGCCGACCTCTTGGCCGCCGTAGCCGATGCCGATGGTATCATCATACGCAGCGACATTGTGGACGCCGAGGTTATGGACGCTGCAAAGAACTGCAAGATTGTAGTGCGCGCAGGTGCCGGATTCGACAATGTGAACCTTGAGGCTGCCACAGAGCGCGGTATATGTGTTATGAACACTCCCGGACAGAACTCAAACGCTGTGGCCGAGCTTGCCTTCGGTATGATGGTATATGCCTACCGTAATATGTTCAACGGTACATCGGGTATGGAGTTGAAAGGCAAGAAACTCGGTATTCACGCCTATGGTAACGTAGGTCGTAACGTGGGCCGCATAGCCAAGGGCTTCGGTATGGATATCTATATCTACGATATCTTCACACCCCAGGAGATTGTGGATGCCGACGGTGTAAAGCGTGTCGATTCGGCAGAGGAGCTATACAAGATGTGCGACGTGGTATCTTTGCACATCCCCGCAACACCCGAGACAAAAAACTCTATCGGCAAGGCCCTCGTGGGCTCTATGCCCAAGGGCGCGCTTCTCGTGAATACCGCCCGCAAAGAGGTTATCAACGAGACCGAGCTCATTGAACTTATGGCCGAGCGCACCGACGTGAAATATGTTACAGACATCGCTCCCGCCGCTATCGAGGAGTTCTCTAAATTCGAGGGACGCTTCTTCTCTACACCCAAGAAGATGGGTGCGCAGACCGCAGAGGCAAATATCAACGCAGGTATCGCTGCGGCAAAGCAGATTGTAGCTTTCTTTGAGGAGGGCTGCGAGCGTTTCCGAGTAAATAAGTAAAAGAGTATGGCAACGATAAAACCGTTCAAAGGTATACGTCCGCCGAAGGATTTGGTGGAGCAGGTGCAGAGCCGTCCCTACGATGTGCTCAACAGCGAGGAGGCACGCGCCGAGGCGCAGGGCAACGAGAAGTCGCTCTATCACATAATACGCCCCGAGATTGATTTCCCCGTGGGCACCGACGAGCACGCCCCCGAGGTATATGCCAAGGCTGCCGAGAACTTTGAGAAATTTCAGCAGCAGGGATGGCTTGTGCAGGACGGCAAGGAGCAGTACTACATTTATGCGCAGACAATGAACGGCCGCACACAGTATGGTCTTGTGGTTTGTGCCTGTGTGGAGGACTATCTGAACGGTGTGATAAAGAAGCACGAGCTCACCCGCAAGGACAAGGAAGAGGACAGAATGCGTCACGTGCGTGTAAATAACGCAAATATAGAGCCTGTTTTCTTTGCCTATCCCGACAACGCGGCTCTCGACGCTGTGGTGGCAAAATACACCGCTGCCGCGCCCGAGTATGACTTCACTGCGCAGCTCGATGGCTTCCGTCACCGCCTGTGGATTATAGACGACGAGGCCGATATGGCTGTTGTGACAAAGGAGTTTGCCGCTATGCCCGCGCTCTACATCGCCGACGGACATCACCGCTCGGCGGCTGCGGCTCTTGTGGGCAAGGAGAAGGCCGACAATAACCCCGCGCATCGTGGCGACGAGGAGTACAACTACTTTATGGCAGTGTGCTTCCCCGCAAGTCAGCTCACAATCATAGACTACAATCGTGTGGTGAAAGACCTCAACGGCCTCACAAGCGAGGAGTTTCTTGCTGCGCTTGAGAAGAATTTCACTGTGGAGCGCAAAGGAAGCGATATATACAAGCCTGCGGCGTTGCATAACTTCGCCCTCTACCTTGACGGCTGCTGGTACAGCCTCACAGCAAAAGAGGGTACTTATGACGACAGCGACCCCATAGGCGTGCTCGACGTTACGATATCGTCCACCCTTATCCTCGACGAGATTCTGGGTATAAAAGACCTGCGCACCGACAAGCGTGTCGATTTCGTTGGCGGCATACGCGGTCTTGGCGAGCTTGAGCGCCGTGTGAACAGCGGTGAGATGAAGATGGCGCTTGCGCTCTATCCCGTCTCTATGAAGCAACTCACCGACATCGCCGACACAGGTAATATTATGCCTCCCAAAACCACTTGGTTTGAGCCTAAATTGCGCTCGGGGCTTGTAATACATAAGTTGTCCTAATGCAGGAAGAGGATATATATAAAACAATAGAAGAGCAGGGCGAGGGAATTTACACCGAGAAGAGGAGTAAATTCCTCGCCTTTGCCATACCTGTAACCACCCCCGAAGAGGTCAAGGAGTGGGTGGAGATTTACCAAAAGAAATATTACGATGCCCGCCACGTCTGTTATGCCTACCGTTTGGGTGAGCGTGGCGACAAGGAGCGTTCCAACGATAACGGAGAGCCTTCGGGAACGGCGGGAAAGCCTATCCTGGGGCAGATTCACAGCAAGGAGCTTACAAATGTGCTTGTGATAGTGGTGCGTTACTTTGGCGGAGTGAAGCTGGGCACGAGCGGCCTCATTGTGGCATACAGGCTTGCAGCAGCCGAGGCCTTGGAGGCTGTGCCGCACATAGAAAAGACTATAAACGACGAGATAACGCTGCGCTTCCCTTACCCGCTCTTGAACGATGTGCTGCGCATTGTAAAGGAGGAGTCTCCCAAGGTGGTGGAGCAGGTGTTCGACAACGAGTGCGTGGTGCGCCTCTCTATGCGTCTCTCGCGTATGCCCCGCCTTGTGGAGCGATATGAGAAACTTGCCATAAGCAGCAGGGGCGACCTGGTTATTGAACGCGAGGGTGAGTAAATATATTCTTTAGCACAAAAAAAAATAGCGATTGAATCGCTATTTTTTTTTGTGCTATGTAGCAGTCTGTTATTACTCTTTGTGTGTTACATCGAGCAACTCTACATCGAAGCGAAGAGCCTCGTTGGGGCCGATGTCTGCTCCTGCACCTCTTGAGCCGTAGGCAAGCTCTGCGGGTATCCATAAGGTGATTTTTCCACCTTTGCCCACGAGCTGAAGTCCCTCGCCCCATCCTTTGATAACACCATTTAAGGGGAAGTCGATGGGTGAGTTGCGTTTGTAGCTGCTGTCGAACTCTTTGCCTGTGCGTGTGGTGCCTTTGTAGTGTACTTTCACTACGTCCTCAACAGAGTTGGGCTTCTCGTTCATATCGCCCTGCTGGTCTATCTTGTAGAGGAGACCGCTCGCTGTTTTCTTCACGCCTTTCTCTTTCTCTACCTTGGCAAGCCACTTTGCCGATGCCTCGGCGTTCTGTGCAGGTACCTTTACCATTATATAATTCTGAATGTAGCTGTTGCAGTCGTCGATGGTCATTGTGGTTTTGCCTTTGCTGCAGTCCTCGAGGCCTTTCTTTATCCACGCCATCTGCAGGGGGAGGTTGAAACGGTTGAGCCCCAAGCCGCAGTCGGCACCTACAAAAGCCGATGTGAGCTGGCGCAACTCCTCGCTCTCGTAGAGCTTTGTGTTACCTGTGCTGTCGCTCTTGGCTGCCTGAATCTGTGCCTGACGCTGACGGCCGAATACTTTGTTGTACAAACGGCGCATATTTGCCTCGTTCACGGTGTCTTTGCCCACGATTACATTCTCGCCGAAGGCGGCTTTCTCCATCGCCTCGTTGATTGTCTTTGTGTCGAGCTCAAGCTCCTTTACAATGCCGCCGTTCTGCTGATGCGACAATGTGATACCCATAACGTAAGAGAGGCTGTCCATTTTGTTGAGGCTGCCCTTGGTTATGAGCGATGTCTTTACGTCGTTCTCGCTTGTGCCGCAAGAGACGGCTGCCGCTGCCATAAGCGCGGCTGTCATAGTGATAAAAGTTTTTTTCATATTGTTTTTATTTTAGTTTTTATGATATTCAATTAGTCCGCTCATAGGGCTGTCTACGATATTGCCCACCGAGAGGCCGAGGCTCTCGGCTGTCTCCTTTATCTCCTGCGCAAAGTTCACGCCTATGCCGCCTATGATGTGTATGGGCAGCCACGAGCGGCGGTAGACCATTGTGTTGCGCTGAAAGAACTGTGTGAAACAGTGCTTCAGGAGGTTGTGTATCTCGGCGTTCTTGCGGTTCTCGTGCAGGAAGGGTGCGAAGCTCGCAAGGAATCTGTTGGGCAGGGGTTCGCGATAGACGCGCTCCAGAATCTCGGCCACAGAGAGCTTGTATTTTTTCAAAAACTTCTCGCACATAGGTGCCGACAACTGTTTCTTTATGCAGTCGCTCACAAGCTGACGGCCGAGGTGTGCTCCGCTACCCTCATCGCCGAGTATATATCCGAGTGAGGGGGTGTTGTCGATAATCTTCTCTCCGTCGAAGAGGCACGAGTTTGAGCCGGTGCCCAGAATGCAGGCGATGCCCTCTTCGTGGCCGCAGAGCGCGCGTGCCGCTGCCAGGAGGTCGCTGTTTATGTGTATATCTCTTGTGGTGAATATTCTTTCAATGGCTGCCTGCATACGTTTGTTTGCAGTCTCGTAGGCACAGCCTGCACCATAGAAGTGTATGGTGTCGGGTACATCGGGTGCTATGGCGCCCGAAATCTCTGCCGAGAGGGCGGTGTAGATGTCCTCCTCGCTCTGCTGTGTGGGGTTGAACCCCTGTGTCTTTACCTTTGTAACCACGGTGCCATTGTCGCAAAGCACCCAGTCGGTTTTTGTTGAGCCGCAATCAGCTATAAGTATCATAATATCTTAACGTCTTAATTTAAGCGCGAATATACGTCAAATTTATTTCTTTCCAAAGTCGGCATCGATTTTTAGCTGTGCCGACACGGCAAAAGTGGCAAAACAGCATATCATAACCCAGGTGAAAAAGCCGAAATATCCAAGCAACTCCTGTATATAGCCCGAAAGCATACCGGGGAGCATCATACCCAGCGCCATAAAGCCTGTGGATATTGCGTAGTGGGCGGTGGGGTATTTGCCCTGTGCGAAATAGATGAGGTAGAGCATATAGGCTGTGAAACCAAAGCCGTATCCCATCTGCTCTATGAAGATGCAGGCATTTGTGACTGCAATGTCGGCGGGTTGCGTGTAACTCAAATATACATACACGAGGTCGGGCAGGGAGATTGCCGCAACCATAGGCCACAGCCAGTATTTAAGCCCTTTGCGCGAGACGGCTATGCCGCCTGCAAGGCCGCCTATTATGAGCCCTATGACACCTATGGTGCCGTATGTGATGCCTATCTGTTCGGTGGTGAGCCCGAGGCCGCCCACGTCGCGTCCGTCGAGCAGGAAGGGGTTGAGCATCTTCACAAGCTGTGCTTCGGGCAGGCGAAAGAGGAGCATAAAGAGCAGCGCAGGTATTATGCCCGGCTTTTTAAAGTAGGATATTATAACCTCGCCAAAGTTCTGCAAGGCCTCTTTTACATTGCCCACGCTGCGCGAGATGTCGTTGGCGGGCTTGGGTAGCGCGGCGCTGTGGTAGAAACCGAGCAGCAGAGTGATAGCTGCCGTGAGCGCAAAGGTGAGGCTCCACGCTGTGGCTATTGAACCGATTTTTTTCTCGAGGTAGCCGGCTACGATAATGAGAAAGCCCTGCCCGAATATTGTGGCTATGCGGTAGAATATACTTCTGATACCCGAGAAGAACGACTGCTGCTCGCCGCTCAAGCCAAGCATATAAAAGCCGTCGGCAGCTATGTCGTGCGTGGCAGAGCCGAACGCCAAGAGCCAGAAAAAGGCCAGTGTGTACTGAAAGAAACTCGACACGGGTATGGTGAACGCCACGGCAGCAAGCAGGGCGCCCATAAAAAGCTGTGTAGCCACAATCCATTTGCGGCGTGTGAAGAGCATCTCCACAATGGGGCTCCAGAAGGGTTTTATAACCCACGGCAGATAGAGCCAGCTTGTGTATAACGCAATGTCGGTGTTGCTCACACCCATACGCTTGTATAGTATAACCGAAATTACCGTTACGGCAAAGTAGGGGAGTCCCTCGGTGAAGTAGAGCGTGGGTATCCAGCTCCAACCGTTCTTTTTATGTTGCATAGTCTTTTGTTTCTGCGAAGATACGCACAAAAGGGGTAATGTGCGGCATTTTGCGCAAAGAAACTTCTTTCAAGTATAAATGTTTTGACTGGGTGCTGCGGCTTTGGCTCCCTGCGAAAAAAACAGCGTGCCTTTTTGGGCACGCTGTTTAAGTAGTTGATTTATCTGTTTAGAAAATAACTTTCTTTCCGTTTACAATGTAGATACCTTTTGTGGGGTTCTCCACACGCTGGCCGTTGAGGTTGTAGATGGCCTCGTCGCTTGCTGTGGTTGTGATGCTCTCCACAGCTGTGATGCCGCCGAAATTGAATGTGTAGCGGTTGCTCAACTGCACGTCGGGGGCATTTACCGTGGTGTCGAAGATG
>JAZRLR010000031.1:0-23193 GCA_045646965.1 Bacteroidaceae bacterium
AACAGGAACTAAAGAGGTATATCCATTACTACAACAATGACAGAATTAAACTGAGACTAAAAGGAAAGAGTCCGGTGCAATACCGAACTCTTTACCAATAAATTTATCTATTAATCAGTCCAACTTTTTGGGGTCAGATCAAAATATGAAGTTTACTTCATTATTTTTCACTGCGAGCGCAAGTTATCTTCGCAAATCCGCTAATTATCACGACACCCACGCATCTCACCACACAACGCAAACTACAAAATAAATCTTTTTCAGTTATTATCGCCCTGTAATTTACTTTGATATTGATATAAATATTATCTTTGCGTCCGAAAATTATAATAGCAAACGGCACTTGCAGTGCCTTTTTTAATAATAAACAGACGATAACAAAGACAAATTGTCAATCAAATGAAATTATACGAATTACCTTCGGAATACACACCGCTGCTCAACCTCAAACAGACAGAGCTCGCAATCAAGCAGATTAAAGAGATTTTTCAGATGAACCTGTCGGCTGCGCTGCGCCTGCGCCGTGTAACCGCGCCCTTGTTTGTGTTGCAGGGCACAGGTCTCAACGACGACCTCAACGGCTATGAGCACGCCGTGAGCTTCCCCATACAGGATATGAACGGTGCAGTGGCCGAGGTGGTGCACTCACTTGCAAAGTGGAAACGCGTAACCCTCGCCGACTACAATATTGCGCAGGGACACGGAATATACACCGATATGAACGCTATACGCGCACACGAGGAGCTCGATAACCTGCACTCGCTCTATGTAGACCAGTGGGACTGGGAGCGTGTCATCACCGAGGAGGAGCGCACCGTAGCTTTCCTTCGCAAGATTGTGGAGGACATTTACAGCGCATTGAGACACACCGAGTTTACAATCAGCGAGTACTACCCGCAGATTAAACCCTCACTGCCCGAGAAAATATTCTTCATACACTCCGAGGAACTGCGTCTCCTGTACCCCACCCTCACAGCCAAAGAGCGCGAGGAGGAGATTACACGCAAGCACGGCGCGGTGTTCATCATAGGCATAGGCGGCGAGCTGGGCAACGGCGAGCCCCACGATAACCGCGCTCCCGACTACGACGACTACAGCACCCTCAACGAGGAGGGCTACAAGGGCCTCAACGGCGACCTGCTTATATGGTCGGATGTGATAGGCAAGTCGGTGGAGCTCTCCTCTATGGGTATCCGCGTAGACAAGAACGCCCTCCTGCATCAGCTCGAGATTTCGGGCAAGGATGAGCGCAAAAAACTCTATTTCCACCGTCGTATGCTCGAAGGCACACTCCCCTTGAGTATCGGTGGAGGTATTGGACAGTCGCGTCTGTGTATGCTTCTGCTCAAGAAAGCACACATCGGCGAGATACAGGCGAGTATCTGGCCCGAGGAGATGCGCGAGAAATGCAACGCAATGAATATACCTCTTATATAATATGAACGTAAAGATTGAGAGCAGTTGGAAAGAGGTGTTACAGGGTGAATTCGAGAAAGAGTATTTCACCCGCCTCACAGCGTTTGTAAAAGAGGAATACAGCGGTGCAACACCCATATACCCTCCCGCAAAGCTCATATTCAACGCTTTCGACCACTGCCCTTTCAACGATGTAAAGGTGGTTATCCTGGGGCAAGACCCCTACCACGGCGCAGGACAGGCCAACGGCCTCTGCTTCTCGGTGAATAAAGGCGTGCCCTTCCCTCCCTCGCTGCTGAATATCTTCAAAGAGATTGAGGCCGACTGCGGTACCCCTATCCCCACAGATGGCGACCTCACCCGATGGAGCGACCAGGGAGTGCTGCTGCTCAACGCCACGCTGACAGTGCGTGCCGCAAGTGCCGGCTCACATCAGAAACGCGGTTGGGAGCAGTTTACCGATGCCGTGATACACGAACTTGCCACACGTCGCGAGAATATAGTATTTATTCTGTGGGGCAGCTACGCGCAAAAGAAAGGTGCATTCATAGACCGCGAGCGACACCTCGTGCTCTCGTCGCCCCACCCTTCACCCCTGTCGGCCTACCAGGGATTCTTTGGGAATCACCACTTCAGCCGCGCAAACGAATATCTGGCGGCACACGGAAAAAGCACAATCAATTGGTAATATACAAAAAAGAGAACCTTGTAAGGTTCTCTTTTTTGTATATCCTGTGCACCGCACTAATACCAGTCTATATTACTTCCGCTGTTACGCTTGTCCCATTTGAGAGCGTCGGCAAGCATCTGCGATGTGGCGCGGAAACTGAAATTGAACGAGGTATAGGGACTTAACACAATGCCGCACGACATTTCGAAACAGTGCAGGTCGCGCGATATATTCATCGTGGTTGTGGTCAGCTTCTTATACTCGAAGTTGTAGCCCGAGGTGTAGTTTATTTTCCAATTATCCGATATTCCTATATTACCCGAGAAATTGAGGTTCTGTGTGAATCTATAGGGGTAACGCATATTCTTTATGTTTATGGGCGCAGTCCTGTCCTCGGCCATAATAATACCATAGGACACCGAGAAACTCCAGGGCAATTTAAATGGCATATAACCATCGCTGTCCACGTCGGCGTTCTTGGAGTCGCCTTTAGATTGCGCAGCGAGCGACCTGCCGAGCACATTCTTCACGGGGCTATCTGATGCACCCTCCTCTGCGGCATCTTCCTCCTCTTCGAGTTCGTCTCTGTTAAAGAGCTTGCGCAGCTTCTCAAAGGTTCCGTTATTAAATGTGTATGAGATATTCTGGCTCATACCCTGGAAACGACCGAAACGGCCATACGACCACTCTGTTCTGTCGCCCACAACCACCTGACCGCGCTCGTTAAACTCGTAGGCATATGTGGCAAACACCGCGTTGAGGCTGAAGGTATAGCTTTTGGATAGTTTCAATCGCAGGCGTGTAGAGAGGTTACTCCACGGCTTTTGCTTGGCGGCAAGGTTGTAGGACAACGAAGCGCCTATCTCGTCAATGAGGCTCACTTTCTTGAGCGAATCGCTCTTTGTGCGCCATTTCATCTCCACATTATTGCTCACGCTAAACATAACGCTACCGGTCTTTCCCTTGCCCGGCACACCATACATTGTACCCTCGTAGGGAGAGTATTCCACCGTGCGCACCTCGCCGTTCTCGTCGGTGTAGGTGTAGGTATCGTAGTAGTCGTAACGCTCGGAGCTGAAGTCGGGAGCGTATGTAAACGACACCGTGGGCTTGAAGACGTGGCGCACCATATGCACGCGGCTCTTCTTGAGGAAGCCCGCAGGCTGATAGAAACCATACAAAGTGGTATTCATCGACACCGACATATTGTAGTTATATACACGGTTGAAACCGCTCACGGTATCGCGCATAACGCTATTTGTGGCATAGTCCCACGACTGGTTTACCCTTTTCAGATACCAACGCTCGGTGTAGTTTATGCTCGGGGTGATATTCAGCGCATTGAAGAGCTGGAAGGTGGCACTCACGGGGATATTATGCTTGAATCCGTTGCTCCAATCGGTAGATAGTCTCTTGTCAAAGAGCTCGTTCTCCTTTGATGTGACGCTATTGCTCATCTGTCCGCTATACGAGAGTGATATTTTCTCGTACCATTTCTCGTCACCTGCTCTTTTTTTCTTTTTAAAGGGGTATTTCTTTGCCAGCGACACGTTCAGGCTGGGGAGGGTGAGCGAGATAATTGAGTCCTGCACGTTCTGCGAGATATTCATTGTACTCGACAGTGTGAGGCCTATCTCGGGGAAGGTCTTTGAGTAGCTCACGCTCGATGTGCGCACCGTCTGCGAGTTATACACGGGGTTGTATATACTTGTGAGGTTCGAGCGCTCATAGTTCGATGTCGCGTAGTTCACACTTGCAGAAAAGTTGCTGTTGGGGTGAGCCTTGGCATCTTGTGTGTGACGCCACTGCAAGCGGAAGTTCTTGCCCACGGCATAGTCGGGGAGGTTTTTCTCGCCCTCTTTTGTCACCAGGTAGTTGAACGAGACGTTACCCGAATAGCGGTATCTTTTTGCATAGGTAGACGCTGCACCCCAGCCCCAGGAACCTTTTGTAAAGATTTCACCGGTGAGCTTCAAGTCCATCTTATCGCTTATGGCAAAGTAATAACCGCCGTCGCGCAGATAGAATCCGCGTTCCGAGTCATCGCCATAGCTTGGCATTATAAAACCCGAAGAATAACTGCTCGTAAAGGGGAAGAAACCAAACGGTATCGCCAAAGGCAGAGGCACATCCTCGACCACGAGATAGGCCGGGCCGAATACCACGTCTTTCTTGGGACGCACCTTGGCTCTTGTGAGGGCGAAATAGAAGTGTGGATGCTCGGCATCGCAGCTGGTATACTTTCCGCCTTCGGCATAAAAGGCTCCCGTGGAGTCTTTCTTGGCCTTCTCACCCATCAAAAAACCGTCGCCCTGCGCAGTGAACACATTGTTTATAAATCCACGCTTGCTCTTGAAGTTGTAGCTTATCTTGTCCGATTCATAAGGGGTGTCGCCATCTTTGAAGACAGGCACTCCGCGCACAAAACCTGTTGTATCGGCAATGCCGTGGGCTTTCACCACACTGCTGTCCATATTCATTTTTATGACACCTGCGTTGAGTTGCACCTTTTGATAACGCACCTCGCAATCGCCATACAGGAATGCATTGCCTGTGCGCGACCACACCATAGAGTCGGAGCTTTGATAATATACAGGATCGTCTACCGCATCGGCGTTCTTACGCGGCTTCACCGAGTCGCTCTTCAGAGAAGAGGCGCCGGCCGACGAAACAGAGTCTTGCAAGAGACAATAGAAGCCTTTCGTTGCCGCAGCGACTACGTGCGAGGGTAGCGCCACCACAGAGAGCACCCACACAAACAAAAGGCATATTATATTTTTGATATTAATATTCATTAATGCATATTCCGCAAACAAGGGACAAAAATACAAAATAAAAGGGAGTATTCGCACTTTTTATCACAAAAAAACACCCCCGCGCCCCGTTAATGCGCTTTTTTAACTAACTCACAGGAACATTTGCGCCCATCGGTCAATCTTTTCGGCCGATTCGGGAGAGATTTTCAGCATACTTTGGCGCACCTGCTCCAGGGTGCGGGCCTGCTCCAGGAACTTTGTCTTTGAATAGAATTTGTCGGCAAAACAGATTATCTGCTCCTCTATCGTCACAGGCTGAAAATCCCTCGCAGGCAACGGCCACCCCTCGCGTTCCACCTGTTCTTTTGTGAGCCCTGTACCTGTATGTCGCTCACACACAGCGGCGTGACGCGGCAAGCCGTGCTCACGCAAAAGCTCGGCACCCAGGAAACCGTGACAGATATATGGCTTGTCGCCGAAGCAATGTATGCGGGGTGCATCGGTGAGAAAAATTCCGAGGTCGTGCAGCATTGCAGCCTCCTCGAGGAATTTCACGTCGGCGCCAAGTTCGGGGTGATGTTCCGCTATAGAAAGCGAGAGCTCCGCCACCTTGCGGGCGTGAGTCACAAATATACGACGCAACTCGTCGTCGCAAGGATAATATTTTTCTATAATCTCGTTTACCATTGTGTCTGTTTTTTTGTATTAAACACCTCGCAGCAAGTGAGATACATTTCACCGCTGTCACAATTTATCTTCGAGGAAAGTTCAAAGATAATAAAAAGCGAAAGAAAAGCGGCAAGCAGGCAAATATTTTTCGCTACTCTGCGCTTTTTTGCGAAACAGACAGAACAAAAGCCACACAAGTGAATAGTTTTTCAAACTATTTTCTTAAAAAAAACAAACAAAAGACCTTTCGTGCGTTATTTCTCAATAAAATTTATATCTTTGTAGGCAACCAAACATCTATAAAAAACATCGACCGTGATTAACGAAATTACAAAACGCGCCGATAAATTGCCGCCGATTACTCTCGAAGAGATGTCGTGCATAAAGTTAATGAATCGAACCGACACAAAATTTGTTGCGACGTTTGAACAACTGATTGCGTTTCTCACCGAGGTTCAGGGCAAATATTACATTCAAGTAAAGGACGACGAGCGCCTTGCCGCATATCACACAACTTATTTCGACACAGAGGATTACGAAATGTATCGTATGCACCATTGCGGCAGAACGGTGCGCGAGAAGATAAGAGTGCGCACCTATATGGACACAAACGACACGTTCCTCGAGGTTAAGAACAAAAACAACCACGGCCGCACCAAGAAGAAACGCATACTTGTGGGAGGCGTGGATACCCTGCAGGCCGAGAGAGACAAAGTAACGCCTTTCCTGGCACAGACAGCCTGGTACACACTCGACGAGGTGAGCCCCGTAATCGAGAACTGGTTCAACCGAATCACCCTTGTGAATTTCGCAAAGACCGAGCGCCTTACCATAGATTTCAACCTGCGCTTTCACCACCTGAAAACCGACGGCCGCGACGGCCTCAAAAGAGTGGCAATCATAGAGCTCAAACGCGACGGCAATGTGCCCTCGCCCGCCCTTGAGATTATACGCAAGCTGCGCATAACACGCTCGGGCTTCAGCAAATACTGCATAGGCACGGCACTCACACACACAGGCCTCAAGAGAAACAACTTCAAAGAGCGCTTGAGAATGATTGAGAGAATGGAAGACAAGGAAAAACGTAAACACATATAAAAAATGGAAGAACTACTTATGACTATTTTTGCAGCGGGCACACAGGCTTTGAGCACCGTAGCTGCATTGGGAGAAGATTTTATTATGGGAGGCAATTCAGCCGCTGCCGCACAGCACGCGATATGGAACTCCGCGGGTATGAGCAACCTGCTCATAGGATTTTTCATAAATATCCTTTTCGTGGGCATTGTGGTGCGCGGGTTCTACTACCCCAAATGCAAGAAAGGAGAATATTTCTTTACATTCACCCTCATTGCAATAAGTATTTTCCTGCTCATCTATCTGCTTGGAGGCGTGAAACTGAAGACCGGCTTTGCATTGGGACTTTTTGCGATATTCAGCATCATACGCTACCGCACCGAGCAGGTGTCGATACGCGAAATGACCTACCTTTTCATAATCATTGCGATGAGCGCAATCAACGGCCTTGTGATTGAGGAGCTTTCATACTCCGAGATGATTCTTGCCAACCTGCTTTTCATCGCATCGATATGGGTGTGCGAGAGCAATCTTGTGATAAAGCATCTCTCATACAAAATAATCAAATACGATAACATAAGCCTCATCACCCCCGACAAAGAGGAGGAGCTCATTGCCGACCTCAAGAAGCGCACCGGGCTCGACATTGTAAAAATTGAGGTAGGCGGCATCGACTTTTTGAAAGACGCAGCCATTGTAAAGATGTACTATCGCCCTGTAAACGGCAACGCAACAAATTCAGTAGACACAACCATTAAAGCACCAAGCGATGAATTCAAGATTAAAAATTAAAAGAGGCACTGCAAAGATTGTAGCCCTTGCAATAGCCCTCGCTTCGTTTTCCCCTGCCATTGCAGCCGACAACGAGGACAACACAGGCTTGTGGACAAGCATAGAGCTTTCAAAGAAGGTTACCAAGAAATTCAAGATAGGCGGCGAGGCGGAGTTCCGCACCAACGACTATTTAAAAGAGGTGGAGCGCTTCTCGGTGGGCATAAGCGGACAATACAAGATAAACAACTGGCTGAAGGCATCGGCCGGACACATTTTTATCTTTGGATACAACCCCGAGAGCACCAAGATACACTTCGACGAGAACGGCGACGAAGACGGCTTCAACTGCGACAAAGCCTATTGGGAGAAGAGAAACCGCGTGCACATCTCCTTGAGCGGAGAGTACAAGATAGGCCGCGTGCAACTGTCGTTGCGCGAGCGCTTGCAGTACACACGCACCCACGCCGAAATTATAGACGAGGAGAAGCACCGTTTCACCACACAGCGCAACGACGCAGGTGAATGGATTGAGAAATGGGCAACCCCAAGAACAGAGCCCGAGACCAAAGAGCACAAAAACAACACCGTGCTGCGCTCACGTCTCACTGCAAAATGGGATATCGCCAAGTGCAAGGTAAGCCCCTTTGCCTCAACCGAGCTCTACAGCCGCATAAACGGCTGGGACAGCTTTGAGAAACTGCGTTCGCGCGTGGGAGCAAGCTACAAGATAGACAAAGACAATGCCATTGAGGTGTACTATCTCTTTGAGAAAGCAGGAGAGAAAGGCAAGGCAAACACCCACGCAATAGGCATAGGCTATTCACTCGACCTATAATAAACTTATGAGAAAAATTCTATACTTTATCGTGGCGACAATGCTTGCCCTGCCCGCCTTCTCGCAGCAGATGCTCATAGAGAAGAACAGCGGCGGCAACAGCGCTGTGGAACTTGAAAACCTGCGTCGCATCACATTCAACGGCAATGCCGTAAATGTGATGCTGAACGACGGCACGGCAATCGCCTCAAATATGGGCGATATAAGCCGCATCTATTTCGACGGTTTTTCGGGAATAAAAAACATCGGCAAAGAAGAAACCTTCATCACATATATCTCTGCCGACGAGATAGCCGTGAACTGCCGTGCAGGAGAGACAATTAACATTTACAATATCAACGGCTCGCTTGTGACAGTCACACGCCAGCAAAGCGACAGCGGCAGCATAGGTATAGCACAACTGCCCAAGGGCATATACCTTATACAAGCCGGAGAGAAAACCGCAAAATTCGTTAAACGATGAAAAAGACACTCACGCTACTTGCCGTTGCCGCCACAGCGCAGCTGCAAGCGCAAGTTCTATATGTAAACAACAGCAACGGCACCCATCGCCAGATAGACACCAAGACTGTTGAGCAGATAACCTTTGACGAGGCACAGAAAATTATGTGCATCGCAATGAACGACGGCACAGAGAACCACTTCTCCACCGAAAAGACCGACAGCGTCTCACCCGTTGCCGCAGGCACCGAGCTCACCTACGAGAGCGACAAGAGCATCAGCTTCGACGCAGCCGACGCCACCCTCTACAACGAGATTACAGAGACCATCGTGGAAGACGAACTTATCGAAGAGTATGACGACTTTGCGGAGAACTACAGCACCACAGCCTTTGTAACCATCACCTTCAGCGAGAACGGAGTCACCTGCGAGGACGTGCCCGACCTTGTGAGCTACGAGGTGGAGAACGGCACACACCTTGTAATAAACTCAAACCGTAGCAAGGTGGGCTACGAGGTTAAAGGAAGCTGCAGCAACGGCTCGCTCAAGATATACAGCACAAAGAAATTCCAGCTGATGACAAGAGGTCTCACACTCACAAACCCCACAGGCCCCGCGATAAACATTCAGAGCGGCAAGACAGTGTATTTCACACTCGGCACAGGCACTGTGAACACCCTCTGCGACGGAGAAACATACGCAGTCTCCGACACCATCAAGGAGGACCAAAAGGGCACCCTCTTCAGCGAAGGACAGATAATATTTAACGGACGCGGCACGCTCAACGTAACATCGAAAGGCGGCCACGGCATCTGCAGCGACGACTACATACGCGTGCGCAGCGGTATGATAAATATCGTGTCGGCAGCCAAGGACGGTTTCCACACCAACGATATGTTCCGCGTTGGACGCACAGCGATAGCAGCCCCCGTCATCACGGTGAATGCAAACAGCGACGGCATAGACTGCGGCAAAGGCTCTGTGTTAATTGAGGCCGGAAAGATAGAGATAACCAGCGGCGGCGAGGCTTTTAACGTATCGAACGACGAGAAACCCGAGACTGCGAGTTTCACTATAAACGGCGGTTTCATAAAAGCCCTCACAACAGGCGAAAAAGCAGCCGTGATAAAGACAAGCGGCAATTTCACACAGAACGGCGGAATCATACAGGGCGAGGTACAGGGCAACGGCTCAAAGATTGTGAACTGCGACGGAGACATCGCCTTCTACACAGGCAAACTCACAGGCATTGCCCACGGCTCATTGAGCAGCGACACCACCACAGCGGGAGGTTTCAAGAGTGAGGGTGATATAACCATAGAGGGCGGCACAATTGCCATCGACTGCAAGGGCGAAGGCTCCAAGGGATTCAACTGCAACAGCACACTCACCGTAAAGGGCGGCGACATCACCCTGCTTGCCCAGGCACCCGACTATGTAGCCGACGAGTATGACCGCAAGACACGCGCAATCACCACCGTGGGCTGTAACATACACGGCGGAAGAGTTTACGTCAAGGGCTACGACCACGCGATAAACGCCAACGCAATCATCTTCACCGACGGTATAATAAATGCCTTCAGCGAGAGTACCACAGCCATAGGCGGCGACATCACCCAAACGGGCGGCTGGTTACTGATACAAGATGCACAATAAATAAAAAAATCCCGAAGCACTTCGGGATTTTTTTATTGCAATCAATCGGGGAGTTAAGGATGTACAAAAGTACCAATCTCCTCACCCTCCATTACCTTCTTGAGGTTACCAACTACATCCATATTAAACACATAGATGGGGAGGTTATTCTCTTTGCACATAGCTGTGGCAGTCACGTCCATAACCTTGAGACCGCGACCAAGCACCTCGTCGTAGCTTATATCGTCGAACTTTACAGCTGTGGGGTCTTTCTCGGGGTCGGCGGTGTAGATACCATCCACACGGGTACCTTTCAGCATAACGTCGGCCTCAATCTCTATGCCACGCAAAGAAGAACCTGTATCGGTTGTGAAATAGGGGCTTCCTGTTCCGGCGGCCATAATAACCACCTTGCCCTCTTCCATAGCCTCGATAGCTTTCCACTTGGTGTAGAACTCACCCACGGGCTCCATACGAATTGCAGTGAGCACTTTATTGGGAACACCTGCTGCGCCGAGCGCCGAGCTTAACGCAAGGCTGTTGATTACAGTGGCCATCATACCCATCTGGTCGCCCTTCACACGGTCGAAGCCCTTGCCTGCACCTGTGAGGCCGCGGAAGATATTTCCTCCACCTATTACGATACCTATCTGCACACCCATCTGCGACACCTCTTTAATCTGCGCAGCATACTCGTTAAGGCGTTTTACGTCGATGCCGTAGCCCTGCTCACCCATAAGGCTCTCCCCGCTGAGCTTGAGGAGAATACGTTTAAATTTTGCCATATATAACTTGTTTAAGGATTAAAGTCTATTTCTCCCGTAAAAATATATTTTTTTTCGAAACTACGCAATATTGGTTAAATAATACTATCTTTTGTTTTAAAAGATGGGTAAAACAAGGCCGCAAGAAAAAAAATATTTACCTTCGCAAAAAATAGAAACACTATATGCGATTCTTAAGAAACCCCAATATAACCATAGCACTGCTTGCCGCATACACAGCTGTGGTGTACATATACCTCTTCCCGAAGAACGACGAAATGAGCGACACCGAGAAATGGATTACCATAGGCACATCGTGCGTCGTGCTCACCATTCTGTGGTTCCTGCTGCGCAAGAGGGAGAAACTGCGCCGCGAACGCGAAGAGGAGATGGGACGCAATAACAGAAAAGAAAAATAACCCCCTAAAGCAGAAGTTCCACCTCCTTGAAGGCATACTGCGAAACTGTGCCGCAGAGACGCTCGAGCAGCAGATGCCCGCAGGGAAGCACATCCTTTATGCGAGCGTCGAACTCCTCGCCCGAGGCGCGGTAACGCATCACCTGCCCACGCCCCATAAGACGCCGTTTATACTCCTCGGCCACAAGATGACCGTCGCCCTTCTCAAGGAGTGAGAAATAATAGGAAAAGGCATCGAGCAGCGCAGCAAGCACCTCATCGACTTCTAAATCCCTGCCCTGTAACATTTTCATAGAGACGGGCACCTTGTCCATCGGTTCAAATAGAGTCTGGTTCACATTGAGCCCCACACCTATCACCGCATTACCCACAAGAGCACCACAGCAGTCAATCTCCACAAGTATGCCCGCGAGTTTTATCCCGTCGGCATATATATCGTTGGGCCATTTTATCTGCACGTCACTGCCCAGAAAAGCCACCGCCGCACGCACAGCGAGAGCTATCGCCTGCGAGAGAAGAAACTGCGATGACACAGCCAGAGCACGCGGGCGCACCATAAGACTCACAAGCAGATTCTCACCCGCACCCGACTGCCACACATTCCCCCGCTGACCGCGTCCCTCTGTCTGCTCGTCGGCACACACGGCCACAATACCGGCATTGCCCGCAGCCTCCCACAACGCCGCCGCATTCTCCCGGGCATAGCTGTTTGTGGAACGTGTAACACTCAAGCGTTCTACATAATATTCCGATAGGTTACATTCCATATTTCACACGTATCTTTTTGGGAAGTTTCTTGAGCACCTCGCAATAGGAGTGGTCCACAAGTTCGTAGAAGAGCACATCGCTCAAATGCTCTATATCGAGCTGGTTCCAATGCTTTTTATTCATATGCCAGGCAGGGGTTATCTGCTCATATCGGTCGCGCAGTTCTATGGCGCGGTCGGGGTTGCACTTGACGCAGAACCAACGGGTGTTGTCGAGGTCGGTTATCGCAAAAATCTTATTTTCCACCCTGAAAACCAAGGTAGTCTCGTCAAAGGGGAAATCCTCCGTAGCTCCCTGTTTGCTCAAGCAGTATATGCGTGCATCTTCAATATTCATAACCTACCACGACGATGAAAAAGCATCCTCAATATGTTCTATGTCTCTGTGCTCACCGTCACCCGTCACCGTGACAATGTCGAAACGGTAGCACAGGTCACACTCTTTCTTTTGCAGATAGGCCTCGGCTGCTGCGATGAGACGCTCCATCTTTGCGGGTGTCACAGCCTCGACCGCATCGCCAAAGGCACCGCTTGCGCGGCTCTTCACCTCGACAAATACAAGCACATCGCGCTCCTGGGCAATTATATCAATCTCCTTGTGTCCGCTGCGCCAATTGTATTCGTGAACGGCATACCCCTTATCGAGCAGATAACGGGCTGCGAGCATCTCGCCTTTACTTCCCAAAAGATTATGCTGTGCCATACTTCGCAAAACTATAATATGCGCGAAGATAGTATAACGCACTGCGAAAAACAAACTAAAATTTGCTTTTCGCTGCCTTTTATGCTACTTTTGCACATATCAAAAGTTACAAACACTCCTATGAGCAACAAAAAAACCAAAGCGCTTAAAGCGACCACCACAAGAGTGCAGCCCGTGCGTCATTCGCGCGTAGTGTGCCTTGTGAGCGACGAGGAGATGAGAATCATAGACGATTATCTTAAAAAATACAAGATAAGCAACAAAAGTAACTGGATGCGCGAGACCTTGCTATCCTTCATATACAAGAACCTCGACACCGACTACCCCACTCTCTTCGAGGAGCACGATATGCGCCGATAAACTCTTTAAAAGAAACACGCAGCACAGAGTATGGACGACAATTACTATATGAAACAGGCCCTTGCCGAGGCACAAAAAGCTTATGCCGAGGACGAAGTACCCATAGGGGCTGTCATTGTGTGCAACGGCCGCATAATTGCACGCGCCCATAACCTCACCGAGACTCTCAACGATGTAACGGCACACGCCGAAATGCAAGCCATCACAGCCGCAGCCACAAATATCGGCGGTAAATACCTCAACGACTGCACCCTCTATGTAACCGTGGAGCCCTGCCCTATGTGTGCAGGCGCCATAGGATGGTCACAGCTCGGACGCCTCGTCTACGGCGCTGCCGACGACAAGAGAGGCTACAACCGTTACGCTCCCAACGTGCTACACCCCAGGACAGAGGTCACAGCAGGCATTGGAGCCGAAGAAGCCACTGCGCTTATGAAAAAATTCTTTAGTAGTAAAAGGTAAGGAACAGACTACTTCTCATCCTTTATCTCCTCGAAATCGACATATTCACCTTCATCTCTGGCAAACATCTTCTTGTGCTCTTTGGGCGAAGAAGAGTGCCTCTCGCTGTGCGTATAAGTGCTCTGCGAGGAGGAATAGGTTTTCGAGTCGCCGTAACGGGCGCTACGTGTACGTCGGCACGAGCCTAAAAAAGCAATCCCGAGCACAGACAAAATGGTGCGTACAATCGAGAAAAGGATTGTAGGCACCAAAATTATTATAAGTATAAACAGTATTAAAAAAAAGAATATAAAGGCCATATCCGAAGTTTCATTAAACAGAAAACACCTACTGCCGCAAACGGATTTTACCCAAGAGAATTTTAAGAAAAATTCATTCTTTTCTATTCTTGCGGATATAAAGAGCTACCGAAAGAATGAGATACCAAGAGATAATTGCCACAGCAGAAGCAATTCCCAGGAAGAGCATCGGCAAGGTGAATATCAAGAATATATAACGTATTTTATTACTTCTCCATCGAAGGCTTTTGAACTTGAGAGAAAACATCGGAATATCCGACACAAGCAGATAGGAGAAGAGGAAAATAAGTCCCACGATAAAGAGCCACCCCGCATTGAGTTCTGCAACCCAATCGCCCAACCCGGCCACCAAAGAAGCCCAAAAGAGTGCGTTTGCAGGTGTAGGCAAGCCGAGGAATGTAGATTTCTGGCGAGTATCTATGTTGAATTTCGCAAGGCGCAAAGCCGAAAAAACAGCTATGAGAAATGCCACATAGGGGAAATATGCCGCCACGGGAGTCAGGAATGCGGGCAACGACAAGGTCCCCAAGAATGAGAACACAATAGTTGCCGGAGCGAGACCGAAAGTGATATCATCGGCCAAAGAATCCATCTGCAAGCCCAGGGGCGAAGACACTTTAAGAAGCCTTGCAACCATCCCGTCAAAGAAATCGAACACTGCACCAATCACAATAAAGAGAAGTGCTGTGCCATAGTATCCTTGCAACGCCATTACACAAGCGATACAACCCGAAAAAAGGTTACAGCAAGTTATAGTATTGGGGATATGCTTCTTAATTGCCATAAGAGTCTTCGTTTAAAGTTTTGCAATAACTGTTTGATTACCAACTGTTTTTTCTTCGAGAGAAACACAAATTTCGGCATCAAGAGGCAGATATACATCCACACGCGAACCAAATTTGATGAATCCCATATGCTGGTCTATGAGACACTCCTCACCCACCGTTGCATAGGTAACGATGCGGCGTGCCATAGCTCCGGCTATCTGACGCACAAGCACCTCGCGGCCGTCGGCCATCTCAATTACAACAAGCGAACGCTCGTTCTCGGTGCTTGCCTTGGGAAGCCACGCCTTGTGGAACTTACCCTTCTGGTGCTCAACGCGTTTCACAACTCCATCGACAGGATACCAGTTGGCGTGCACGTTCATAGGGCTCATAAAAATAGAGACCATCTTGCGCTCGTCCTTAAAGTGGTCGGGCTCAAAAACCTTCTCTATTACAACAACTTTACCGTCGGCGGGTGCGACAACGATATCTTCCACATCACCCTGAAAACGACGTATCGGGCTGCGGAAGAAATTGACCATCAAAAGATAGGTAGATATTGTAACGACACTTACAATCGAGTTAAAAACTACCCAAGTGGGAAGCAAATACCACAAAGGAAGATTAATCAAAAGCAACAGAACAAAAGATACCAAAAGAATCTCGGTACCCTCGCGATGAATTCTGATATTTCTTATTTTCTTGATTTTTTTGAGTGGTTTCATACTTTCAAAATCATTTTACAAACACAAAAATAGTAACAATTTGTTAAACTACAAACAAAATTGCACAAAAACACCCCAATAAAATTCCGCTCAAGAGAAGAGGTGTCATTTACTCACGACAAAAAAGCCACTTCACTTAAACATTATTAATTGTTGATAACTTTTTGGCGAAACTTTTATGCAGAATAAGTAAAAGCTATTAACTTTAACAACGAATAAAAAACAAAGAAGAATATGCTTGATTTTGTCCATCTGCACGTACATACACAATACTCAATCCTTGACGGCCAGGCCGCGATAAAAAAGCTCGTAGACAAAGCCATTGCCGACGGTATGCGCGGCATCGCGGTCACCGACCACGGCAATATGATGGGCATAAAGGAGTTCTTCAACTATGTAAGTAAAATAAACAAGGGCAAGAGCGACGAAGAGAAGTTCAAGCCCATCATAGGTTGCGAGGTATATGTAGCCGAGCGACGCCTCTTTAACCGCGAACTCAAGGAAGATATGCGCGGTCACCACCTCATTCTGCTTGCAAAGAACAAACAGGGATACCACAACCTTGTAAAAATTGTATCAAAGGCGTGGTCAGAGGGATACTACTACAACCCTCGAACCGACAAGGCAGAACTTGAGAAATACCACGAGGGGCTCATCTGCTGCTCGGCCTGTCTGGGAGGCGAGGTTCCGCAACTTCTTATGCGCGGCGAAAAGGAGAAAGCCGAGGAGACCGTGAGGTGGTACAAAAGCATCTTTGGCGAGGACTACTACATTGAGTTGCAGCTGCACAAGGCCACCGTGGAGCGTGCCAATCACGAAGTATACCCTCTGCAGGTGGAGGTAAACAAGCAGCTTGTGGAACTTGCCCGCAAATGCGATATTAAGCTCATCTGCTCAAACGACGTACACTTCGTAGACGAGGAGAACGCCGAGGCACACGACCGCCTCATCTGTTTGAGCACAAGCCGCGACCTCGACGACCCCAAGCGTATGCTCTATTCAAAGCAGGAGTGGCTCAAGACAAAAGAGGAGATGAACGCAATGTTCGACTATGTCCCCGACGCCCTCACAAACACGGTGGAGATATGCGACAAGGTAGAATTCTACACAATTGACAGCGCCCCCATTATGCCCACCTTTGCCATACCCGAGGAGTTTGGCACCGAGGAGGAGTACCGCAAGAAATTCACACACGAAGACCTCTTCAACGAGTTTACCCGCGACGAGAAGGGCAATGTGGTACTTTCGCAAGAAGAGGCCGAGAGCAAGATAAAAAAGCTGGGCGGGTATGACAAGCTCTATCGAATAAAACTCGAGGGAGACTACCTGCGCAAGCTCACCTACGACGGAGCAAGGAAATGCTACGCCGAGCCCTTTGACCAGGAACTCACCGACCGCATCGACTTTGAGCTCCACATTATGAAAACGATGGGTTTCCCGGGCTACTTCCTCATTGTGCAGGACTTTATACGCGCAGCACGCGAAGAACTGGGCGTAGCCGTGGGCCCCGGCCGTGGCTCGGCTGCGGGAAGCGTTGTAGCCTACTCACTTGGTATCACCCGTGTAGACCCCATAAAATATGACCTTCTGTTTGAGCGTTTCCTCAACCCCGACCGTATATCGTTGCCCGATATCGACGTAGACTTCGACGACGACGGCCGTGGCAGGGTGCTCAACTGGGTTACCGAGAAATATGGACAGGAGAAGGTGGCGCACATTATCACATATGGTACTATGGCCACGAAGCTCGCCATAAAAGACGTGGCACGCGTGCAGAAACTCCCTCTGGAGCAGTCGAACAGGCTGTGTAAGGCCATCCCCGACCGTTTGCCCGACGGACTGAAGATGAACCTGCCCAACGCAATTGCGTCGGTGCCCGAGCTGCGCGAGGCCGAGGCCTCGCCCGACCCCATCTTGCGCGACACCATAAAATATGCCAAGATGCTCGAGGGCAACGTGCGCAACACCGGCGTACACGCCTGCGGAACAATCATCTGCCGCGACGACATCACCGACCACGTACCCATAAGCATCGCCGAGGACAAGGAGACCGGCGAGAAACTGCTTGTAACACAATACGAGGGCAGCGTTATCGAGGAGACAGGCCTCATAAAGATGGACTTCCTGGGACTGAAAACCCTCTCGGTGATAAACGAGGCGATAGAAAACATACGACAGAGCCTCAAAGAGGATGTAGACATTGACAATATCCCCATAGACGACCCCCTCACATACGAGCTCTACTGCAAGGGAAGCACCATAGGAACCTTCCAGTTCGAGTCGCCGGGTATGCAGAAGTACTTGCGCGAGTTGCAGCCGAGCACATTCGAGGACCTCATTGCGATGAACGCCCTCTATCGTCCGGGCCCTATGGACTACATCCCCGACTTCATTCAGCGTAAGCACGACCCCTCGTTGGTGAAATACGATATTCCCTGTATGGAGAAATATCTGAAAGACACCTACGGAATCACCGTGTATCAGGAGCAGGTGATGCTTCTGTCGCGCCTGCTTGCCGACTTCACCCGAGGCGAGAGCGACACACTGCGCAAGGCAATGGGTAAGAAACTAAAGGCAAAGCTCGACGAGCTGAAGCCCAAATTCATAAACGGCGGAAAGGCCAACGGACACCCCGCCGACGTGCTCGAAAAGATTTGGGCCGACTGGGAAAAGTTCGCCTCATACGCTTTCAACAAATCGCACGCCACCTGCTACTCCTGGGTAGCCTACCAGACAGCCTACCTGAAGGCGCACTACCCCTCACAGTATATGGCGGGAGCGTTAAGCCGAAACCTCGACAAAATTACCGAGATTACCAAACTGATGCAGGAGTGCAAGAGTATGGGTATAAACGTACTCGGCCCCGACGTGAACGAGTCGCGCCGCAAGTTCAGTGTAAACAAGAAGGGCGACATCCGCTTCGGATTGTGCGCCGTGAAGGGTGTGGGCGAAAGCGCCGTGCAGAGTATCATAGAGGAGCGCGAGGCCAACGGCCCCTTCACAAGCATCTTCGACTTTGTGGAGCGCGTGAACCTCACCGCCTGCAACCGCAAGAACCTTGAGTGCCTTGCGCTGTCGGGAGCATTCGACGAGTTGCCCGGCGACATAAGCCGCGAGCAGTATATGAACACAAACAGCAAGGGAGAGCAGTTCCTTGAGTCTCTTGTGCGATATGGCAACCTTTACCAAACCGACAAGAACTCCGCGCAGAATTCCCTCTTCGGCGACGCCGAGATGCCCGAGATACCCCGCCCCGAAGTGCCCGAGGGTGGCAACTGGAGCACGCTCGAGCGCTTGAGCAAGGAGCGCGAGCTTGTGGGCATCTACCTGTCGGCACACCCGCTCGACGACTACGCACTCATATTGCACGAGTTCTGCAACACACAAGCCGCAGAGCTTGCCGACCTGCAGCAGGTAGCAAACCGCAAGATAACGTTTGGCGGCGTGGTATCCGACGCACCCCGCACAGGATTCACAAAGAAAGGAAGTCCCTACGGCGTAGTCAAGATTGAGGATTTCTCGGGCACAGCCGAGCTCTTCTTCTTTGGAGACGAGTGGATAAAAAAACAAAACTACTTCATCCCCGGAAACTTCCTATATATAAAAGGAGGCTGCCAGGGGCGCAAGTACGACCCCGAGAAACTCGACTTCGTGGTGCACAGCATAGAGCTTATGCCCGAAATAAAGGACAAGATGGTCAAAAGCATCACCCTCACCTTCGACGTTATGGCAATGACCGATGAGATATTTGAAAATATCATCGACTACATAGAGAGCCACCCGGGTAACAGCAAGCTGCAGTTCAACATAAAAGACTATGAGCACGAGTTCACCCTCGAGCTCTTCTCAAAGAGCCACAGCATAGCCGTGGAGTATGAATTCATTGAATACCTCAAAAGCATACAAGAGAGTATAGATTATAAACTAAATTAATAACCTTAAAACAAAAAAAGAATTATGGCAACAATCGTAACAGATGCTAACGCACAGGAATTTATGGCTACAAGCCTGCCCATCGTGCTCGATTTCAGCGCAACTTGGTGCGGCCCCTGCAAACAGTTGGCTCCCATCATCGACGAGCTTTCACAGGAGTATGAGGGACGCATCGCCGTTGCAAAATGCGACATCGAGGAGGCGTGCGACCTCACCGCAGAGTATGGCATACGCAACGTACCCACCGTTATCTTCATCAAAGACGGCAAGGTGGTAGACAAATTCGTAGGCTCTAAATCGAAAGGCGACGTTCAGGCAAAGTTTGAGGCACTTTTAGGATAAGAGAGAGTATGCAGAACGACGAATTCGGCTTGGAAGATCTCGATGACGAGAAAACCATAGCATACATACGCGAGCGCCTGCCCCAGGAGCTTAAAGAGAAGTTCAGCGACGACGAGTTCTACTACTTCCTCGATACCATTTACGACTACTACGACAAGAGCGGTATCCTCGACGGAAGCGGCGAATATGTAGACATAGACATCGACGCCATCGCACGCTTCATCGCAAAAGAAGCAAAGAAAAACAATATCGGCGAGTATGACCCCGAAGAGCTCTTCTTCATTGTAGAAGGCGAGCTTGCCTACAACGGAGTAATCGACGACGAAGAGTAAAAAAACAAGAAATGCGAGACCGAGTCTCGCATTTCTTGTTTTCTGCCACACTGCAACTCATTCACTCCCGACAGAAAAGTTGGAGTACACGATTGCACATTTAAACACAGAAACACTCGGCTGCACCAAAAGGTGCAGCCGAGTGTGTATATTTCAGTTACCAAGCATCAAAGCAGCTTGACAAACATTTCGATAGCTTGATATTCGGGCAAGCCAATCTTGTCGAAGAGCTGTGCAGTGCCCTGCATACGGTCCTCTGCACGCTGCCAGAACTCACGTGCATCCTCTCCGGGGAAGGGCACAATATCCTTCTGTGAGAGGTGACGGAAGATGGCGTGACGCTTGCGAATCATCACCTCGGGGCTCAAGGGCACAGCCATATCGGCCACTGCGAGGTCCCACTCCTGCCAAGCACCGCGATAGAGCCAGATGTGGCACTCCTGTGCCCAATCCTCGTCTTTCACCTCGTCCCAGGCGCGCAACACAGCCTCTATGCACACGCGGTGTGTGCCGTGGGGGTCGGTGAGGTCGCCTGCCGCATAAATCTGGTGAGGTTTCACCTTGCGCATAAGCTCTTTCACAATCTCAATGTCGGCATCGGAAAGCAGTCCCTTCTTTATACCGCCTGTCTCATAGAAAGGCAGGTTGAGGAAGTGAGCGTTTGTTCTGTCGTCGAGCCCTATCGAGCGGCAAGCCGCACGCGCCTCGGCACGACGTATTGCACCCTTGAGGTCGAGCAGTTTGCGGGGCTCGGGCTCACCGGGTTTCTTGTTTGCGATAATCTCGCGCACATCGTCAAACATATCGCCCATACCCATCTCGCGAGCTGTGTCGAGGTTCTGCAGCACCACATCGTCATACACCGCCACATTACCCGATGTCTGATAAGCAACGTGCACATCGTGTCCCTGCTCAATGAGACGGTTAAAGGTTCCACCCATCGAAATAACATCGTCATCGGGATGCGGAGAGAAGATTATAACTCTTTTGGGGAAGGGTGTAGAGGGCACGGGACGTGTAGAGTCGTCGGCGTTAGGTTTGCCGCCGGGCCAGCCCGAAATGATGTGCTGCACATCGTTAAACACGCTTATATTCACCTGGTCGTATGTGTTTACACGGTCGAGAAGGTCGGAAAGCGAGTTCTTTATATAGTCCTGATAAGTTAGCTTGAGGATGGGTTTGTTTACCACTTGACAAAGCCATATCACAGCCTTGCGTATGAGCTTGGGAGTCCACTGCTCGGGGGGCGCGATGAGCCAGGGCTCTTTCACGCGTGTGAGTTCCTGCGCAGCAGCCTCATCTATAATTACCTGAACATTTCGGTGTCCCTGCAGATATGTTGCGGGGTAGTTCTCCGAAGCCTCGCCCTCGATGAGTTGTTTGGCTATGTCTGTTTTGTTTTCGCCCCACATCATAAGCACAACTTTCTTTGCGCTCATAATTGTGTCCATACCCATAGTGATTGCAGTCTTGGGCACCTCGTTAGGATTCGAGAAGAACTGGTTCTGTGTGCGACGAGAGTTGTAGCTCAACTGCACAAGGCGGGTTGTAGATTTGGAGTATGTGCCCGGCTCGTTGAAACCTATCTGGCCAATCTCTCCAACGCCCATAATCATCAAATCGACCTGACCGCGTACCATAGCCTCGTAGCTCTTGCAGTAGTCGTTTATCTTGTCGGCGGGGATGGTACCGTCGGGGAAGTGGACGTTCTTTGCGTCTATATCTATATAATTGAGAAAATCCTCATACACGCGGTGGTTGCGGCTCTGCGGATTCTCGGGACGCATAGGATAGAACTCGTCGAGGCTGTAAACCTTCACCTTCTTGAAGCTCACCTCGCCCGCTTTATAACGCTTCACCAGCTCGGCATAGAGACCGAGGGGGGTGCGTCCTGTAGAGAGACCGAGCACAAAGAGACCGTCTACTTTGTGGCTGTTTATCGCTTTCACCACAATGTCTGCCGCACGCTTGGCACCTTCGTCCGCTGTGGGACAAATTAATGTGGGCACCTTCTCGAACTTACAAATGCTCTCGAGAGAAGCAGAGACAGGCAGCTCGCCTATCTTGGGAAGAACGAATTTTGAATTCATATTATTGAGGTTTAGTTAGTTATTGTTTTACTTATATTAAATTTCTCTATTTACTTATAAAATTGCCGTTGGCCTATTTTTTCCAATCCATCACAAGCGAGGGCGACTCGCCTTTCTCGAGCAGGCTCTTCATTCTGCGCATATATGCGTCGCTGTGTCCGAAGAACATCTTATACCCCTCGCACAGCACGTTCATATAGGGCTCGCCGTTCTTTGCATAGCCGAAACGATGCTTGGGACACTCGCCTCGGCACAGAAAATAGTAGTTGCAACGCTTGCACTCCATAGGAAGAGCCTCGCGCTTGTCGCGGCCAAACTGCTGCTGCTCCTCGCTGCGATACATATCGACAAGCTCACCCTCGGCGATATTGCCCAGGCGATATTCGGGATAGACGAAGTGGTCACACGAATAGACATCGCCGTTGTGCTCCACCACAAGACCGTCTCCGCACACCTCGCCAAAGGCACAGAGCGGCGGCTGTACGCCACACCAGTTGGCAAGTGTCACATCGAACAGCTGCACAAACACATTACCCACATCGCGTTTCATCCACTCGTCGAACACATCGCACATAAACTGCCCATACCCCGTCGCACTCACAGACCAGGGAGCCTCCACGGCATCCTCCTCGTCGGGAGACACAATCACAGGCCTGCCCTGCGGACGCATCTTCACATATTCCACCACAGGCAGAAACTGTATGTAGCGATTGAGCGAACGCAAGAATTTATACACCTCGGCACCGCGTCCTTCGCAACGCTTGTTTACCGTGGAGAGGAGGTTAAACTCCACCCCGCTGCGGGCAAAGCTCTCCACAGCCTTCATCACCCTCGAGAATGTGGGTGCGCCGCCGCAGTCGCGGCGGAACGCATCGTGTATATCCTCGGGGCCGTCGAGTGACAGGCCTATAAGAAAATTGTTTTCCTTGAAGAAACTGCACCACTCCTCGTTGAGCAG
>JAZRLR010000032.1:0-18572 GCA_045646965.1 Bacteroidaceae bacterium
ATATTCCTCACTGCTGCCTCCCGTAGGAGTCTGGACCGTGTCTCAGTTCCAGTGTGGGGGACCTTCCTCTCAGAACCCCTATTCATCGTTGGCTAGGTGGGCCGTTACCCCGCCTACTACCTAATGAAACGCATCCCCATCTTTCATCGCCGGAGCTTTCATATTGTTATCATGCAATCACAATATGTTATTCGGTATTAATCTCTCTTTCGAAAGGCTATCCCAATATGAAAGGCAGGTTGGATACGCGTTACTCACCCGTGCGCCGGTCGTTTCACCCGAAAAGCAAGCTTCTCAAATAAAACCCCTCGACTTGCATGTGTTAAGCCTGTAGCTAGCGTTCATCCTGAGCCAGGATCAAACTCTTCGTTGTAAATTTTTATTTGAATCACTATAAGTGATATTGTCTATTTTGATACTGGCCGGAATTAAAAGTACATCAAATTATTTTGACGGTTCGTTTTTATTGTTCCTTACTTATACACAATTCTATAAAAGAATCGTACGTTGTACTGCTTGTCTGTATGGAATGTTTTCAAGGATCATCTTGCGTTTCAGGACCACTGTATTTGTTCGTTCCCGAAAGCGAGTGCAAAGGTAAGGCGATTTTTTGAACTACAAAACTATTTCGATATTTTTTTTCGAAAAAATGCAACTTTTTTATCATTTCCTTGTTTTTGGTATTATTTTTGAAATATTTGTATCATTTTTGCAAACTTTGAGCATTTTTTAGTGGTAATCTTTTTTGCAGGCTACGAGAAAAAATTTTGCCCAAAGAGCATATTTTTTGCAGAAATAAAAATAAAAGCGTGCTTTCTTTTTTGTAAGCGCGATAAAATGTATCTTCGCGAAGAGAAAAAAATGGGAATAATTTGAAAGTTCCTGCGGGCACAAACCGAAATTTAAAGCAAAAAAAGGAACTCCGGCCGGACATTTACAGCCAAAGAGGCGGCAAGGCCTCGCAAAAAAAATGAAGAACTGCCGAAAAAGTGACCAAATTATTCCGCACAGGTTTTCGGGCCAAGATTTTTATACCTTATTATATATAATATATGCTGGACAGAAGCACAATTGAGCAGATAATGGACACCGCAAAGGTGGAAGAGGTGGTGGGTGATTTTGTCGCGCTGCGCAAACGCGGCGTGAATATGATAGGCATTTGCCCGTTTCACAACGAGAAAACTCCTTCGTTCACCGTGTCGCCGGCCAAGAACCTGTGGAAGTGTTTCGGTTGCGGCAAGGGAGGCAAGCCCGTACATTTTATTATGGAGCACGAGCAGCTGGGCTACTACGACGCGTTGCGATGGCTTGCAAAGAAATATAATATAGAGGTGCGCGAGCGCGAGCTCTCGAACGAAGAAAAGGAGCAGCAGAGCCTTCGCGAGAGCCTTTTTGTGATAAACCAGTACACGCAGCAGTTCTTCACCGACACGCTTTTCAACAGCGAGGAGGGCAAGGCCATCGGCCTGAACTATTTCCGTCACAGAGGGCTGAACGACGAAACGATTGCAAAATTCGGCCTGGGATACTCGCCCGAGAAGCGCGACGCGCTTGCCACAGCCGCCACAAAAGCCGGCTACAACAGCGAGCTGCTTGTGAAAAGTGGCGTGTGCTACAAAAGAGAGGACAGCCGCCTCACCGACCGTTTCTGGGGGCGATGCATATTCCCCGTACACACAATATCGGGAAAGATTGTGGCATTTGGCGGCCGCATACTGCAAAACAACCCCAAAGCCGCAAAATATGTAAACTCGCCCGAGTCGGACATATATCACAAGAGCGACCACCTGTATGGCCTCTACTTTGCAAAGCAGGCCATAATGCAGAAGGACCGCTGCATACTTGTAGAGGGTTACCTCGATGTAATTTCTATGTATCAGGCGGGTATAAAGAACGTGGTAGCCTCATCGGGCACCTCGCTCACCACAGGACAGATAAAGCTTATACACCGCTTCACAAATAACGTCACACTCATATACGACGGCGACAAGGCGGGCATAAAAGCATCGCTGCGCGGAACAGATATGCTGCTCGAGGAGGGAATGAACATAAACGTAGTGCTTCTGCCCGACGGAGAAGACCCCGACAGTTATGCACAGAGCCACAGCACCGAGGAGGTTGAGGAGTATATCAACCGAAACAAGGTCGATTTCATACGCTTTAAGACAAACCTGCTGCTCGACGACGTGGGCGAGGACCCCGTGGCACGTGCCAACCTCATTGGCGACATTGTAAAGAGCATCGCCGTGATACCTAACGACATTTTGCGCAGCGAATACATAAAAAAGTGCAGCGAGATGCTCAATGTAAAGGAGGAACTGCTCGTGAAGGAGACCGCCAAGATAAGAATGAAGCGTAACGAAGAACTGCACAAAAGACAGCAGAGCGGCGACAGAGAGGCGGCACAGACCACGACCGAGAGTCCCGCAGCACCCGAGGAATTCCAGAAAAACATCATAGAGGAGTATGCCGGAAACGCCCTGCACAACAAAGAAAGAACTATAATACAGTTTATGCTGCGCAACGGCGACAAACTGCTGCAAGTGCCCGAAAACAAGGCGACAGAAACACCCGCTTTCACCGAAACGGTTATTTCGCACCTCTACTACTCGTTCACCGACGACGGCATAGAGATGAGCCACCCGCTCTACCGCCGCATTTTCGAAGAGGCCACACAGCACGCAAGTGATATAAACTTCAACCCCGAGCGACACTTTCTCGCCCACCCCGACAGCGAAATATCGCGCCTGGCGGCCGACCTGTGCGGCGACAGATACATATTGAGCAACCTCTTTGCCAAGCAGGCCGCCGAGGAGGAACGCAACGAAATGGCCATTCTTTTTGAGCAGACGACACGCCTCACCATAGCCTACAAGCACAGCATTATAGACGAGATGCTCAAAGAGACGATGAACCGTATGAAAGACCCCGCCACGATGGCCGACTCGCAAAAGGCTATGGAACTGATGGAGAACTTCAAGTTCCTGAAGGAGACACAGCAGGCGCTGAACAACCTGCTGCAGCACTACGGATTCGGCTCGGCTGCCCTGAACGTGTAGCACACCTTCCCACGCAATAAAAAATAGGTTGCTGCCCGCGGGCAGCAACCTACCTTATTAATATATAGTACAAGAACTATCGGTTGCGCAAGAGATTCATAAACTCCTCGCGCGTCTTTGCCTGATTGAAAGCACCGCAAAAATCGGATGTAGTGGTGATAGAATTCTGCTTTTTTATGCCGCGCATCTGCATACACAGGTGCTGCGCCTCCACCACAACCATAACACCCAGGGGATTGAGAGTTGCCTGAATACACTCTTTTATCTGCAAGGTGAGCCTCTCCTGAACCTGCAAGCGACGGGCAAAAGCATCTACCACACGGGCAATCTTGCTCAAGCCTGTTATGTAGCCGTTGGGGATATAAGCAACGTGCACCTTGCCGAAGAAAGGCAACATATGGTGCTCGCACAAAGAATAGAAATCTATATCTTTCACAATAACCATCTGGCTGTAGTCCTCCTTGAACATTGCACCGCGCAAAATAGCCTCGGGGTCTTCGTTGTAACCCGCTGTAGCCTCGAGCATAGCACGCGCCACTCTGTCGGGGGTGTTCACAAGCCCTTCGCGCGAGGTATCTTCGCCTATCGCTGTCAGCATACCGTGGCAGCTGCGCATAATCATCTCCTTGGCCTTTTCTGTGTCCTGTAACATTTTTACTGAAAATTTTTAATAAGGCAGGTTTATCAAAGTCTTTCTGACCGATATTTCACGGAATTTTCTTGTAGCCTTGAGCTTGTACATAACAGCCTCGGCCTCTTCGCGTGTGCGATAGTCGCCATACTGACAAGAGCGTATGGGGGATTCAAACACCACATACACCTCGGCACCGGGGAAATTATCGCGCATATATTTGGCCCATTTGTTTGCCTCGTCGCGCGCACTGCGGGAGTTATTACCCGAGTAGACCATCACACGATAGCCCTCGACCTGCGTTGTCTTTTGAGCCATCTTGCCCATAAGACTGTCGAGACGGGCAGGCTGATTGACACGCACCGTGCCGTGCCCCTGCTCCACGCGCTGCAGTTCATCGACAATAGTGTTCTGTGCCGCTGCATAGAGGGCACAGAACATTATTGCAAATAGTATCGATACTCTTTTCATCAATTACTTGAATGCGTCGATGATTCCTTTGAAGTCGGCAACCTTGAGAGCTGCACCACCGATGAGACCACCGTCTACGTTGGGGTTGGCGAAGAGCTCTTTTGCGTTACTGGGCTTGCAGCTACCGCCGTAGAGGATAGATGTGTTATCGGCTACCTCGTTGCCATATTTCTCGGCAATTGTAGAGCGGATGTAAGCGTGAATCTCCTCGGCCTGCTCGGGTGTAGCTGTCAAGCCTGTACCGATAGCCCAAACGGGCTCGTAAGCCAAGATGATTTTTGAGAAATCCTCGGCAGAAAGGTCGTAGAGTGAACCTGCGAGCTGGTTGTAAACAACCTCGTTCTGGATACCCTGCTCACGCTCCTCTTTTACCTCACCGATGCAGAAGATAGGTGTGAGGCCGTTGGCAAGAGCGAGCTGTACTTTCTCCTTGAGAATCTCGGCTGTCTCGCCATAGTAAGCGCGACGCTCCGAGTGACCAAGAATTACATACTGTGCACCTGTTGAAGCAACCATAGATGCAGAAACCTCACCTGTGTAAGCACCCGATACTTTGTCGGCGCAGTTCTCGGCACCTACACCGATGATTGAAGAATCTACGATGGGAGTTACCGATGCAAGGTGGATGAAGGGTGTGCAGATTACTACATCACAGTTGGGTTTGTCGGCTGTCAAAGCCTCGTTGAGCTCTTTTGCAAGAGCGATGCCCTCTTGAAGATTCATATTCATCTTCCAGTTTCCGGCTACAATGTTCTTTCTCATTTTAATTTAAATTTAAAAGGTTTATATTAATTAAATATCACTATTTTCACTCTTTTTCTCTTTTTTCTTTTCGCCCGAAAACATATCGGTGAAAAGAATGAATGCCAGCGGCAAGGCAAACAGCAGAAGCCAGAAGCGCCACCCGCGCATCACATTTACATAACTCTTGTCGTAGCTCTCACCCGCCTGACGTGCGTCGGTGAGACTATCGACGTGGGGTGCGTCGGTTATATTCCATTTAGCCATAACACGGCCGTCCTTCACAAGCAGAAGCCCGGGGTTGGCACGCACCATTGTCTTGAGCATCGACGCATCGGCCCACAGGAATGAGTATTCGGCGCCTGTGCGCTTGCGCCACAGAGCGACGCTCTCGGGCGACGATGCCGTTGCCGCATAAAAGGCGAGGCCGCTCTCACGACAAAAGTCGTAAAGGTCGTTTATCTTGTCTACCCTGCTCTCGTCGGCCTCCTCAATGGACTCTATCGCAAGCAGAGCCACATAGCCCGTGTCGGCAAGTATCTCCTCGGCATAGTCCTCGTCGGTGACAAGGTCGATGAACGAGAAATCACCTATAGCAGCCACACGCGCCGGGCTCACCAGTTTATTGCGACTGCCTATGTAGCTCCACGAGCTGTCGGGCAATGCGTCGGTAGAAAACTCGCGCTGCACACCCTCTTTCTCATACACCGCCACACTCTCGTAGACCGAAGGCTTGTCGGTGACAGCGTCGCGCAGGTCAGTGCCCACGGCAAAGGAGCCGAAGTCTATCACCGGCAGGTGCAAAAGGCTCATACCCTCGACAAGCACTACATAAAAGACTGCAAAGAGCACTGCCATCCAGCGGTTGCGGTCGCTTATGCGGCGTTTATACAACTCGCTGTTAAAACAGATAACCGACGCTGCTACAAGCAGAAAAAGGTTCTTGGCAAATGTCTCCCAATTGGTGAGATAAAAAGCATTGCCAAAGCAACCGCAGTCGGGCACAGGGTTTTCTATGGCCACATAGAGCGTGAGAGGTGTGTAGACAAGCATTGCCACAAACACAAACACCGCCACAAAACGGCGATACACCCCCGTGAGCAGGAAAAAGCCCGCGAGGAACTCGAGTGCCACAGACAATATCGCCACTGAAAGTATACAGAAGTCGGGCAACTGCACAATATCGAGTGCAACCGAATACTCCTTGAGCTTGTAAAAAAAGCCCATAGGATCGACGGCCTTCACAAAGCCCGACACCATAAACACAATTGCCAACAAAACACGGCAGGCATTTGTCAGCAACGACAGGAGCAATATTTTTTTAGTCGGCGATACCATTCTTTATAAGACCGAACACCGCGTAGTTTATCATATCCATATAGTTGGCATCGACACCTTCGGAGACTTTTGTCTTGCCATCGAGCTCCTCTATCTGTTTTGTGCGCCAGATTTTTGTGAGGATGAGGTCGGTGTATGATGTCGTGCGCATTCCTCGCCACGCCTCGTTGTAGTCGTGATTTTTCTTTTTCATAAGGTCGAGGGTTGTCTGCGCCATCTTGTCATAGAGAGCCATAGCTTCGTCGGGAGTTATGTCGCACGAGTCGGCGTAACCGAGCGAGAGCTGCACAAGAGCTATTATGCCGTAGTTCACTATGCCTATGAGCTCGGAGTTTATATCCTCGCCCACAAGATTCTCGGCACCTGTCTCAAGGGTGCGTATGCGCTTGGCTTTTATGAATATCTGGTCGGTGAGCGACTCGGGACGCATTATGCGCCACGAAGCACCGTAGTCATATAGTTTCTTGCCGAACAGCTCGCGGCACACGGCAAGCACTTTCTCGAATTGTTTGTTTGTATCGTTCATCGTTTCAAAATCTCTTTACTTGCGTTTGGGATATTTCTTGAACCAGCTGCCCACCTTCAGCTTTATGACTCCGAAGAGCGCCTCGCTGAATATTCCGCCGCTCATCTTTGAGGTTCCGAGCACGCGGTTTACAAATATCACGGGCACCTCTTTTATGCTGAAGCCGCACATATAGGTAGTGAATTTCATCTCTATCTGGAAGGCGTAACCCTTGAAACGTATGGAGTCGAGGTCGATAGTCTCGAGCACCTCGCGACGGTAGCAGTTGAAGCCGGCCGTGGTATCGTAGACGGGGAGCCTTGTAATGAAGCGCACATACTTGGATGCGAAATAGGACATAAGCACACGCCCCATAGGCCAGTTCACCACATTCACGCCTGTGACATAGCGGCTGCCCACCGAGAGGCCATACCCCTCCTTGGCGCAGGCGTCGTAGAGCAAAGGCACGTCGGCGGGGTTGTGCGAAAAGTCGGCATCCATCTCAAAGATATATTCATACCCCTGCTGCAAAGCCCATTTAAAGCCCGCTATATAGGCCGTGCCCAGCCCCAGCTTGCCCTCGCGCTCAATGAGATGCACCCTGCCTGCAAACTTTTGCTGCAAAGATTTCACTATCGCCGCGGTGCCGTCGGGCGAGCCGTCGTCCACCACAAGCACATCAAAGGAGTGCTCAAGAGCCATAAGAGCGAGAATCATCTTTTCGATGTTCTCCTTCTCGTTATATGTGGGAATTATTATTACACTGTCGCTTTTCATAAACTTTTTAAACTGACGCCTGCAATGCACAAGGCATCACTTGTTACAAAGGTATATCAAATCTCAAAATTTTTCAAATTATATTCTGTAATATTATTTAATAATATAAATTATAGCGGGAGCGCGTGAAGAGAATCCCCCTTTTTGCCGTTTTTTCATTTTTTCTCACTATCTTCGCACTCGTATATACAAAACAATCACAAGTGGAGAACAAAAAACTTTTCATTGAAACATACGGCTGCCAGATGAACGTGGCCGACAGCGAGGTTATAGGTTCTATTCTGAAGGTAGCCGAGTACGAGGTTACCGATGACATAAAAGCCGCCGACCTCATTTTGCTGAACACCTGCTCCATTCGCGACAATGCCGAGCAGAAGATTTACGGCCGCCTCGACCAGCTCAACGCAATGCGACGCGGCAAGAGCACCCTCATAGGCGTGGTGGGCTGTATGGCCGAGCGCGTGAAGGAGGAACTCATAGAGAAATACAACGTAAACATAGTGGCAGGCCCCGACGCCTATCTGTCGTTGCCGCAGCTCATAGCCGAGGCCGAGCTCGGACACGCGGCAATGAACATAGAACTATCGACCACAGAGACCTACCGCGATGTAATACCTATGCGTATATGCAGCGGCAACGTGTCGGGCTACATCTCCATTATGCGCGGATGTAATAACTTCTGTCACTACTGCGTGGTACCCTACACAAGAGGACGCGAGCGCAGCCGCGACATACAGAGTATTCTCAACGAGGTAGACGACCTTGTGGCAAAGGGATTCAAAGAGATTATCCTGCTGGGACAGAACGTGAACTCATACAACTTTGAGGGCGAGGACGGCGAGCACATCACCTTCCCCGAACTGTTGCGCCGCGTGGCACGTCACGCCCCGCACACACGCATACGCTTCACCACGTCGCACCCCAAGGATATGAGCGACGACACACTGCGCGTAATTGCCGAGGAGCCCAATGTGTGCCGCAACATACACCTGCCCGTGCAGAGCGGCAGCAGCAATATGCTCAAGGCGATGAACCGCAAATACACACGCGAGTGGTATCTCTCGCGCATCGAAGCCATACGCACAATTGTACCCGACTGCGGCCTCTCGACCGATATCATCGCAGGCTTCTGCGGCGAGACCGAGGAGGACCACCAGCAGACACTCTCGCTTATGCGCCACTGCTCTTACGACGCGGCATTTATGTTTAAATACTCGGAGCGCCCCGGCACCTTTGCAAGCAAGCACTTCAAGGACGACATCGACGACAAGGAGAAGGTGCGCCGCCTCAATGAGATTATCGCACTGCAGCAGAAGTGCTCGGCTGCAAATAACAAGCTGTGCATCGGGCAGACATACGAGGTGCTCATCGAGGGCGTGTCGAAGCGTTCAAAGGAGCAGTTCTTTGGCCGCACCGAGCAGAACCGCACCGCAGTCTTCGACCGTAAGGGGCACAAGATAGGCGATTTCGTAAAAGTGAAGATTCACGGCTCCACCGCCGCCACCCTGCTCGGCGAGATTGTGGAATAAGAGAGCCGTAAAATAGAATACAAAAAAATGCAAGCTCCTGCGAGCTTGCATTTTTTGTACAAACAAGAACGGCAAATGCCGGTTACTTATTTCTTTACAGGCAAAATGAGTGCGAGTACAAGATAGGCTATAGCCACAGCACCACAAAGAAGCAGCGCAGCAACCAAAGTAACAATACGAACCATCTTTACATCCAAACCAAACTCGTCGGCAAGGCCGGCGCACACACCTGCAATAACTCTATTGCTTGAGCGATACAATTTTCCCATAGTAACTATAAAATTAATGTTATACTAAAAAGCGCAGAATACCCTGCTAAAAAAGTTTCGCAAAAGTACAAATTACATCGCAATTTTATATGTTAAAATTTGTAATATTTTGTAATAAATCTGTAAATATTTAAAAGAAAAGAACAATTTTGCCCTAAATAGTATATTTTTGTAACGAGTTTGGGAAGATTGCGCTTTTCCCACTCCTAATACCAAAGAGATGATGAACAAAGTAACCCACACCCATTGTCCGCTATGCGGAAGCAAAGAGATTGCAAAGCGATTTGCCTGCAAGGACTATTTTGCGACAGGCGAGATGTTTGACATCTGCGAATGCCGCGGCTGCGGGTTTGCGTTCACACAGAATTTCCCCGATGAAAAGGAGATTTCTCCCTACTACGAATCACCCTCATACATCTCGCACAGCGACACCGGCAAAGGGCTCATAAACAAGCTCTACCACGCAGTGCGCGCAATAATGCTGCGCCGCAAAGTGTCGCTCATAAAGAAGCTCACATTGCTGCAAAACGGAAATATCGTGGACTATGGAGCGGGAACGGGATATTTTGCCCGCGCTATGCACAAGAAAGGGTGGAACGTGACCGCGATAGAGAAAAGCGCACAGGCACGCGAATACTCAAAGAAGAAATTCGGCTTTGAGATGCTTGGCGAGGAGGCTCTCAAGGAGATTGAGACACACTCGGCAGATGTGTTCACCTTGTGGCACGTTATGGAGCACATACAGCAGGTAGATGCCTTTTGGGACGAGATGCACCGCATACTCGACGACACAGGTATTGCGGTGATTGCACTGCCCAACTGCTCTTCGTACGACGCCGCCAACTACGGCGAATACTGGGCTGCATACGACGTGCCCCGTCACCTGTGGCATTTCACTCCGGCGACAATTATGAAGCTGGGCGAGAGACACGGTTTCATACTCGAGAGACAATACCCTATGCTCTTCGACGGGTTCTACATATCTCTCTTGAGCGAGAAGTACAAAGGAAGTAAATTCAAAATGCTGCGCGGCCTGTGGAACGGTTTCCTGGGGCTGTGTGCTACGCTCGACAAATGCAGCGCAAGCAGCTCCATAATATATGTATTCAGAAAAAGACGATGAGCAAATCAATCTTTAAAGTACAGACAATAAGTGTATACATCAGCACAACGCTTGTGTTACTGCTGCTGGGAGCTATGGGGCTGCTGTTTGTGACCGCAAACTCCCTGTCGAAGCACGTGAGACAGAATATCGCAATGTCGGTTGTCATTGACAACGAAGTTGCCGAGGCCGATATCCTTAAACTGAAGAGAGAGATAGACAAGAACAAACAAGTGCTGAAAAGCACATACATATCGCGCGAGCAGGTGCTTGCCGAGGAGATTCTGGAACTGGGCAGTAACCCCGTGGATTTCCTTGGATACAACCCCTACAACGCATCGATAGAGATTACCCTCAAGAGCGAGCACACAAACAGCGCATCTATAAAGAATATCGAGAAAAAACTGACCGCAAACAAAGCCGTAAAGGAGATTGTCTACCAGAGAGAGCTCATCGACTCGGTAAATAACAATATACGCAAGATAGGGTTGGTGCTTGTGATATTCCTCGCAATGCTCACCATAATAGCCTGGTCGCTCATAGGCAACCTTGTGCGCTTGTCGATATACTCGAAACGTTTCCTGCTGCACACAATGAAACTGGTGGGGGCAACGTGGGGTTTCATACGCCGTCCGTTCATTCTGCACAACCTCAAGATAGGCTTCCTGTCGGCCATACTTGCCAACGCACTGCTTGCCGCAGGCATATATTTTGTGTGGAAGCACGAGCCCGCAATAGTGACTGTCCTGCCGGTGAAATACCTTGTGGCAGTGGGCAGCGCGGTGACACTCTTCGGTATGACAATTTGTGCGCTTTGCGCCTATCTGTCGGTGAACCGATTCCTGCGTATGCGCAGCAACGACCTCTATTTTATATAAGAAAAAGAAGAAAGATATGAATAAAAGCAATTTCGCATTCGGAAAAAAGAACTACATCCTGCTCCTCATCGGAGTGGTTATTATTGTGGCCGGATTTATACTTATGTGCGGCCCCGGAAGCACCGAGACACACTTTGAGCCCGACATCTTCAGCGTGAGAAGAATAAAGGTCGCACCCACAGTGTGCTTCTTTGGTTTTCTGTTCGTTATATACGCAATCATACACAAACCCCAAAATAAAAAAGACGAATAATTATGACAATCTTTGACACCGTAATCATCGCCATCGTCGAGGGCCTCACAGAGTTCCTGCCGGTATCTTCGACCGGGCATATGATTATCGCACAGAACATTCTGGGCGTTGAGAGTACCGAATTTGTGAAAGCATTCACTTTCATCATACAGTTTGGAGCTATCCTTTCGGTGGTAGTGCTCTACTGGAAGCGTTTCTTCCAGCTCAACCACACCCCCGCGCCCGAGGACGCCACAGCGCTGAAGCGCTTTCTGCACAAATACGATTTCTACTGGAAGCTGCTTGTGGCATTCATTCCCGCCGCTGTTCTGGGACTGCTCTTCAACGATATTATAGACGAGATGCTCGAGAGCGTTGCTGTGGTTGCCACAACCCTCATTCTGGGTGGTGTTTTTATGCTCTTCTGCGACAAGATATTTAACAAAGGCAGCGAGAGCACCCCTCTCAATGAGAAACGCGCATTTAAGATAGGTCTCTTTCAGTGTATCTCTATGATACCCGGTGTGTCACGTTCAATGGCTACAATCGTGGGAGGTATGTCGCAGAAACTCACTCGCAAGGCTGCGGCAGAGTTCTCGTTTTTCCTTGCCGTGCCCACTATGTTTGCGGCTACCCTCTTCAAGCTCTTGAAGATTTTTATGAACGATGCTTCAATAATACGCGACAACCTGGGCACCCTGCTCATTGGTAACGCCGTGGCATTTGTCGTGGCTCTCCTTGCGATAAAATTCTTCATCAGCTTTGTTACAAAATATGGTTTCAAAGCTTTTGGATGGTATAGAATCATTGTAGGAGGAGTAATTCTTGCGATGCTTCTCACCGGACACAACCTCACCGTATGATAGATTTCGTAGCCGGAGAGGTGCTTGCCATATACAAGCCCTATACCTGGACCTCGTTCCAGATTGTAAACAAGGTGCGCTACCACTTGAGCCGCAAGTTGGGTGTGAAGAAATTCAAGGTGGGACACGCCGGCACACTCGACCCCCTGGCCACAGGAGTGCTGCTTGTGTGCACAGGCAAAGCCACAAAACGCATCGAGGAACTGCAAAGCCACACAAAAGAGTATGTAGCCGAAATAATGCTGGGCGCCACAACCCCGTCCTACGATATGGAGCACCCCGTGAACGCCACCTACCCCCACGAGCACATAACGGAGGAAATGGTGCGCGAGGCCCTCAAGAAGTTCGAGGGAAGCATAGCACAGCGCCCGCCGCTCTTTTCGGCCTGCAAGGTAGATGGCAAACGAGCCTACGACCTCGCACGCAAAGGCAGCGATATGGAGCTTGCGCCCAAGCAGATACAGATAGACGAAATAGAGCTGCTCGCCTGCGAGCTGCCCACAATAAAAATTAGAGTGGTATGCGGTAAAGGTACCTACATACGCTCACTTGCACGCGACATTGGCGAGGCACTCGACAGTGGCGCATATCTCACAAGTTTAACCCGTACCAGAGTAGGAGACTACAGGATTGAGGAGTGCATCAACCCCGAAGATTTCCAAGACTGGCTTGAAAAACAATTTTAATATATGAGTATTATAGACGACAACAATTTCCTGAATTCAGGTCATATGAAACTGTCGCAGTTTAAGTACAAACTCACAGATGACCGCATTGCATTGCACCCCCTTCCCTGCCGCGACGAGTCTCGCCTCTTGGTTCTTCACAAGAAGACAGGCGAAATTGAGCACAGAATCTTCAAGGAGATAATACACTATTTCGACGAGAAAGACCTCTTTGTACTCAACGACAGCAAAGTTTTTCCTGCACGTCTGTATGGAAACAAGGAGAAGACCAACGCACAAATTGAGGTGTTCCTGCTGCGCGAGCTCAACGAGGAGTTCCGCCTGTGGGATGTGCTTGTGGACCCTGCCCGCAAGATACGTATAGGTAACAAACTCTACTTTGGCGAGGACAACTCAATGGTTGCCGAGGTTATCGACAACACCACCTCGCGCGGCCGCACACTGCGTTTCCTCTACGACGGCCCCCACGACGAATTCAAGAAGGCACTTTACTCACTGGGTGTGGCACCCCTGCCCGACGACTTCAAGCGTCTGCGCAAAGAGGAGCCCGAGGACCTCGAGAACTTCCAGACCTATTTTGCAAAGAAAGAGGGCTCGGTGACAGCTTCGTTTGCAGGCTTGCACTTTACACGCGAGCTTATGAAACGTATGGAGATAAAGGGCATCGACACCGCATACGTAACTATGCACACAGGCCTCGGCTGTTTCCGCGAGATTGACGTGGAGGACCTCACCAAGCACAAGATGGATAGCGACCTCATAAACGTGGAGACAGAGGCTGTGAACAAAATAAACAAGGCAAAGGCCGAAGGCCGCCGCATCTGTGCCGTGGGTACATCGGTGCAGAGAGTGCTCGAGACTGCAACCCTCACAGGAGGTATGCTCAAGGAGTACGACGGATGGACAAGCAAGTTCATCTTCCCCGAGTACGACTTCCAGGTTGCCAACTGTATGATTGCCAACTTCTACGCACCCTACTCTACAATGCTTATGCTCACAACTGCATTCGGCGGATATGACAACGTGATGAACGCCTACAATGTAGCTCTCGAGGAGGGTTATCGTTTCGGTCTCTACGGCGACGCAATGCTCATAATCGATTAATGGAGAAGAAAACAGTGTATCTGGGGCTGGGAAGCAACCTCGGAGACAAAAGAGATATCCTGACGCGGGCGACAGAACTTCTGTCGCTCGCGCTCGGTTCCACAGCCCACAGCTCATCGTTTGTGGAGAGCGAGCCGTGGGGCTTTGAGTCGCAAAACAGCTTTGTGAACTGCGTGGTGGCGATAGAGACAGAGGCCACCCCGCTGCAACTGCTCGACATCACCGAGGAGATAGAGAGAAAGCTGGGCAGGGAGAGAAAGAGCATAAACGGGCAGTACAGCGACCGCGCCATAGACATAGACATCCTCTTCTATGGCAACGAGACTATGACAAGCGAGCGCCTCACAATACCCCACCCCCTGCTGCACAAACGCCTCTTTGTGCTCGAGCCGCTCAACGAGATAGCACCCGCCCTTGTGCACCCAGTGCTACACCGCACAACAGCCGAGCTGCTTGTCGAGCTTGCCCCCGATAGCCTTTTTTAACTAAAGAGAACACAAAATTCCTGCAAAAAGCGCACAGTATTACGCAAAAAGTATGTACCTTTGTCGCAGGTTAAGAAAAGGGGCGCAACAACCGCCTCGCAAAAGAACCGCCGCACCGCGCAGGTGCACACAATGTGGAAAGATTTGGCTGCTTGCAACCACGGTAAAAAATGCTAAAATCCCTCGTTCCATAGAGGATTATCAGGCACTCTGCCGCTATGCAATATCCCATCTTCCACGCACACAAGAATGTAATTATTAACCGCTTCGCAAGAAGCACAAAGACAGAACTATGGGATATTTATTCACATCGGAGTCGGTTTCAGAGGGACACCCCGACAAAGTAGCCGACCAGATTTCAGACGCAGTACTTGACGAACTCATCGCCTTTGACCCGCAGTCTAAAGTAGCCTGCGAGACACTCGTGACAACAGGACAGGTGGTTATCGCCGGAGAGGTTAAATCATCGGCCTATGTAGACCTTCAGGACATCGCACGCCGCGTAATCAACCGCATCGGATATACCAAGAGCGAGTATATGTTCGACGGAGATTCTTGTGGTATCTTCTCGGCCATACACGAGCAGAGCGCAGACATCAACCGCGGTGTAGAGCGCAAAGAGCCTATGGACCAGGGCGCCGGCGACCAGGGTATGATGTTCGGATACGCCACAAACGAGACCGAGAGCTATATGCCCGTGTCACTCGACCTTTCACACCTCATTCTGCGCGAGCTTGCCGACATACGCCGCGAGGGAGAGGTTATGACCTACCTACGCCCCGACTCAAAGAGCCAGGTGACAATTGAGTACAACGACGACAACAAACCCGTGCGCATAGACACAATCGTTGTATCGACACAGCACGACGACTTTATCAAACCCTCCGACAACAGCTGCGAGGCACAGAACGCAGCCGACAAAGCACAGGTGGACAAGATTTACGAGGATGTAATAAACATACTCATCCCCCGCGTAAAAGCCAAGATAACATCGGAGAAGGTGCTTGCACTCTTTGGCGACGATATCAAATACCACGTAAACCCCACAGGTAAATTCGTTATCGGCGGCCCCCACGGCGACACAGGCCTCACAGGACGCAAGATTATCGTAGACACCTACGGCGGCAAGGGCGCACACGGTGGCGGCGCATTCAGCGGCAAAGACCCCAGCAAGGTAGACCGCAGCGCAGCCTACGCAGCACGTCACATCGCAAAGAACCTTGTGGCAGCAGGCGTTGCCGACGAGGTGCTCATACAGCTCTCTTACGCTATCGGCGTGGCACAGCCCGTGAGCGTGTTTGTGAACACATACGGCACAGCAAAGGTTAATATGACCGACGGCGAGATTGCAACCAAGGTGCAGGAGCTTTTCGACCTGCGCCCCAAAGCCATCGAGGAGCGCTTGAAACTGCGCAACCCCATATACAGCGAGACAGCAGCCTACGGACACGTGGGACGCACCCCGCAGGTGGTTACAAAAGAGTTTGAGTCGCGCTACCTCGACAAGAAGTGTGTAACCGTGGAGCTCTTCACCTGGGAGAAACTCGACTATGTAGAGAAGGTAAAAGAGGCTTTTGCACTTTAAGAGATGCTCAAGTTTAAGGAACTGATAAACAGATTAAGGCACAACAGGGGGTTTGGCGTACAATCCCCCTCTGCCTTTTATTTTGTAACGCAGGTACTTAAAGAGAAACGCCCCTACTACGCCTACGACAGCATAGACACCGTGGCACGCGCCTGCGGCACACACAGCCGCAGCTACTGCCGCCGCCTCTTCAGAGTGGCGAACTTTTTGCACCCCCAAACCATTATAGTAACAGGGAGCTCAAGCGGAGCCGCGCTTTACTCACTGGCGGCAGCCTGCCCGTCGGCATCGCTGCACACCGCCGACAAAGAGCCGAGGCTCGTGCAAGAGGCCAAAGAGATGCTACGGCACACACAGTGCACCACGCACACAGGCGACGAGGCAGAGCTCACAAAAGAACTTATGCAGAAGGGCGGCGAGAGCAAGCTCATATACATAGGCGACAGCGAGCAGTATGTCCAAATAGCCGAGACAGCCATTGCCCACGCCACACGTCACACCATAATAATTGTGGAGCAGCCCCACAAAAACCGCGAGAAGAGAGAGTGGTGGGAACAGACCGTGCTCAACCGCGCCACCATAGTCACATACGACCTATACAGCGCAGGCATACTCTTTTTCGACGATGAGAAGCAGAAACAGCATTACACACTTTTAATGTAAGATGAAGAAAGCAACCATATACACAGGAGGAGGCGACCACGGCGAGACATCACTCGTGGGAGGCACCAGAGTGCCCAAAGACCACCCCCGCGTCGAAGCCTACGGCACCATAGACGAGCTCAACGCCACGCTAGGGCTGCTTGCCTGCGCACTACCCTGCGAAAAACGCCTTTTCATCGAAGAAATAGAGAACAACCTACTCACAATAGGCTACATACTCGCCCTGGAGACAGAACACAGCCACACTTTCGAAGAAAAGGAGATAAAGAAGCTGCAAGATGCCATAGACGAAGCAGAGAGCACCCTGCCGCCAATGCACAAATTCATAATCCCTTGCAACGGCGAGGGAGCAGCACGTGCCAACCTCTGCCGCACAGTGTGCCGCAGAGCCGAACGACGCATAACAACCCTGCACAAAGAACACCCCGTGCAAGAAAACATTATGATATACATCAACCGCCTGTCCGACTATCTTTTCCTGCTCCAGCGACAGCTTGGCGAGGGAGAGGAAAAAAAGTGGGAAAAGCCTTGTATGTAAATAAAATTAAACTATTTTTGCACACACTATAACAAAAACCATTTTATACTACTTTATACTATGTATTGGACATTAGAATTAGCATCTAAATTGGAGGATGCACCCTGGCCCGCAACAAAAGACGAACTCATTGACTACGCAGTGCGCTCGGGAGCACCTTTGGAGGTAATAGAGAACCTGCAGGAGATTGAGGACGAGGGAGATGTATATGAGAGCATCGAGGACATCTGGCCCGACTACCCCAGCAAAGAGGATTTCTTCTTTGACGAGGAGGAGTATTAAGCGATTTCTTGTAGACAACTTTTTAACTATCAACGATTTACATTGACCGATTGGGCAGTCCAGTCGGTCTTTTTTTGCCTAAATACTGCCCAAAAACTGCCCGAAATTGAGCAATACTACCCGAATACTACCCTGAAACTATTACCCAATCCTCCTAAAAATAAGAGTAGTAAGTGAGGGACGAGAGACTACCCGAACACTACCCTGACGCTCTACAAGGCACTTTTTGCCCAAATTGAGCGAACTCCCCAAACCGCTCATTGAAGCCAGAAACTACCCGTTAATTTTCTGCTTTCACTACCCTGAAAAAGAAAAAGGACAAAACCGAAGTTTTGTCCTTAATTTAATCCAACCTAACATTGAGTTTGTCTCCAACCACTTCTGCAATCGTGTTCGGCAGCAATGTCGCATACACCTTCTCCGTCACCAATGTAGAAGCGTGTCCCAGCATTATTTAGAGTACGATGGTCGTATCGTTAAGGTCGATACCCTCGATGCGGTCAATAGTTTCATTGCCGAGTTTGAGGCGACAACAGATAACGATAACGAGAAATTTTCGCTGTTACTTGATTTGAGATTTGGAACTTTGGATTATTGTTCGTATATTTGCGAACAGAAATTGACGAATACAATGGCACACAAGGATTATACACTCCATCAAGAGCAGTTGGCACGCTTTGCGAAGGCAATGGGACACCCTGCACGCATCGCTATTCTCGAATTTCTTGCCAAGCAGACAGAGTGCTACTTTGGTGATATTCACGAGGAGTTGCCGATTGCCAAAGCAACCGTATCGCAACACCTAAAAGAGTTGAAAGAGGCAGGACTTATTCA
>JAZRLR010000033.1:0-12292 GCA_045646965.1 Bacteroidaceae bacterium
AACAGGAACTAAAGAGGTATATCCATTACTACAACAATGACAGAATTAAACTGAGACTAAAAGGAAAGAGTCCGGTGCAATACCGAACTCTTTACCAATAAATTTATCTATTAATCAGTCCAACTTTTTGGGGTCAGATCACAAAACTGCTGCAACCTCTTTTTATTTTACAGGCCCGTAGCAAAAGTAACTTTTAAAATCTCCGACACCATAAAGTAGCACAGTACAAAGCCGTCGCTTTTTAGGAAACAGGCAAGGACTGCACAAGTTGGCTGCACTTGCTTTATGCAACGCGCGCCTATGCGCTACCTTTTGCTGCAAGCACAACCTATTAAAGCGAGTTTAATTCCGGAGTCCACTCTCTAAAACAAAGTAAAGCGCCCCCACGTGACGTGAAGACGCTTTTATACAAAGACGGGTTGCGTCGTTTAATACTTTTCAAAGGAGATGACTTTACCCCACTCTTTTCTAACCTTCTTGCGCTTGGGCTTTGCAGCATATCCGAGAGCTATGATAAGCATAAGGCGTTTCTTTTCGGGGATGCCTGTGAGTTGTTTTATCTTTTTCTCGTCGAACCAGCCAAGTATGCAACTGCCTATGCCCTCGTCCTCGGCGGCAAGGGTTATGTAGGCCGAAGCGATGCCCAGGTCCATCATTGGAAAATCTTTGTCTTTGATGCCGCAACCCAGCTTCGATGTGATATTTGTCGATTCGTGGGTGATGAGCACAAGTGCCGACGCATCTTTGACAAATTTATTCATTCCAAGGCTCGATGTAGCTTTGCCCACGGCGGGCAGGAGCTCGCTGTCGGTTATCACGGTGAAGTGCCACGGCTGTCCGTTGCAGGCCGAGGGTGCAAGGCGTCCTGCCTCTAAAATGCGTTCGAGCTTGTCGCGCTCAATGGTGCGGCCGGGCTCAAACGAGCGGTCGCTTTGTCGCTGGCGGGCAAGTTCCAAGAAATGCTCCATACGAGGTTACTTTTGTATCATACGGGCAATGTACTTGCCTATGATGTCGAACTCTATATTTACCTTTGTGCCCACTTTTATTGTGTGGAAATTGGTGTGCTCATAGGTGTAAGGGATGATTGCCACCTTGAAGCTGTTGTCGGTGGGCTCGCACACGGTGAGACTCACTCCGTTTACTGTAACAGAGCCTTTGTCCACGGTGAGATAACCCTTTGCGGCCATCTCCTCATCGCGTTTGTAACGGAATGTGTAGTACCAGCTGCCGTCGGCATCTTTAACGTCGGTGCACTCGGCTGTCTCATCGACGTGGCCCTGCACGATGTGTCCGTCGAGGCGGCCGTTCATCATCATACTGCGCTCCACGTTCACCTTGTCGCCCACTTCGAGCAGGCCGATATTTGAGCGCTCGAGAGTCTCGTGCATAGCCGTAACGGTGTACTCGTTGCCTGTGATATTTACCACGGTGAGACATACACCGTTGTGTGAAACGCTTTGGTCTATCTTGAGCTCGTTTACAAATGAGCAGGTAAGTGTAAGGTGCAGATTGCCCTGCTCGCGTACCAATCGTGTCACCGTTGCAAATTCTTCAACTATTCCTGAAAACATATCTTTATCTTTATATTTTGTCTGCGAATATAGCTATTTTTTTTCAACTGCCAAAGAGGGCTCAATTCTTGCACTTGGGGAAACGTAAAAGGATAGAAAGTAGCACTATCGCGCCGATGAACATAGGATAGTAGAGCCCCGGGATTATGGCAATGGGCGAGACAGCCGCAAGGCCCGACGCCATAAGCAACTGTGCGCCGTAAGGGATGACGCCCTGCACAAAGCACGACGTGGTGTCCATAAGGCTGGCCACACGGCGCGGCGCAAGGTCGAACTCCTTTGATATTTTGCTTGCAATACCTCCCGTGGAAAGTATGGCGATGGTGTTATTTGCCGTGCAGAGGTTCGAGAGTGCGGTGAGCAGCATAATAGAAAATTCCGCGGCGCGTTGCGAACGTATGCGGTAGGTAATTATGCGTATGATATAATCCATACCTCCGCTCACAGTGAGCATCTCGAGCAGGCCTCCTGCAAGCAGCGTTACAATAATCAGGTCGCCCATAGATGTCACACCTGCACCCATCGAAGAGAAGATTCCCACTACATCGAGAGCACCTGTACACAAGCCTATGACAGCCGATGCAACGATTCCAAGCGAGAGCACCATCATAACACTTATACCCGAGAGGGCCGTCACAATAACCAATATATAAGGTAACACTTTTATGACGTCGGCGGGCGCTACAGCCTGCTGCTGCGAAGCTCCTGTTTCGATACCCGAGAAGAAATATATGCACATTGTGGCTATGGCTGCGGGAAGCACAAGCAGGAAATTTGTGCGGAACTTATCACGCATAGAACAGCCCTGTGTCTGCGTGGCGGCAATCGTGGTATCGGAAATAAATGAGAGGTTATCGCCAAAGAACGCACCGCCCACTACCGTAGCCACAAGCCACGCCGTGTCATAGCCTATCTGTGTGGCGAGAGTGGTTGCTATGGGCGTGAGTGCCACAATAGTACCTACCGACGTTCCTACGGCTATTGAAATGAAACAGGCGGCAATGAAGATGCCCAGGGGGAGAAAATTCTCGGGTATGAGATGCAACGTGAAGGCCACAGTGGCGTCTACCGCTCCCGTGGCTTTTGCCAGCGAAGCAAAGGCTCCTGCGAGGATAAAAATCCACACCATAAGCATTATGCGGGAGTTTGCCGCACCCCTCGAAAAGGCTTCTATGCGTTCCTCAAGAGTGTTGCCGCGTGAAATAATTATCGAGTAGGCCGAAGCTACAAGAAATGCCGCACTGATGGGAATTTTGTAAAAATCTCCCGCAAGCACAGAACCTGCGAGGTAGATTGTGAGCATCACTATAATAGGCGATACTGCCAGAAGGGCTTTGCCCAATGTTTTTACTCTCATTCTTTTAATAAATTTTTGCGAAGATAGTTATAAATTCACAAAAACGCAATCGGTTTGAGCGGTGATTACCCGCTTTAGTGATGCACGAGCAGCTTTTTTACTCGTTTAAAAAGCCTTTTCGTTTATATATTCTGCAAATTTGAATATTTTTGCTGCACGGCAATTAATCTTTTGTAAATTTGCTGTGTCTATAATTAAAAATCTTAAACGTAGAATAATGTACAGAAAAGGAATTTTATTATCTCTCCTCGCCTTCCCTATGGCCGCTTTTGCGCAGTTGTCGCAGCAGTGGAGCCTGAAGGATTGCATAGAGTATTCTATGGAGCATAACATACAGCTCAAAATGGAAAAAATATCGTTGGAGGAGAGTGAAATTGGCGTGAAGAGCGCAAAGGCAGCACTCTTTCCCTCGCTATCGTTGAGCACAAGCCAGAACGGGCGATATCAGCCCTATTTCGAAGATGGTGGAAACTCGTTTGTAACCTCCGACGGCTCGGGCGGCAGCCGTGTGAGCTCGTCGCGTGAGCATTTCAGTTACTCGGGCAGCTATGGAATAAACGCAGGAGTAACCCTCTACAACGGAGGTAAGAATGTAAATAACATTAAACAGCAGAAGATTTCGCGCGACATTGCGCGCCTGTCGGTGAGCGAGCGCGAGAACGCCCTCAAGGAGCAGATTGCAAAGCTCTTTGTGCAGATACTCTACTCGGCCGATGCCATTGAGGTGAGCAGGGCAACCCTTGAGGCTGCGCGCGAGAGCTTCAAACAGGGCGAAGAGAAATATGCCGTGGGCAAGATTTCGCGCAGCGAGGTTGTGCAGCTCGAGGCGCAGATGAAGAACGCCGATTATCAGCTGGTGAATGCCGAGGCTATGGCTGCGCAATACAAGTTGCAATTGAAACAGTTGCTCGAGATTACCAACGAGGGCGACATCGTAATATCTGTACCCGAGACATCGGACAACCTGGCTCTCACACCTCTCGCCTCTGTGTCGGAGGTATATAACACAGCCCTTCTCACACGTCCCGAAATTGAGAGCAGCAGTCTCACTTCGGAATCGTCGGACATTGCAGTGAAAATGGCAAAGGCGGGGTACAGCCCCACTCTTTCGTTGAACGCTGGCGCGGGCACAAGTAACAGCGATAACAGCGGCAACAGCTTCGGGCATCAGCTCAAGTATAACCTCAACTGCTCTATGGGAGTGACGCTGTCGGTGCCTCTTTATGACAACCGTACTACAAAAAGCAATGTGCAGAAAGCGAAGCTGCAGGCCTCGTCGAGCCGTCTGCAGGAGCAGAGTGCACGCAAAGAACTTTACGCAACCGTAGAAAGCCTGTGGCAGGATGCAAACAGTGCACAGAAGAAATTCATTGCCGCAAAAAGCAATGTGCAGAGTGCGCTGGAGAGCTACAACCTGGTGAGCGAGCAGTTTGCCGTGGGACTGAAGAATGCGACAGAGCTGCTCACAGAGCGCAGCGCACTGCTCAACGCACAGCAGGAGCTTCTGCAGTCGAAATATACCGCAATATTAAACGTGCAGTTGCTCAAATTCTATATGGGAGAGGATATTCTGTTTTAGAAACAAATAAATATAAGAGATATGAAATACAGAACAAAAAGAAGAGTTATGTGGCTTGCAATCATCGCTCTTGCGGTGGCGGCTACAATATGGATGCTTGGCGGCAAGAATCAGAAGCTGCCCATAAAAATAAGCTACACAAAGATTGAAAAGAAAGATATCTGCAGCGGTGTGACAGCGACGGGCACCATAGAGCCTGTGACAAAAGTAGAGGTGGGAACACAGGTGTCGGGTATCATCAGTAAAGTATATGTCGATTATAACAGCATAGTGAAAAAAAGCGATGTAATTGCCGAACTCGACCGCACAAATCTCATCAGCGAGCTCTCGAGCAGCGAAAATAATATGCGCAGCGCACAGGTAGAGTTCGAGTATCAGAAAAAGAACCTTGACCGCATAACAAAGCTCTATGAGAAGGGGCTTATAAGCGCCGACGACTTCGACACTGCCGACCTTGCTTATCAAAAGGCGAAGAACAGTTACGAAACCGCAAAATTCAGTGTGCAGAAGGCGCGCACCAACTTGGGATATGCCACAATTACATCGCCCATAAACGGTGTGGTATTGAGCAAATCCATCGAGGAGGGACAGACCGTGGCAGCGTCCTATAACACCCCTACTCTCTTTACCATAGCAGCCGACCTCACCGATATGCGTCTCATTGCAAACGTGGACGAGGCTGACATAGGCAACGTGCAGGTGGGACAGAACTGCGAGTACACCGTAGATGCCTTCCCCAACGACCTTTTCCGCGGAACGGTGACACAGGTGCGTCAGGAGCCCGCCACAACAAGCAACGTCGTAACCTACGAGGTGGTGATTTCGGCACCCAATCCCGAGCTCAAGCTCAAGCCCGGGCTCACGGCAAACGTCACCATCTACACCTATGAAAACAGAGGTGTCACAGGTGTGAGCAATAAAGCACTGCGCTTCACTCCCAACGCCACTCTGCTTGGCGAGGAGTATGCAATAAAGGACTGCGAGGGCAAGGCAAAGCTGTGGACTCTCGAGGGTAAGACCTTTGTGGCACACAGCGTGGAGGCGGCCGGCACAAACGGCTCGCTCACAGAGATAAGTTCTGCACTCCCCCTCGGCACCGAGGTTGTGAGCGAGGTGAGCGTTGCAATGAAAAGCACTCCGGGTGCAGGCGTGGAGCGCAGCCCCTTTGCCCCAGGCCCCAGAAAAAAATAACAGTGAAAGGCTATGAGTAAACCTATTATACAACTCGAAAATGTAAAGAGGGAATTTGTCGTGGGCGACGAGACCGTGCGTGCTCTGCGAGGGGTGAGCTTCACCATCGCCGAGAATGAGTTTGTGACCATTATGGGAACCTCGGGCTCGGGTAAGTCTACCCTGCTCAACATCCTCGGTTGCCTGGACACCCCCACAAGCGGAGAGTACAAACTCGACGGTACTCCTGTGCGCAAGATGAGCAAGAATCAGCGTGCGGGAATGCGTATGCGCAAGATTGGTTTTGTGTTTCAGAACTACAACCTGCTGGCAAAGACCACGGCTGTGGAAAATGTGGAGCTCCCGCTGATGTATAACCCAAAGATAAATGCGCAGGAACGCCGTCGTCGTGCCATTGAGGCTCTCGAAGCGGTGGGACTTGGCGACCGCCTTATGCACAAGAGTAACCAGATGAGCGGTGGACAGATGCAGCGTGTGGCCATTGCAAGAGCTCTTGTAAACAACCCCGCGGTTATTCTTGCCGACGAGGCTACGGGTAACCTCGACACACGCACCTCTTTTGAGATTCTCACACTCTTTCAGCGACTTCACGCCGAGGGACGCACAATTATCTTTGTGACACACAACCCCGAGATTGCGCAATATAGCAGCCGTAATATAGTGCTGAAAGACGGACGCATAAAAGAGGATACCGTGAACGAGAATATTTTGTCGGCGGCAGAGACTCTTGCTTCGTTGCCCGTTTCCAATGACGATTAAATGCAGTAAAGGAGTATGAACTTTTCGAATCTATTTAAAATTGCCATAAGAGCTATAGCGGGAAACAAGCTGCGTGCATTTCTCACGATGCTCGGTATTATAATAGGTGTAGCGTCGGTTATCACGATGCTTGCCATAGGACAGGGCTCAAAGCGCAGTATTCAGGCGCAGATATCGGAGATGGGCTCAAATATGATTATGATTCACCCGGGCGGTGGTCGCTTTGGCGGTGTGCGTCAGAGCAGTGCCGATATGCAGACACTGAAGCTCGAGGACTACGAAAGCCTGTTGCACGAGGCGCAGCTGCTCTCGGCTGTGAGCCCCAGCGTAAACAGTTCGGGACAGCTTATACGCGGAAACCACAACACCCCCACAACCATCTATGGTATCAGCGAGGACCATCTTGTGATACGACAACTCGAGATTCAAGACGGCGAGATGTTTGGAGAGCAGGAAATAAAGAGTGCCGCAAAAGTGTGTCTCTTGGGCAAGACTGTGATTGACGAGCTCTTCCCCGGCGGCGAAGACCCTGTGGGCAAGGTGGTGCGTTTCAATAGTATCCCCTTCACCGTGGTGGGCACACTTGTCTCCAAAGGATATAATAGTATGGGACAAGACCAGGACAATATAGTGCTTGCCCCCTACACGAGTGTTATGAAGCGTATTCTCGCAATAAACCACCTGCAGGGAATTAATGCGTCGGCCATAGACGAGGAACTCACCGACAAGGCCATTGAGGAGGTGTCGGCGATACTGCGTCGTAACCACAAACTCGCCGATGGACAGAGCGACAATTTCACCATACGCTCGCAAAAGGAGTTGAGCGAAATGATGAATAGCACCACCGATATGATGACCGTGTTGCTTGGTTGCGTGGCGGGTATCTCGCTCATTGTGGGAGGTATCGGTATTATGAATATTATGTATGTGTCGGTGACGGAGCGCACCAAGGAGATAGGCCTGCGTATGTCGGTGGGAGCGCGTGGCGTGGATATCTTGAGCCAGTTCCTCATTGAGGCGATTCTCATAAGTATTACGGGCGGAATAATCGGCGTGCTTGTGGGTGCCGGCTGCTCTTACCTTGTGAAGATACTTGCCGCCTGGCCGGTGTATATTCAGCCGTGGAGCGTAATTTTGAGCTTTGTGGTGTGCACGGTGACGGGTATTTTCTTTGGGTGGTATCCTGCGAAGAAAGCAGCCGACCTCGACCCCATCGAGGCGATAAGATACGAATAATTTTCCCCTGCGGATAAAATGCAAATAGAGAGAATCGGGCCAAGTGCCGATTCTCTCTATTCTTTTTTCTTGCGAACTGCAATTTAGCAGATGAAGAGCAGCTCGCGGTATTTGGGGAGAGTCCACAACTCATTGTCCACTACCATTTCGAGTTTATCGATGTGAGAACGTATCTCCTCGAGCATAGGTGCTATGGTGTCGTGGTAGGCGATGGCTTTGTCGCGCTCGGTCTTTATTTTGTTTGCAACCTTGCGGCGCTCTATCATTTCGTTTACAAGACGGCGTATCTCGCTTGCGCTCACGGCAATCTCTTTTATGAGCGAAATATTCTCGGCCGACATTTTCTCTCCCTCTTCCTTGCCAATTACCTGCTGCATCTTTATTACGTTGTCGAGCAGCGAACTCTGGTATTTTGTGGCGGTGGGGATTATGTGGTTGAGGGCAAGGTCGCCAAGCACGCGTGCCTCAATCTGTATCTTCTTTGTGTACATCTCCCACTTGATTTCGTTGCGGGCTTTGAGCTCTGTCTCGGTCATTACCTCCATCTTGCGGAACATCTCCACGCTCTCTTTGTCGAGGTAACGGTCAAATACCAAGGGGGCGCTTGCTTCGCAGTCGAGGCCGCGCTTTGTAGCCTCGCGTTTCCACTCGTCGGAGTAGCCGTTGCCGTCGAAGCGCACGGGTTTGCTGTATTTGATGTACTTGCGGATTATCTTTACAATGGCCTCTTCTTTGCCTGCGCCGTGCTCAATGAGTGTATCCACCTCGTTCTTGAAGATGGTGAGCTGCTCGGCCATAGCGGTGTTGAGTGCAATCATTGCCGACGCGCAGTTGGCCTCGGAGCCCACGGCACGGAACTCGAAACGGTTTCCTGTGAATGCGAAGGGCGATGTGCGGTTGCGGTCGGTGTTGTCAATCATAAGCTCGGGAAGAGCGGGTATGTTGAGACGGAGTTCTCGCTTGCTCAATATGCGCACAATGTCGTCTGTAGTCTCGAGATGGTCGAGTATCGATGAAAGGTGTGAGCCCAGGAAACTCGAAATAATGGCGGGAGGTGCCTCGGCTGCACCCAGACGATGCGAATTGGCTGCCGACATAATGCTTGCTTTCAAAAGGCCGTTGTGGCGATATATGGCCGCAAGGGTGTTTACTACAAATGTAATGAAACGCAGGTTGTCCTTGTCGGTTTTTCCGGGTGCCATAAGAAGGGTGCCTGTGTCGGTGCCAAGCGACCAGTTGTTGTGCTTGCCCGAGCCGTTTATGCCCTTGAAGGGCTTCTCGTGCAGTAGCACACGGAATCCGTGACGGCGTGCCACATCTTTCATAAGTGCCATAATGAGCATATTGTGGTCTACGGCAAGGTTGCACTCTTCGTATATGGGCGCGAGCTCGAACTGGTTGGGGGCGGCCTCGTTGTGACAGGTCTTTGCGGGGATTCCGAGTTTCATAGCCTCAATCTCGAGGTCTTTCATAAAGGCTGCCACACGCGCAGGTATAGAACCGAAATAGTGGTCCTCGAGCTGCTGGCTCTTGGCGCTGCTGTGTCCCATAAGTGTGCGACCTGTGAGCAAAAGGTCGGGGCGGGCAAGCAGCATACCCTCGTCTACGAGGAAATACTCCTGCTCCCATCCGAGGAATGTGGTCACCTTTTTTACGTTCTTGTCGAAGTAGCGACACACCTCGGTGGCGGCTTTGTCCACGGCGCGCAACGACTTCAAAAGAGGTGCCTTGTAGTCGAGGGCCTCACCGGTGTATGAAATAAACACGGTGGGGATGCACAGAGTATCTCCAATGAGGAATGCGGGCGATGTGGGGTCCCAGGCGCTGTATCCGCGGGCTTCGAATGTGCTTCGTATGCCGCCGTTGGGGAAAGAGGAGGCGTCGGGTTCCTGCTGCACAAGCAACTTGCCCGAGAATTCTTCGAGCACACCACCCTTGCCGTCGTGCTCAATGAAGGCGTCGTGCTTCTCGGCGGTTGTCTCGGTGAGGGGGTGGAACCAGTGGGTGTAATGTGTTGCACCGTTTTCTATAGCCCAGCGTTTCATACCATCGGCCACGGCGTCGGCGATTGAGCTGTCGAACGCAGCTCCGTTATCTATTACATCTATGAGGTTATTGTAAACGTGTTTGGGGAGATATTTAAACATTTTCTCCTTATTAAATACGTTTATTGCGTAGTAGTTCGAGGGGCGTTCCTCTTTGTCGGGGACATTGACCGCGCTTTTTCCGAAAGCGGCGGTGATGACATCGAATCTCAACTTGGACATATTGATTATTTTAATCCGTTCTTTCTTTTTGTAAATTTTAAAATCTGCTGCAAATATATGCTCATATACTAAAATTGGCAAACAAATTATAAAAAAAGCACCCTTCTCGTTGCTGAAAACCGATTATCTGCCTCCTTTTTTCGAAAAAAGGAAGCCATTTTGCGTAAAAACTGCAATAAAGTGTGTGAAAAATCAAAAAAACGTCTCTTTGCTTGATATTTACAAAATGTACACTAAATATACCTTGCATCTTGCAAAATGACATAGACCAATCTTATATTTGCGCAAAAAGACATCGCAATATAGAGCGATTGCAATGCGCACGCCTTTCGCCGTATCTCCTTTTTTGCGGTTTTAACAGAAAAAAGTATTAAAAAACCTTTATTTGGAATATATTTTAAATAACTTTGTAGTCTGTAACCGCACGCGATGCGCGCTGCGAGCGAGAAAACTTTTAACACAACAAATATTATGCTGACGCAAATTATTAATGCAAAAATCCTTACTCCCCAAGGTTGGATGAAGGACGGCTCTGTAATTATCAGAGACAATAAAATTCTTGAGGTGACAAACTGTGACCTTGCAGTTATCGGCGCCGAAGTTGTAGATGCAAAAGGTATGTACGTTGTCCCCGGCGGTGTAGAGATTCACATTCACGGCGGTGGCGGCGGCGACTTTATGGAGGGCACCGAGGAGGCGTTCAGAACAGCGATTAACGCTCATATGAAACACGGAACCACAAGTATCTTCCCCACCCTTTCTTCTTCGACTGTGCCTATGATTGAGGCAGCTGCCGAGACTTGTACAAAGCTTATGGCAGAACCCGACAGCCCCGTGCTCGGTTTGCACCTCGAGGGACACTATCTGAACCTTGCGATGGCAGGCGGACAGTTGCCCGAGAATATTAAGAACCCCGATCCCCAGGAGTACATTCCCCTTGTAGAGAAATGGAGCTGTATCAAGCGTTGGGACGCCGCTCCCGAGCTCCCCGGTGCAATGCAGTTTGGTAAATATATCACCTCAAAGGGTATCCTTGCTTCTGTGGCACATACACAGGCCGAGTATGACGATATTCACGTTGCACACGAGAACGGTTACACACACGCAACCCACTTCTACAACGCAATGCCCGGTTTCCACAAACGCCGCGAGTACAAGTACGAGGGCACAGTGGAAAGTATCTACTTGCACGAGGATATGACAGTTGAGGTTGTAGCCGACGGTATTCACGTTCCTCCCACAATTCTGCGTCTTATCCACAGAATTAAGGGTGTTGAGCGTGCCTGCGTAATCACCGACGCTCTTGCTTGCGCAGCCAGCGACAGCACAACTGCTTTCGATCCCCGCGTAATCATCGAGGACGGCGTATGCAAGCTTGCCGACCGCACAGCTCTTGCAGGTAGCGTGGCTACAATGGACCGCCTTATCCGCACTCTGGTTCAGAAGGCAGAGATTCCTTTGGAGGATGCTATACGTATGGCTTCGGAGACTCCTTCAAAGATTATGGGTGTTTACGACCGCAAGGGTTCTTTGCAGAAAGACAAAGATGCCGACATTATGATTCTTGACGAGGGCTTGAACATACGCGCCGTGTGGGCGATGGGTAAGCTTGTCGAGGGTACTTACACACTCTAAAACAGAACTATATTTGAGAGAGCCGGCATATTTGTCGGCTCTTTTTTTGTATTTTGCAAAAAAATTACGGTTCTCGGAGCAAAAAAGGTGAAATTCTGCGTTTTGAATTGAGCCATAACGCATTAAACAGAAAACCTCGGAAATGGTAACAAAGGCAAAAAAGCAAGGAAATGAAAGGTAATGAAACAGAACGGTTGCCAAGTCATTACCCGATAATGCAGTAAAGTTTTTCTTTGTGTCGTCACGTTTCATCGTTCTGCGCTAGTTTGCATATCAATGTATAACTCGCTGATAACTAATTTTGTAACCAAAAAGATTAGATTATGCGAAGTACATTTAAGGTGCTGTTCTACGTGAACGGAAGCAAGGAGAAAAACGGTATTGTTCCTATTATGGGACGAGTGACAATCAACGGTTCTGTGGCTCAATTCAGTTGCAAGCAGAGCATCCATAAAGACCTATGGGATGTGAAAGGCAACCGAGCAAAAGGCAAGAGTAAAGAATCGAGAGACATCAATCTGGCTTTGGATAACATCAAGGCTCAAATCATCAAACACTACCAACGCATTTCAGATAGAGAAGCATTTGTAACTGCCGAAATGGTACGCAATGCCTATCAGGGTATAGGAACAGAGTATGAAACCCTGCTCCGAGCATTTGACAAGGAGAACGAAGCCTTTGCCAAACGAGTTGG
>JAZRLR010000034.1:0-90238 GCA_045646965.1 Bacteroidaceae bacterium
GCGATAACCCTCCCCGATAGCTACAAGGGTGAGGACTATGTAATAGGCTCTTATGCATTCTATGGTTGCACAGGGCTCACAAGCGTAACAATACCCGCAAGCATCACACATACAATAGATGCCACAACCTTTGAAGGGTGCAATAACCTCAAGGAGGTAAGCCTCGGCAGCCTCGCAAACTGGTGTGGCATAGAATATGAGAGCATCAAACAAGCCCAATCGCTTGAGCGTCTCTATTTAAATGGCAACGAGATTACAAAACTCGAAATACCGGCAGGTGTTCAGCGCATAGGCCTTGGAGCGTTTTACAGCTGCGAAAACATCACAGAGGTTTATTTCCCTGAAAGCCTCGATGAAATAGGAGGAGGCGCAATTTATAACAGCGATAACATCACTGCTGTATATAGCGAGAGCGCCACACCTCCCGTAATGAATTTTACCACAGTGCAAGCCGGCATAAAACTTAATAAATTATATACTTTCAGCAATACAGTCTTTAAATCGGCAACGCTGTATGTGCCCATAGGAGCGAAAAGCGCCTACGAGGAAGCCAAAGGCTGGAATAGCTTTATAAACATTGTGGAGATGGATTTCACTGCAATCGACGATATTGAGGCCGACGGCACCGCAGACGGTGACGCCATATACGACCTCAACGGCCGCCGTGTGACAAATCCCACAAAGGGCATCTACATACAAAACGGCAAAAAAGTTATTTATTAAAAAGAATTTGACACAAAACAATATAGGCAGCCTTCAAAAGGCTGCCTATATTGTTTTGCTCTGCGAAGCGTTACTTAAGAAGCTCGGTTGCAAGCTGCTGCATAGCGGGGAGGTCGCTCTCCTTCATACGCGAGCGTATAGTTACCACGGGCTCAACTATATCTATCTCTTTCATTTCCCCAAGCAAGGCACGCATCACACGCCCTGCCGTGGGTGCCCAGGAGCCGTTCTCGAGCAAAGCCACGCGACGACGCTGGAAATTCTTACTCTGCAGGTGGTGCAGAAAATCGGCCATAGGAGGGAAGAGGCCTGCGTCGTAGGAAGCGGCACAGAGCAGCATACGGGAGTAGCGGAAAGCATCCTCCACAGCCTCGGCAAGGTCGCAGCGCGAGAGGTCGGCCACAGAGACTGCGGGCGCACCCGCGTCGGTGAGCATTTGCGCGAGTTTCTGCGCGGCAGCGGCTGTGCCGCCGTGTATTGAGGCATAGGCCACAAAGACACCGTCGGTCTCGGGCTCATACTTGCTCCAAGTGTTATAGAGGCCTACATAGTAGGCGAGGTTCTCTGTGAGCACGGGGCCGTGCAGCGGGCAGATGGTTGCGACATCGAGAGCCGCCACTTTCCCAAGCAGAGCCTGCACCTGCGCGCCATATTTTCCGCATATATTAAAGTAGTAGCGGCGTGCCTCGCAAGCCCACTCCTCGCAGGCAGAAAGTGCGCCGAACTTACCGAAGGCATCGGCCGAGAAGAGTACCTTCTCGGTGGCATCGTAGGTGACCATAACCTCGGGCCAGTGTACCATAGGCGCAGTGAAGAACTGCAGCTTGTGACGGCCGAGCGAGAGGGTGTCGCCCTCTTTCACGGCTATGGCGCGCGACGCAAAGTCCACCCCCTCGAAAAACTGCGGCATCATCTGCACAGCCTTTGCTGTGGCAACGAGACGCACAGATGGATATTTCTCCATAAGAGCAGCCACGAGAGAGGCGTGGTCGGGCTCGGCGTGGTGAACTATGAGGAACGAGGGTGTGCGCCCCGCAAGAGCCTCATCGAGGTTCTCCCACCACTCGGTTGCCATACGCGCATCTACGGTGTCGAGGATAGCTATCTCCTCGTCCTCAATCACATATGAGTTGTACGACATACCCGCAGGCACAATGTACTGACTCTCAAAGAGGTCGATTGTGTGGTCGTCCACACCTATGTATTTGATTGTATCGGTAATCTGTGGTTTCATATTTTCAATTGCGTTACATACAAGAAATGCATTTTTTAGAATTTATTGAGTTGCTCACGGAAATTATTTACTATCTTCTCGCTGTCGGTGGCAATCTTTTTTATATCTACCGTGCGCAGAAGAGTTTCGAGCTTGGCAATTGCAGCCTTGTCGCCACGCTCGGTGGCCTCGGCGTGCAGAATCTTATACTTTTCATACTGCTGAATACCCTGCACAAGACGCTCCCAGCGCACCGAGCTTGTGCTGTGGGGATATATGACGTATGTGTCGCCTGCAGGCCACGCTGTGAAGCGTGAATCCTTCTCGGGCTCCACGGTCCAGCTGTTGTAGGCCCAGCGCAGGTAGCCGTCGAGATCCTTGGCAAGAGCTTCGAGAGCGATGAACTCTGCATCGGCAGCGTCGTTGAAGGTGAAGAGGTTGGGGTACTCGGCCGAGCAGCAGGTGTAGTAGGTAGATACCTTACCCTCGCTGCGGCGACGCGCGAGGAGTTCGGGGGTGTATGCTCCGTAAGCAAAGATATCGAGGCAGTAGTCGTGTATATCGGCCTCTATTTCGGGGTGGTAGTTACCCGCCATAGAGATTTTCAGGCCGGGAGCATATTTCTTTATAACTCCTATGGCCGCCTGCATCTGATGCAGAGAACGCTCGTCCATAGAGATAAAAGTCTTCTCGAACCACCCCTTCTCCTTGAGGTGCTGTGCAAAAGCGCGTAACATTCCGCCCCAGAACTGCTCATAGGCCGCGTCGCCCGGCGCACACTGCATATATTTGTGGCAGTCGGTGGCCTGGTCGTAGTAACGGAACGAGAGCTTCCACGGTATCATAGAGAAGCAGGTTATCTCTTTGTTTATTCCGCAGTCCATCATAAACTGCACCCAGCGGTCGAAGATTGTGAAGTCGTAGAGCCAGCTGCCGTCGGCCTTTTTCATCCACGTCACCATACTGCCGAAGGGGTCGTGTGTCTGGCCGTTCCACGGGCGGTCGATGAGGGTGGCTGTTATGGCCTTCTGACCTGCCGAAGCAAGCTTGAGCATATAGGGGCGCATTTTGTGGAAATGCTCGGCCGACCACAGTTCCACATTGTGAACTCGTGCCACGGCATAGGGGTTCTGCCACAGGTCGAGGTGGAATTTCCAGTCGGCGGGAGCGGGGAGCACTCGGGGGAGTACCTTCACGGTGTAGCTGCGTGTGTATGAGGTGCTGCCTACGGTTACGGTGACGCGCCCTTTGTAACTGCCGGCCTTTGCGGTGGCAGGCACATTCACGGTGAACCAGAGACCACGACAAGTGCCCTCGTGCAGTGTGGTGAGGCTGTCGGCTGTTATCTTGTCGGCCGAGAGGTTCTCGCCATAGGCATCTACGGCGTGAGTGCCGCAGTTACAAAAGCGGTCGGTGATGATTGGCTGCGCAAAGCCGCCCACGATATTCTTGTGCGAGATTTTCTCTTTTCCACACTCGAGGTCGCCAAATTTATACTCTACGGCCTGCTCGCCGCCTTTGTTTGTGACAAGCAGTTGGAAATTGACACGCTCGCCACGCCACGCTACGGCACGGTTCACCGCAATATTCTCGGCTACGGGAGCACCCGTCGCGGGATAACGTGTGTCGATGTTTCCCCACTCCACCTTGAGCTGTGCCACAGAGGGCAACGACAGCAGCGCCACAAGTGCCGCCAAAAGAATTTTCTTGCACATATTATTCCGATATTTTACGGTTAATTATAGTACCCTTGTAACCCTCGTCACAGGCAACTGCGTCATACTGCATATTACCCATTGAGAGAGAGAAGTGCAACTGAAACGCCTCCTCGCCTGCAACGAGACGCACGTTGCTCATTTTGTAGGTATCGCTCGGCATAAAAGGAGAGCCGAACATAGAAACCTCGGGGACAAGCTCTGCAACGCAATAGTCACCTGCCTCGCCAAGAGGTATCTCGCTCAAGCGTATGCTCATAGGAGGCATAGCCGCTGCAAAAGAGACATTTGTGAGGGTGACGGTAGCCGCTGTCGCGCTCTTTTCCACTGTAGAGGAGATATTCTCGTAGACACTTACACTCACCGTGGGCACCTCGTCGGAGAGCTCGCCGTCGGGCGTAATCACATCGGTGGTACCGCTGTATATGCAGGTGTCGCCTGCAGTGCCTGCGAGAGCGCCGCTGAAGGCTATCTTGCCAAGTTCTATGCGGCACTGGAACGCGAGGCCTGCGTCGCGTGTTTCGCTGCCCGTGAGATTCTCTATGGTGTATCGCTCGTAGTTGTACCACGCGCCGTGCATATTTATCTGCGGCACGAGTTCGGGAGTGATAAGCTGCACACCGCCCTCACAGGGGATGCAGGGCACGCCGGGCAGCAGGATGTCCATCGCGGGCATCTTGGAGGCAAATTGCGCGTCGGCCATAAGTATGGAGAGCGTGGCGTCGGAGTTCTTTATTACTTTGCACACGCTGTTCTGCACGGTAAAGAGGTTCGAGGGCGCCGAAGGGCCGTCGTCGTCGTTTGAGCACGAAAAGAGCACAACCGACATAATCGCAAGGGGTAAGAAGAGAAGTTTTTTCATATTAGTTTGTTTATAGATTTACATATAGTGACATTCCCACCTGCAAAGGCTTGCCGAGGGAGAAAAATTTATTGCCTATCGATTCAAAGTAGAAGGTGCGGTACTCGCGGTCGAGCAGGTTCTTGCCCCACAACGAGAGACCTATGTGCCCCTTTTCCCACAGCACAGAGGCCGACAGGGTGCAGTAGTGGGGCTGCGTGAGAGTATTTGCAGAGTCCCAATAGATGCGCCCCACCCCGTTGAGCCCCGCATTCAGCACAAGGCGGTTGGCAAACGAGCGCTGCACAGGGAAATTATATGTCGCATTTACAGAGTAGGTGCTCTGCGGGGCATACGGAAGGTAGTTGCCGCTGTAGTTGCCTTCGCTGTCGCTGTATCTTTCGAATTTCGCGTTTGTGTAGCCGCAGGAGGCATCGATGGTGAGAGGGCCCGCGCTGTAACGTGCCGACAGCTCCACACCCCAGCTGCGCGACTCCGCAGCGTTGGACATCATACGCCCCGCACCCGACATTATGGTCACCTGCTGGTCGGTGCACGATATATAAAAGAGCGCCGCCGAGAGGTTGAGGTTATCGTCGAGCAGCGAGAAATGGCCGCCAAGCTCGTAGTTGAGATTTACCTCGGGCTTGTAGCGTGTGGCAGAGGCCGATACCTCTTTGCTCACTCCCAAAAAGTCGTATATCATCATATTGCGCAGGATATCGGAGAATATCTGCGTATTGAAGCCTCCCGCCTTGAAGCCGCGACGCACCGAGGCATAGAGGTTGCCGTGGCGGTGCCTGTACATAACCGAGATACCGGGCAGGAACTCCAGAGCCGATACCGAGGTGCGCCCATTGAAACGTGTGGGGAGAGGCCTCTCCTCACACACATCCTTGAGCGTGTAGTGCACAAGGGAGCGGCTGTCGTAGTGCATCGAGGAGTGCTCGTAGTCGATGCGCGCACCTGCGTCAATGTCGAACGCACCCAGTGAGAAGCCCACCTGCGTATAAGCCGCCGCGCCGTATGTGGGTATTTCGAAGTCGCTTGCAATGGTGAAACGCTCCTCTTTTATGCTAAAATCGGCAGGCAGTTTGTCAAGAATAAGGTTCTTTATACCCTCTTCGCGGAAATTCACGGGTGCGCTCATATCCATCTGTTTGTAGAAGGCAAAGATACCTGCCACGCGGCGGAAAGAGCTGCCGTCGCGCGACTTCACCACAAACTCCTGCGTGAAGGAGTGCTCGCGCTGCGCCTGCTCCATTGTGAAATAGTCGAGCGGTAGAAAATCGTTGTCGAGGTGCATCTTGTCGTCGATGTACTGATAACCGCTCACCGAGGAGAAGGTGTAGCTGTCGGTGAAACGTTTCACCACAAGACCGTCGCTCACGTTGAAACGGCGGTAGTAACACTCCTCGTTATAGGCTATGGGGTGCAGGGTGGCACTTTTTGCATCGTAGCTGTGATAACCCCAGCCCCCTTCGTTGCCATAGCCCGCAGAGAGGGTGTTGTCGATGCTCCACCCGTCGGAGGGGAGCCACTGCGCACGCAGACGCAATGCGCCGGTGTCGCCGCCGTCGCATTTGTCACCCGTGAGGGAGTTGGTAAAAAAGCCGTCGCTATGGTTGAAAAAGAAACCTGCCGACCAGCCAAATTCGCGTGTGGGGGCCGCGTAGTGCGCAGCCTTGAAACGCAGGTCGTTGCCGTTGCCACACTCGAGGGCAAGCCTCTTTCCCTGGAAATTAAGCGGGGAGAGTGTTGTGATATTTATTGCACCGCCCGCCGTGTTACGGCCGAAAAGCGTGCTCTGCGCACCGCGTATAACCTGCACCTTGTCAATATCGAAGAGCTCAAAGTCGTAGTTGTTTTTGTTCATCACAGGCATCTGGTCGATGCTCATACCCACCACAGGCTGGTCGATGCGCGAGCCAAAGCCGCGGACATATATCGAGGAGGTGAGGCGCGAGCCGTAGTCGGGCTGATAGAAGTTGGGCACCACAGCCGAGAGTTCCTTTACGCTGTTTATGTGACGCCCCTCTATTTCGACTCTGCCCACCGTGGTGGCCGAGAGAGGCAACGCCCCATCGTCGTCGGACATCTTTACCGACGACACAATATCCACACCCGTGAGCATCACGGTGTCGGTGCGCTCCACAAAAAGCGAAGCAAACAGGGAGATAAAGGATAGTATGAGGGCCATTTTATACAGCGTTGTTCTTAATCGCCTGCGAAGATAGTAAAAAAGGCGTAAAAAACGTGTCAAAATAAGAATTTTGACACACGCATATTATTTTGTAAAATATAGAGCAAGCGCTACCACACTGCAAAAAAATGGCAAGAATCAATATCCTTGCCATTCATATTCGTTCTCTTTTTGTGGTAGCAGTTCCTGCAAGAGAGGCAGAAGAACTTTCTTCACCACCTCGTCGTTGAGACGATGCTCACCGGCGAACCACCGACAACGCTCCTCGCCGTAGTGACTCGCCATAAGCGGGCGGTGCTGCACAACAGTGTCTTTGTCGCCGAAAAGCCCTATCACAAGCTCTTTCTCGCTATCGCACACACCCGAGAACTGCTCCTTTTCCATCTGTTTGAAGCGTTCCACAACAGCCTTGTCGATACGAAATTCCGTTGCGCCGTCCTCTCGCTTTGATGTATATTTGTTGCGCCCCATCTTGCCGAAAAGCAACGAGCGCGACATCTCAAAGGAGGGGTTCACCACAATGCGCGGGATTCCCCACAGCTGCTGTGTGTACATACCGCCCATAGATGTGCCCACCACAATTTCGGGTTTCTCTTGCTCCACGATGCCGCGCAGCAGTTCGAGAGCCTCAAAGGGGTCCACGGGCAGGTCGGGGGCTATTACTTTCCACTGCGGCAGGTGGCGGCGTAAGGCCATCACAGTACCCGAGCTCCCCGACGAAGCAAAGCCGTGTACATACATTATTTTTCTTCTTTCCATCGTTTCTTTTACTGTTTCACGGCCACAAAAAAAGGATGTTATCGCTGTGCATTCTCGAGATTCTTCTCAATCTCGGCATCGCTTATGGTGTAGTTGTTGAGACTGCCCGAAATATACTGGTCGTAGGCGGTCATATCCATAAGACCGTGTCCCGAAAGGCAGAAGAGGATTACCTTTTCCTCGCCGGTCTCCTTGCACTTCTCGGCCTCTGCGATGGCAGCCGCAATAGCGTGGCACGACTCGGGAGCGGGCACAATACCCTCGGCCTTGGCAAAGGTGAGACCTGCGTTGAAAGAGTCGAGCTGGCTGATGTCGGCGGCCTCCATAAGACCGTCCTTGAGGAGCTGCGACACAATCACACCCGCGCCGTGGTAGCGCAAACCGCCCGCGTGGATGTTTGCAGGCTTAAAGTTGTGACCGAGTGAGAACATTGGCATAAGAGGTGTGTAACCTGTCTCGTCACCGTAGTCGTAGCAGAAGCGGCCGCGCGACAATTTGGGGCACGACTCGGGCTCGGCTGCGATGAAGCGTGTGGTTTTGCCATCTTTTATATTGTGACGCATAAAGGGGAAGGCTATACCCGAGAAGTTTGAACCGCCACCGAAGCAGCCAATTACGATGTCGGGGTATTCACCTGCCATAGCCATCTGTTTCTCGGCCTCGAGACCAATGATTGTCTGGTGCAGGCTCACGTGGCTCATAACCGAGCCGAGGGCATATTTGCAGTTGGGTGTAGTGCGTGCAAGCTCCACCGCCTCGCTGATAGCAGTACCCAAAGAACCCTGGTGGTTGGGCTGCTGTGTAATTATATCTTTTCCTGCGCGTGTAGACATTGAGGGAGACGGTGTTACCTGCGCACCAAATGTCTGCATAACACTGCGGCGATAGGGTTTCTGCTCATAGCTCAACTTCACCTGATATACTGCGCACTCAAGACCGAATGCCTTTGTGGCGAAAGAGAGCGCTGCACCCCACTGGCCTGCGCCCGTTTCGGTGGTTACGTTTGTGGTGCCCTCAATCTTGCAGTAGTAGGCCTGCGGAATTGCCGAGTTGAGCTTGTGAGAACCGATGGGGCTCACGCTCTCGTTCTTGAAATAGATGTGCGCAGGGGTACCGAGAGCCTTCTCCAGGGCGTAGGCACGCACGAGGGGAGTTGAGCGGTAGTAGCGATACATCTCCTGCACGGGCTCGGGAATGTCAATCCACGCATCGGTAAAGTTCAGTTCCTGACGTGCCGACTCGGCAGAGAGCAGTTTCGAAAGGCTCTCAACAGTCACCGGCTCGCGTGTCTCGGGGTCGAGCATAGGAGAGGGTTTGTTCACCATCTCGGCCTGTATATTGTACCATTGTGTAGGTATCTCATTCTCTTGTAGAAAGTAGCGTTTCTGTTTCATAGCTTTATATTGTTTTTTTATTCTTACAAAATCAAAGACCGGCCAAGTGAGGCCGGTCTTTCTATCTTTCAAACATCTGTTTACGGATACGAGACGACTGCTCACGAGTGTTTACTCAAGAGACGCCACCACCAATATGCGCTAACACGACTATTCATTTTATATTCTCTTTTTAATGTGCCGCAAGGCTTTTGTTTACATCGTTGCGAAGATATACATATTTTTATAACCGTCAAACAATTATAAAAGAAAATATCGGCTCTACTCGAAATAGAACGACAAGACAATCATCTTTGAAGCTATCTTATCGACCGATTGGGTGTATTTGAGCACACTCTCGTCGAGCAGGTCTTTGCGGTCTTTCTCAAGCACATCGGTGAGGCTGAAGGCAAATTTAAGCTCGGGGATAAGTTTGAAGAAGGGCAGATAGAAGTCGCAGCCGAAGCCCACCTCCACCATATAGTCGAACTTCTTGAGCAGAATGGGACGCTGTTTCTTGACGGTGAGGTTCACCATAGGGCTGACACCTGCCGTGAGATAGGGGCGGTAGTTGTTAAAACGCTGCGCCGCACATTTTATGTGCAGTGGCAAGGCGAGATAGGTTGTCTTCACCTGCTGACGCTCGCGCAGACCGCTGCCGTACTCCCTGAAGATAATAGTATTCTGCCCGAAGTGCAGCGTGGGCTGTGCCCTGAAAGAGAAATGCTCGCTCAAACGCAGGTCGGCAAGCACGCCCACTGTGAAACCGGGGTTATAGGCCGCAATGTCGGCATACCACGCCTCGCCCGTCTCTGTGAGATAGCCGTTATTATAGAACTCCATATCCTGTACGTGAGTACCTACAAAAAAGCCATAGTGCAGACGGCGGTAGTCGATATAGGGTTTATTCTGCACCTTGCGCTCCTGCGCAAAGAGAGAAAGTGGCAGCAAAGCCAATATAATTATGTATAAAATTCGCTTCATCACAATAATTAACGCGCAATCTTTGTTCTTATTGCAATGCGAAGATAATAAAGGTTGAAATTTTTAATTGTAAAAAAATGTTAAATAAGCGGTTTATGTTACCGTATATTACAAAAATCTGTATCTTCGCATCGGATAATACAAATTTAAAATTTACAACTATGGCTTACGTAATTTCAGACGACTGCGTTGCTTGCGGTACTTGTATCGACGAGTGTCCTCAGGGTGCTATTTCAGAGGGCGAGAAATATTCTATCAACCCCGAATTGTGCATCGACTGCGGTTCTTGCGCAAGTGTATGTCCTTCAGAGGCTATCCACGAGGGTTAATACACTCCAAAGCAGTTAAAAGCAAAGACGAAAAGCCCGCCCTTTACGGACGGGCTTTTTTGATAACTCCACACAAGCACGCTATGAAACTATTTCTTCACATTCTCATAAAGTCGGCGATTATAACACTTGTAGCCGTTGTAGTATATCTGTTGTATATAAATTTTATCATTTAATAAACGACAAAAGGTGGCCGAGGCCACCTTTGTCGTTTTATCGAATTATTGCGTTAATTAATAATTCTCGGGCTTAATCTGGAAGTATGCCTTGGGATGAGCACATACGGGGCACATCTCCGGAGCCATCTTGCCAAAGTGCAAGTGACCACAGTTGCGGCACTGCCAGATACAGTCGTTGTCGCGGCTGAATACCACACCACCCTGCACATTCTGCAAGAGTTTCTTGTAACGCTCCTCGTGAACAGCCTCTACCTTGGCAACAGCCTCAAAGAGAGCTGCGATTTCTACGAATCCCTCCTCACGAGCCTCCTTGGCCATAGTGGGATACATATCGGTCCACTCGTAGTTCTCACCGGCAGCAGCATCTACGAGATTCTCTGCTGTGCCCTCGATACCGTGAACGAGTTTGAACCACAGTTTAGCGTGCTCCTTCTCCTGGTCGGCTGTCTCCTGGAAGATAGCTGCAATCTGCTCAAAGCCATCTTTCTTTGCCTTACTTGCGTAATATGTATACTTATTACGTGCCTGGCTCTCACCTGCGAACGCTGCCCACAAGTTAGCCTCGGTCTTTGTACCTTTCAATGATTTGTCCATAATTATTTAGTTTAAATGTGGTGCAATTATAATGCATTTTTTTATTCTGCGCAATAGGAGAGGCGAAATTTGCTCCGATAAAGAAACAAACCACGCCCCTCTTTGTTCGCTAAATTACTTGCAGTTGCCGGGGCAACGGGGCTTTATCTGCTTGAAGAAATCGTTGCCTTTGTCATCGACGAGAATAAATGCGGGGAAGTCCTCTACCTCAATTTTCCAGATAGCCTCCATACCAAGCTCGGGATACTCTACGCACTCGATGCTCTTGATATTGTTCTGCGCAAGAATTGCAGCGGGACCACCGATTGAGCCGAGATAGAAACCGCCGTGCTTCTGACAAGCGTCGGTCACCTGCTGTGAACGGTTACCCTTGGCAAGCATAATCATTGAACCGCCGTGAGACTGGAAGAGGTCTACATAAGAGTCCATACGACCTGCTGTGGTGGGGCCCATAGAGCCGCAAGGCATACCTGCGGGAGTCTTTGCGGGACCTGCATAGTAGATGGGATGGTCTTTGATGTACTGGGGCAGGCCCTCGCCGCGGTCGATGCGCTCTTTGAGCTTTGCGTGTGCGATGTCGCGGCCCACGATAATTGTACCGTTGAGCGAGAGACGTGTTGCGATGGGATACTGTGAGAGCTGCTCGCACACCTCTTTCATAGGACGGTTGAGGTCTACGCGAACGATGTCACCCTCGCCTGCGTTACGAAGCTCCTCGGGAATGAGGGTTGCGGGCTGGTCGTCGAGTTTCTCAATCCAGATACCGTCTTTGTTGATTTTTGCCTTGATATTGCGGTCGGCAGAGCAGCTTACACCCATACCTACGGGGCAGCTTGCGCCGTGGCGGGGCAGGCGTACCACGCGGATGTCGTGCGCAAGGTACTTTCCACCGAACTGCGCTCCGAGACCAATGCGGTGCGCCTCGTCGAGGAGCTGCTTCTCGAGCTCAATGTCGCGGAAGGCACGACCTGTTTCGTCGCCAGTTGTAGGCAGATTATCGTAGAAGTGTGTAGAGGCAAGTTTTACGGTGAGAAGGTTCTTCTCGGCCGATGTACCGCCAATTACAAATGCTATGTGATAGGGAGGACAAGCCGCTGTTCCGAGGCTCTTCATCTTCTCTACAAGGAAGGGAACGAGTGTCGCGGGGTTGAGAAGGGCCTTTGTCTCCTGGTAGAGATATGTTTTATTGGCCGAGCCGCCACCCTTTGTAACCATAAGGAAGCGATATTCCATACCCTCGGTAGCCTCGATGTCTATCTGTGCGGGGAGGTTGCAGCGTGTGTTCACCTCGTCGTACATATTGAGAGGTGCGTTCTGGCTGTAGCGCAGGTTCTCCTGTGTGTATGTGTCATATACACCGCGGGCAAGAGCTTCCTCGTCGCAGAAGCCTGTCCACACCTGCTGTCCTTTCTCGGCGTGGATGATTGCAGTACCTGTGTCCTGGCAGAGGGGAAGCTGTCCCTTGCAGGCAACCTCGGCGTTGCGCAAGAATGTGAGTGCCACATACTTGTCGTTCTCGCTTGCCTCGGGATCGGTAAGAATCTTTGCCACCTGCTCGTTGTGAGCGCGGCGCAACATAAACGATACATCGCGGAACGCGGTGCGTGACAAAAGTGTCAAAGCCTCGGGAGTTACCTTGAGCATAGGTTTACCCTCAAAATCGCCTACCGACACACCCTCTTTTGAGAGGAGGTAATACTCGGTGGTATCTGCGCCCTGCTGGAACATATGGGCATACTTGAATTCGGGAATTGTTGCCATTTTCTTTAGGTTTTTATGTTTGACAATTATTTTACTATTTTTTACTGCTCCTCGTCATAGGTTTGATAGAGGAAGTCGTTGTAGGCGTATTTCTGCACGCGCAGCTCGCACACTCGCTTGTAGATAATCTCTTTGAGGTCATCGAGGTTCTGACGCTCGCGTGCCGAAATGAAGATGCAGTTGTCGGCAAGCTGTGCCATCCAGGTCGCCTTGAGCTCGTCGAGAGTGATATTCTCGCGTGTCTTGGGAGTGAGGTCGTCCTCCTCTTTCTGCACATAGGTGAAGGCGTCTATTTTGTTAAAGATTACCATCACAGGCTTGTCGCCGCAGTTAAGGTCGGCAAGGGTTTTGTTCACTACCGCTATCTGGTCTTCGAATTCGGGGTGAGAGACATCGACAACGTGCAGGAGCAGGTCGGCCTCGCGCACCTCGTCGAGAGTCGATTTAAAAGACTCCACAAGGTCGGTGGGGAGCTTTCTTATGAAGCCTACGGTGTCGGAAAGCAGGAAGGGGAGATTCTCAATGATTACCTTGCGCACGGTTGTGTCGAGCGTGGCAAAGAGCTTGTTCTCGGCAAATACCTCGCTCTTGGCAAGCAGGTTCATAAGCGTAGATTTTCCCACGTTGGTATATCCCACGAGTGCCACGCGTATGAGACGACCGCGATTCTTGCGCTGTATGGCCTTTTGACGGTCTATCTGTGAGAGCTGTTCCTTGAGCAGTGACATACGGCCGAGAATTATTCGGCGGTCCATCTCGAGCTGTGTCTCACCCGGACCGCGCAATCCCACGCTACCACCTTTGCCGCTTCCCGAGCCACCTCCCTGACGTTCGAGGTGAGTCCACAGACGTTGCAGACGGGGAAGCATATACTTATACTGCGCAAGCTCCACCTGCACCTTTGCGTGAGCGGTCTGTGCTCGCATCGCAAAGATATCGAGGATGAGCGATGTGCGGTCGAGTATCTTTATCTTGAGTTCTTTCTCTATGTTGCGCAACTGCTTCGCCGACAGCTCGTCGTCGAAGATTACCATACCGATTTCGTCGTCGGTATCCTTGCGCATCTCCACATATTCAGCTATCTCGACCAGCTTTCCGCTACCTACATAGGTAACGGGGTGCGGATGGTCGATGCGCTGTGTAAAACGCTTTACCACCTCGGCGCCGGCTGTCTGCGCAAGAAATTCGAGCTCGTCGAGATACTCGTTGGTCTTGCGTTCATTCTGTGTAGATGTTATGAGTCCCACAAGAATGGCCGTCTCTTTTTTGGTGGTAGATATTACAAATTCTTTCATTAAAAGATTATTTTTTCAAAATCCTCTGCTAAAATACAATAATTTCTTTTACAAACACACGGGAATGGGCGATAAGTTGGGCGGCGGTCAAATAATCGCTCGATAACAGCCGCCCGCCACGGAGCGCACATAGCCCTTGAGCTCCATATTGAAGAGCAGCGGCATAAGCACGTTTATGGGCATATCCACCTTCACAACCAACTGATTTATCTGCAAGCCGTCGCTATTTTTGCGCAACAGACCGATGATAATTTCCTCCTCGGGGGTGAGTTCGGGAAAGAGCTCGCCCTGCGTGGGCGCGGCTACTGCCTTGTGCTCCCAGTTCATCGCCTGCACAAAATCGTGGGCCGATGTGATGAGCGCCGCCTTGTTTCTGCTCACTAGTTCGTTGCAACCACAAGAATATTGGTCGTTCACACGCCCAGGAAAGGCAAAGCAGTCGCGGGCATACCCCTGCGCAAGAGAGGCTGTTATAAGTGAGCCGCCCGAGGAGGCCGACTCCACCACAACCGTCGCATCGGCCATACCTGCCACAATGCGGTTGCGCTGCACAAAGAATGGAGGCAGAGGGTTTGTCTCGCTCATAAACTCGGTGAGCAGGCCGCCGCACTCCTCCACCATTTTCTTGGCCACGCTACGGTGCGACTGCGGATATATGCGGTCGAGGCCGTGGGCAAGCACTCCCACCGTGGGGAGCCCCGCCTCTATGGAGGCTCGGTGGGCGCAGATGTCTATTCCGTAGGCAAGACCGCTCACAATGAGCGTGCCGGGGAGCAGACGAGCGAGGTCGGCCACGAAATTGCGGCACAAATCCTTGCCATACTCCGTTGCGTGGCGCGTGCCCACTATCGACACTATGTGCTCGGCATTAAAGGGGATGTCGCCCAAAGAGTAAAGGGCAATGGGCGCGTCGCTGCACTCAAAGAGACGATAGGGATAGTCGCTGTCGTTCAGACAAGTTAGTTTTATGCCGTTTGCCTGCACAAAGTCCATCTCACGCTTTGCACGCTCAATTATCGCCTTGTCGCGCAACGCCGCAACAAATTCGGGAGAGATTCCCGGCAGAATATCGTCGATGTAGGCCAGATTGTCGAACAGTTCCCGTGCGCTGCCCGCCGCCTCCATCACCTGACGAAGAAAAGCAGGTTTCTGCACCTGCACCCGCGAGAGCGCAAGAATAGAAACCTGCTCGTTTATGTCGGCTGTGTATCCCACTATTTCAGGATAGATTTAAAGGCCTCGTCGTTTGCATATTTGGCAAACTCCAAATCGCCAAGAGCCTTCTCGGCCAGAGAGGGGTCGAGTTTCACGGCGTTCTTGAGACCGTCGTAGATGAGAGCGGCATTACCTGTGCGTGCTCCGAGAACCGCCTTTATGTAGTGTGTTGTGGCGTCGGGGTTACTGATAGAGGCAATGGTTTTCTTGGCTGCGGTGTAGTCGGCGTCGAGCAACTGCGCAAGCGCTGCACTGTTCGAGGGAGTCTTCTCGAGAAGGTGAGAAGCAAGGCCGTACATACCCTTTGCTATATTGAGGTTACCCACAGCCTCATCGCCTGCCTTTGAGTTAGAACCAATGCTGATATATGACTCGGCAGCGTCTACATTACCCTGCAAGAGCTCCAGATAACCGAGGTTTACATTTACCTCGGGAGCTGCGTTGTCTACCTTTGCGGCGCGGGTGAAGTAGTCTTTGGCTGTCTCATAGTCACCTGCGTTGTATGCAAGCACACCCAGGTTGTTATAGCCGCGGAAGTCCTCGGGATAGAGACGTGTGGCAGTGGTGTAGATAACCTTCTGCTGCTCTACGTCGTCGGTAAGGATTGCCGAATAGAGAATCTCCTCGAGAGAGAGACCTTTGGGGTCGGCTGCGAACTGCTCAATAATCTCGTCGTCGGAACGACCGATAAGCTGATAGTTCAATGTAATGCGGGCGCGGCGTAACTGGGGAAGAATCTCGTCGGCAAGGTCTTTGTATACCGAAGAGATGTTCTTTATCTGCTGCTCACGCTCCTCGGGCTCGTTGTACATTGAGAGCACGCGAAGGATGATATCCTTGTCGGGGAGGTTAGAGGCCGCAACGAGTGTCTTGAAGCCTTCCCAATCCTCGGCTGTGTAGTCGGCATCGACATAGCCCTCGAGCTTTGCTTTCTTCATCTCTTTCTTCACAAAAGAAGAGGTGTTTGTCTCGCGACCTGTTGCCACGTCGGTATTGAGGAGCATACCGCCGTCGGGCGATGCGTATGCTGCAATCTCCACGTTGTCTACCACCTTGTTTTCTGAATCGGCTACGATGTCGCTCATAGTAGCTGTGAGCTCCTTAACGGCGTCGCTCTTGAGCTCGGCTGCGCGCAGGTTGGTCTGCTGAATGAGGAACATAATATTTGCCTCTTTTGCCTGCTTGATTACACGCTGGAACGCATCCTCACCAAGCGCTATGCCGGCAGTCTTGGCTGTGGTGCGATAGAGCTGCGATGTAGCGATGCAACCGTCGGCAACCTTAACCTCGGGAAGTGTGTACACCTTGTCGCCCTTCTTTACGCTGAAATTGAGATAGAGAGCCGATTTCTCCATAACGGGGAGATAGTCGAACGCCATCTTCATAGTGAAGTTGCCACCCTTGTCGTAGAAGATTGTGGGGTTATTGCCACGCACCTTCTCACCCTGGAAGGTTACAGCCTCGGCTGTAACTGAACCACCTTCGTATTTGAGAACGGGTGTTACTGTGAGAATCGATTTTTTATTAAAGAACTTGGCGGGGAATTTTCCGTCTATTGTAACAGGTATCTTGCAACCCTCAACCTCGAGAACCGTAGGAGTTACGGTAAAATACTCCGCGGGAAGCTCACCCATTTTAGAGCTGCAAGAGCTCAATGCAACTACCGCAATAAGCGACAGAATAAAAGAAAGCTTTTTCATCATTTGTGTGTATTATATTTTAAATAATTGTTTAAATTTTAAACTTATTGCGAAGATAAACCTAAAAATTCAAATTTCAAGCACAAAAGCGCATACAATATTTACATTTTACGTTTTTTTACAACTTGCGTCGGTTGCGCGGGTGATGCTCTATAATCTCCTCGCGCAAACGGGTGCGGTCGATGTGAGTGTAAACCTCTGTGGTAGAGATACTTTCGTGCCCGAGCATCGCCTGTATGATGCGCAAGTTGGCCCCACCCTCGAGCAGGTGCGTCGCAAAGGAGTGGCGAAAGGTGTGCGGGCTGATGCTCTTTGTGATGCCCGCAGCCATAGCAAGCTCTTTTATTATGTGAAAAACCATAATGCGCGACAGCGATTTCTTGAGCCTCTCGCTCACAAAGACAAAGTCGCGATAGGCAGGTTTTATATCCACGTGAGAGCGCTCGGCGAAATAGGCCTCGAGCTCGGCTATGGCACGGGGCGAAATGGGTACAAGACGCTGCTTGCCGCCCTTTCCCGTCACTCTTATAAAACCCTCGTCGAGATAGAGGTCGGAGAGACGCAGGCCGCACAGTTCCGAGACGCGCAGGCCACAACTGTAAAGCATTTCCACCATAGCCCTGTTGCGCTGCCCCTCGGCCTTGGAGAGGTCTATGGCATTTATCACGGCGTCTACCTCGGAGAGCGTGAGCACCTCGGGCAGACGCATAGTCATCTTGGGAGATTTCAATATCTCGGCAGGGTTATCCTCTATGTAACCGTCGAGCTGCAGAAAGGCATAGAAAGAGCGCAGCGACGAGAGTATGCGAGCCTGCGAGCGAGAGTTTATCCCCGACTCGCTCAACGAAGCAAGGAAAGAGCGCAAATCGGATGTCTGTGCCTGCAATGGGGGCACGCCCTGCCCCTGCAGAAAAAGCAGAAGCTTGACCACGTCGCCCATATAAGCCTCTATGGTCTTTGGAGATAGCGATTTTTCGAGGCGCAGATAGAGACGAAAGCGATTGACGGGGGTGTCATCGCCCCCGCGGTTTTTTTTCCGGCTGTCGTCACCTGCTTTTTTCATACTCTCTATTCTTGCCACAAATTTACAAATTTTGCTCGTCGCAGAGGGCAAGAGGAACCATTTTTTACAACACAGGCACAAATTATTTACCCCGCAGCCGCCGCAGGAGGAGAAAAAGAGCTCACAAGGGCGCTGTAATTTCTCATTTTCATAGAATTATTGTATCTTCGCACAAATTTAACGCGCACACACATATATGAGCATCGACAGCAGGCTTGACGAATACATTGCAGAACACAGCAGCCCCGAAGGCGACTACCTCTACCGTTTGTACCGCGCCACAAACGTGGAGATACTAAACCCGCATATGGCATCGGGGCAGGTGCAGGGACGCCTGCTCAAACTGCTTGTGAAGATGATACGCCCCAAAAGAATTCTGGAGATAGGCACATACACGGGTTACTCTGCTATATGTATGGCCGAGGGACTGGACGAAGGGGCAAAGATATACACCTTTGAGGTGGACGACGAGCTCGAGGATTTCACCCGCAAATGGATTGAGAACTCCCCTGTGGCCGACAAGATAGTCTTCACAATTGGCAGCGCCCTCGACACGGTGCCGCAGATGAACGAGAAGTTCGACCTTGTCTTCATCGACGGTAACAAACGCGAATACACCGCATACTACGAAATGGCTCTCGAGTATCTGAACGAAGGAGGGTGGATTTTGGCCGACAACACCTTGTGGGACGGCTGGGTAATAGACGAGAAGAGGCAAGATGCACAGACAAACGGCGTGAGGGCGTTCAACGACCTTGTGCGCAACGACGACCGTGTGGAGGAGGTTATACTGCCGCTGCGCGACGGATTGACAATTATAAGAAAAAAATAAAAAAGAATATGGACAGTACCAGACAGAATAAAATTTCGCGACTCATACAGAAGGAGTTGAGCGACATCTTGCTTAAATTGGCAAAAGAGACAAAAGGCATAATGGTGTCGGTGAGCATCGTGAGAGTGAGCCCCGACCTTGGCATCGCAAAGGCCTACTTGAGCGTCTTCCCCTCGGAGAAGGGCAACGAGGTTGTAAACCACCTGAACGAGAATATCAAGGCGATACGCTTCGACCTGGGTAACCGCGTGCGTCACCAGCTGCGCATAATACCCGAGATACGTTTCTACCTCGACGACTCGCTCGACTACATTGAGCACATCGACGAATTGCTGAAAGACTAACAGCTGCGACGATGAATCTGCCGTTGTACATCGCCAAGCGCTACCTCTTCTCGAAGAAGAGCCATCAGGTGATAAATATAATATCGGGGGTGGCGATATCGGGGGTGGCACTTGCCACTATGGCTATGGTGTGCACCCTGTCGGTGTTCAACGGTTTCAAGCAGATGGTGGCCGAGCAGTTTACCGCGCTCGACGCCGATATTAAAATCACAGCCACACAAGGCAAAAGCATCGACCTCGACAGCTGTCACTACAAGGAAATAGCCGCTCTGCCCTGCGTGGGCGTGGCATCGACCGCCGTGGAGGAAAAGGCTATGATACAGTATGGCGGGCGGCAGGTTATGGCAAATGTCAAGGGTGTGGACGATAATTTCGCAAAGCTCACAAATATCGAAAGCAGCCTGCTGGGCGGCGGACAGTTTATTCTGCAGGACAGCATAAACAGCTATGCCGTGCCGGGCATAGGTATCATAGGAGGGCTCAACTGCGGGCTCTACCACACCGCACCTCTCGAGGTATATACCCCCAGGCGAGGAAGCAAGGTGAGCATCTCAAACCCGGCGGCAAATTTCAAAAAAGGATATCTCTTTTCGTCGGGAGTCACATTCTCGGTCAATCAGCCCAAGTACGACGAGGGCTATATACTCACATCGGCACACTTTGCAAGAGAGCTTTTCGGGCGCAGCGAGAACGAGGCCACAAGCATTGAAATAAAACTTGCCGAGGGATACGACGACAGCGACGCAAAAAAGGAGATTGCCGCGATATGTGGCAAGGGGCTGAAGATAGAGAATCGCTACGAGCAGCAGAAAGAGATTTTCAAAGTGATGACCGTGGAGAAATTCATCTCATATATTTTCCTCTCGTTCATTCTTCTCATAGCCTGTTTTAATATCATAGGCACACTCTCTATGCTCATAATTGAAAAGCGCGAGAATATGGAGACTCTGCGAGCCCTCGGAGCCTCCGACGATATCATAGGCAGAATTTTTATCATTGAAGGCTCCATAATCTCGGCTATAGGAGCCGTGGGCGGCATTCTCATAGGAATTATTTTGTGCCTTGCGCAGCAGGAATTTGGTTTTCTCACGCTTGGCAGCGGCGAGGCTTTCATCACAAGCAGCTACCCTGTGAAGCTGGAGATTCAGGATATTCTCGTAACCTTCGGCACCGTGGTGGCCGTTGGACTCACCGCCGTGTGGCTGCCTGTGAGACTGCTCACAAAGAGATTCCTTGCGGGGGAGAAATAAAAAAAGAGCCTTCGACAGAAGGCTCATTCAAGTGTTACGTGCTGCACATCGATGTGCTTATTCAGATAACGGGAGGCGTGCTCACAGAATTTGTCGCCCGACTCCGTGGTGCAGAAAAGCCTGCCGCCACCCTTTGAGCACAGAGCATCCATTTCGGGGTGACGCTGCATATAGTCTTTCAGAGATGCTGCCACAGCCGCACCCTGCGTGAGCACCCTCACTCCCTGCGGGACATATTTCTTTATCTTTTCGATGAGCATAGGATAGTGTGTACAACCCAGAATTATAGTATCTATCTGTGAATCGCGCGACAGCAAATTGTCTATGTGACGTTTCACAAAATAGTCGGCACCGTCGTTGCCGTGCTCACAGTTTTCCACAAGAGGCACCCACATAGGACAGGCTTCGCCCGTGACCACAATATCGGGGTAGAGCTTGCGAATCTCAAGGGGATAAGAGTTTGACTTTATAGTACCCTCGGTGGCAAGCACACCCACGTGACGACTCTCGGTGACGCTGCCTATGGTCTCCACGGTGGGACGTATGATACCGAGCACTCTGCGCTCGGGGGCTATGAGGGGCAGGTCGTTCTGCTGTATGCTGCGCAACGCCTTTGCCGACGCGGTGTTACAGGCAAGAATCACCAAATGACACCCACGGTTGAAGAGGTGGCGCACACACTCCCTGGTAAAATCATAAACGACATCGAAGGAGCGCGTTCCATAGGGGGTTCTCGCATTATCTCCTAGATAGAGATAGTCGTACTGCGGCAGCAGCTCCTCAATCTCGCGATAGATTGTCAAGCCGCCATATCCGGAATCGAAGATTCCTATCGGCCCTGCTTTCTTGTCGTTTATCATAGTTTCTGTTTTATCGCTTTTTCACAAAACTACTGAACGTTCTCTTGAACGCTCTCCTGCACCTCTTCGGCAGGCACAAGCTCCACCTCTGGCAGGCTCTCCTCGGCGGGAGTCTCTGTCGCAGGTGTGTGAGCGGCCTCTGCAGCCTCCTCTACACTCTTGACAGCTGCCTCAACGCTCTCGGTCTCGAGCGAATAGGGGGCAAGCACCTCTTTAATTACAAGCGAGGTGATGTCGATGCCGCAGTTGGGGTTTATGTAACGGCACGCCTCCTTGTCGGAGTCGAGCGCATAGGCAAGGTTTTTTATGAGACACACGCGCGCAGTAGCCCTGTCTATCTCGCCTACGATGGGCAGGAAGAGGGAGTCGTGAGCCTGCACAAGCCACTCCTTCATCTGGTCGCGCATAACGACGCTGCGGTCTACGAGGTCTTGCAGTTCCTTCTGACGCTTGCGCAGGATGGGCTCGGGGAAGCTGCTCTGGCCGTCGAGGAAAGACACATAGCAGCGTGTCAGTTCCTCCTCGCTGTGAGCTATCTCGCTGTCGCAACGCTCAAGCAGAGCGTTGTACTCGTCCTGCGCAGCCTTGTACTGCGGCAGTGAATCCATAACAGCCGACAAGCTGAAATAGCCAAATGTCACATTCTGTGCAAAAAGCGTAAAGGGGAGAAATAGTAATACAAAAAGTAATTTGCGCATTTCCTACTGTTTTATATTATAAAAAGGAGGAGATGACACCCCCTCCCTTTATACGTTGTGTTATAGGTCTATTTATTTCTTGTTTACAGCACCGATACCCAACTTTGTCTTTACTTTGCCGTCGAGGTTATCGCAAAGCGTCTCGCTGATGTAGGGGATTCCTGCCGCAATGTCGAACACGCAGATGTAACCACCCTCTGCACCAACTGCCTGAATTGCGTCCTGCAACACCTTGTTTACCTCGGCGAGCTTGGTAGCCTGTGCCTGCTGAAGGTTCTGGTAGCTCTCCTGCTCATACTGCTGCAAACGTGTGTATATCTCCTGGAGCTCTTTCTCGCGACGCTGAAGGATGTTTGCGGGGAGAGAATCCTTTACCTGCTCAAACTCGATACCTTTCTTCTCGAGCTCGGTACGCAGACGGTCAAACTCGTCAGAGTACTGCTTCTGCAATGTCTGAAGGTCGTTCTGTGCCTTGGTAAACTCGGGCATAAGCTGCACGATGGCGGTAGAATTTACATAACCGAATTTCTGTGCAAAAAGGCTCACGGGAGCCAACAAAAGGAATAAAACTAAAATCTTTTTCATTGTATTGTTTTTTAATAATTTTCAATCACTCTTTAACGATGTGCAAAGGTAATAATTTAATTTGAATAACCAAGTTTGGCAAGAACCTCGTTGCTTATATCCACCTTGGGCGATGCATATATGATACTCACGGCCGAAGCGCGGTCAATGACCATAGAGTATTTCTTGCTCTCGCACACCTCCTTCACGGCGTTGTAAATCTCGTCCTGAATAGGTGCCATAAGGCTCTCGCGTTTCTTATAAAGCTCGCCGTTGGGGCCAAAGTAGAGACGCTTAAGGTCGGACGCCTGCTTCTCCTTGGCAAGGATTTCCTCCTCGCGGGCGGTGCGCTGCTCGTCGGAGAGGAAAGGCGACTCGCTCTGATATTTCTTGTAGAGAGCCTCGGCCTCTTGCGAGAGTTCGTCTATCTCGCCCTGCCATCTCTTGGACTGCTGTGCCATCTGCTCGTTTGCACGCTCATAGGCCGGGATATTCTTGAGGATATACTCCATATCTATGAGAGCATATTTCTGCGCTTGCACGCCTGCCGCTGCCACACAGGCAAGCACTATAATCATAAAAAATCGTTTCATAGCCATATTGTTTAAAATTCTTGTCCCAAAATAAAGTGGAAGTGACTGCCGCCGTAACGATTAGTACCAAAGACGTCGTCAAATCCGTAAGCCCAGTCGAGACCTATCAGACCAATCATCTGCAGGAAGACACGGATACCCACGCCTGCACTGCGCTTGAGGTCGAAGAGGTTGAACTTTGATGCGTCTGTCCAGGCATTACCACCCTCGACGAACGCAAGACCATAGATGTTTGTTGTGCCCTGCAGCATAAAGGGGAAGCGCAGCTCAAGCCCCAAACGTGTGTAGGCATATCCCTCGTAACCATAGGGGGTGAGGCTTCCGTTCTCGTATCCACGCAATGCAATCATATCTGTGGCATAGTTATAAGAGTATCCGCTCATACCATCACCACCCACATAGAATGTCTCAAAGGGCGATTTTTTGTTTCGGTCATAGCTGCCGAGGATACCGAAGTCGGCACGTGTCATAAGCACGAAATTGTGCTTGCCCTTGGTGAGGGAGGTGTAGGTCTTACTGCGGAATTTTATCTTGTAGTACTCAATCCACTTATGTTTCTCACGCAGCTCGTCCTTGTAGGTGGGGCTTTTGGCGTTTTGTGCAAGCGATGCGTAATCCTTGCCGTCGAAAGCCGAATAGGGAGGGGTAAATGAAGTCTGCAATGAGAAATCGGAGCCGCTGCGGGGGAAATAGGGGTTGTCGATGGAGTTACGTGCCAAGGTCATCGAGAGGTTTATGTTATTGCAATTTCCGTCGGTTATGAGGAAGTACTGCCAATCCTTCAATGAGTAGACCTGGTAGTTAAGCTCGGCCGAAAGGGTGAAATAGTCGTCGGGCCATTTGAGACGACGTCCCCAGCCCACCGACACACCATACATACGGATATATTTGTCGGGGTCGTAGTATGAGGCTACATTGTTATACCCGTAGCCGTTGTAATTACCGTAGCCATAGAGGTAGTTGTTATAGTTATTGTAGTAGGCCGAGTTGTAGTAGCTGTCGGCCACGTCGGTCTGCACCGACATAAACGCCGAAATAGAGAATGAATTGGGGCGTTTGCGGCCAAACCAGGGGTCGAAGAACGATATGCTGTACGACTGATAATATTTTCCGTTTGACTGCGCGCTTAAGGTAAGTGTCTGGCCGTCGCCCTGCGGTATGATTCCGCGACGCAACGCGTTCTTGCGAAAGAGGTTACGCATAGAGAAGTTGGTAAACTTCAGCGACAGCTTACCGATGATACCTGTCTGTCCCCAACCGGCCGATAGTTCTATCTGGTCGCTGCTCTTTGAGGCGAGGTTCCAGTTCACATCCACGGTACCCGTCTCGCGATTGGGCAGCACGTCGGGCTTTGAGGTCTCGGGGTCGAAGTGTCCCATATTTGCAATCTCGCGGAAAGAGCGCTCGAGCGCTTGCATAGAGAAGAGGTTACCCGGCAGAGTGCGCAGCTCGCGGCGCACCACCTCCTCGTAGAGTCGGTCGTTACCGAAAATCTTCACGCGGTCTATGGTCGCCTGTGTACCCTCGGACATACGCAGCTCGAGGTCTACCGAGTCGTTCTCGACGCTCACCTCAATGGGCAGAACCTCAAAGAATACATATCCTTTATTATAATACTCGTTCTTCACGGCGTCTTCGTCCTCATAGAGGCGTTTGTCGAGCTCTGTCTGGTTGTAGACATCGCCGCTCTTGAGACGCAGCAAATAGTCGAGATAGGCTGTGGAATAGACGCTGTTACCCACCCAACGGATATTGCGCAGGTGATACTGATTACCCTCGTCGATGTTTATATATATATCGACACTTTTGTCGTTGTAGGGGACAACGCTGTCGGCCACGATGCGTGCATCGCGGTAACCGTACTCGGCATATCGGGCAAGGATTTTCTCCTTGTCTTCCTTGTACTTCTCGGGGGTGAACTTCTTTGAACGCAGGAAGGTGTTCTTGAACGTGCTCCAACGAGTCTTTTCGCGGGTTTTCATCGCATATTTTATCTTTTTATCGGCAACTTTGTCCACTCCCGACAGATATATGCGATGCACCTTTATCTTCTCGTTCTTATCGACGGTTATATCAACTATCACCTGGTTGTCGGCGGTTACATCGGGACGCTGCTCTATGGTTATATCGGCGTTATTGTAACCCTTGTCCTCATAATAGTTTCTTATCATTTTCTTGGCGGCGTCCACCATATTGGGGGTAATCTGGTTACCCTTGCGCAGGTTGAGACGAAGGTCTAAATCGTCGCGCTCGCTCTTTTTCACTCCTTTGTAGTTTATCTGCGACACACGGGGGCGCTGCTTGAGCTTTATGCCCAAGTAGATGTTATTACCCACGATGCTGTCGGCAACGATGTTTACATCGGAGAAGAGACCGTGTTTCCAATAGTTCTTTACGGCACCTGTAATTGCCTCGCCGGGCACCTCGATGACGTCGCCCACCGACAAGCCCGATATTCCTATTATAACATAGGGCTCGTAGTTGTCTACGCCTGTGAGGTTTATGCCTGCAATTTTGTATACACGCGGGTTATCGGTGTACAATATTGTGGGGTTCACTATTGTATTCTGTGCCTGCAGATACAGGGGCAGGAGCAAGAGTGCCGCCAGGAAAAAATTCTTTATCGATGAAAGATATCTCATTTTACTTATATTATCATTTTGCAACCTGTTCGCCTGTCAAGCCATAGCGGCGCTGGCGTCTCTGATATTCATACACAGCCTTGCAGAGTTCCTCGTTGTCGAAGTCGGGCCACAGTACCTCGGTGAAATAGAATTCCGAGTAGGCACACTGCCACAGGAGGAAGTTGCTCAAACGTTGCTCTTTGCCGGTGCGTATGAGTAGGTCGGGATCGGGCATAAAGGATGTGGTGAGCGACGCCGAAATGACATCGTCGTTTATGTCTTGCAGCGCCATCTCGCCCTCTTTCACGCGGGCTGCGATAGAACGTACCGCCTCGCATATTTCCCACTTTGCCGAGTAACTCAATGCAAGCACAAGTGTCATACTATCGTTCTTCGATGTGCGCTCCATACAAGCCTCGAGGCGTTCGCGCACATTCTGCGGGAGCTTGCTCAAATCGCCGATTATGCGGAAACTCACATTGTTCTTTACAAAGATTTCCTCCTCTATCGACTCGAAAAGCAACGCCATAAGAGCCGCAACCTCGGCTTGGGGGCGGTTCCAGTTCTCGGTGGAGAAGGTGTAGAGTGTAAGATATTTTACACCAAGCGTGAGAGCGTTCTCAACCAGCTTGCGCACTGTGGCAGCTCCTGCCTGATGCCCTTGCGAGCGCTCCATTCCGCGCAACTGTGCCCATCGGCCGTTACCGTCCATAATTATTGCTATATGCTGGGGGACATTCTCTTTGTTTATTTGCTCCAAGTAATTCATATCTTATTTTTTGAGGTTTTATAATCAGTTATTACATCTGCGGTATTTGGGTGATATATCGTAGGTTACAAAGAACGAGAGGAACGAGTAGCTGTCCTTGTTCTTGAGACCGTCGCTTTTTATGAGATAAGGGTCGCTCAACAGGGGGCTTTGCGCACTTGCCACGTCGAGATTGTCGCTGAACGAGAAACGATAGGACAATTCGCAGCCCACATTCCACCGTGGCGCAAATTTATATTTCACTCCCACACCCACAGGTATATTCATTGTAAATACATTTTCATAGGGCTCGGGCGCAAAGGTAAAGCCCGCTCCTGCAAATATATAGGGCACAAGGCGACGTGTGCCCTTGTATGTGGCTCCTGCGCCATAGGCAAAGAAGTTATACTCGAATTGAGCGCCCAGGTCGTAGAGGGTGCGCGAGAAATCGACCTCGCCACCGGGGAAGCGGTTCTCACTGTCGGCTGTGCTGCCCGAGATAGCGGCCACCGCAAGATTGGCCTTCACCGCCATACGCGGGTTTATATTATATCGCCACACAACGCCGCCCATAAGCCCTGTATTTTTCATAAAGCTGCTGTAATTGGCGTCGCCGTAGTAGCTGCTACCGCCCGCCATACCACCCACCTCGTAGCGATACTCGAGGTCGTCGGCACGGAGCTGCAACGCCGAGCACATCAGCATCGCAAGCAGCAGCGCTATCTTATTTTTACACACAGCTCCCATATCTCCTTTGCGTTATATCAGAATCCCAAACGGTTTATCATTCCTCTCCAAGCGCCGTCGGCTGTCACAATCCACATATACTTTCCACCGGTCACCGCAGCTGCGAAAGGCACGTTCTGCCCCTTGAGTGCGGCGGGCAGTTTCACGGCATAGCCGCTGTTTTCTCTCCAGGCGATACCGTTGTCGCGCGACACAAAGAAACCGCCGAATGCGGCTACGGCCTCATCGCCCTCGCCCGCATTGCCTCCGAAAGCATAGAACGCCTTGTCATAGGGAAGCACTACAAAGTTCTCAAACGCAGGACAGGGGTATTTGCTCTCGTCTGAAGTGTAGGAGCTCCACTCCTGCTCGGTGGAGAGCTTGCTCCACACCTGCACACCGCCCGTCATATCTTTGTCGGCGCAGCCTATCACCGTGTGGCGAAGAATATTTGCATTGGTCGAAAGAGGCGAGGTGGCATATATGGTACGGAACGCAGGAAAACCCTCGGGGAGAGGCTCGCTGCAATAGTTCAATGTACCGTCGGCTCTATACACCATATCGGCGATGTAGAGAATCTCGTCGGCTGTGACGGCGGCAAGCATATCACGGCCATTGTTTGCGCCCGAATAGTATTCGGGGCAGGCACCTATGAGGGAGACAATATTCTTACCGGGCAGAATATTTTCCCAAGAGGTTGCATTCTCCGACCAATAGAGGTTACCGTCGGCCACGGCATAGAAGAAACCGTTCCACTGTTGCACCGAAGAGAAATCGATTGCAGAGGGGGCGTTGGCACCACGCACACTCCACGACAGGGGCATCGCTGCCACGGCTGTGGCTACGACTGTTTCGCCCTCCTTCTCGCCAAAGAGATAGAGCACGCCCTCTCTCTCCACAAGACGCAAGGGGGTTACACCCGCAAGAGCATCGCTTGCACACTCGGCCCACACCATAAGGTCGGGGTCCACTTGGTGCACATTCACTTTTATTATGTAATCGTTATCGAAAGTGGCATCGGTAGAGCGCAAACGCACCTTCACGGGGGTTGTGAAGTCTATAGAATCGATGGAATAGTAATATACATAATCCTCGGCCTCGGTACTATAGATATAGGGGACGCCCTTATATGAGAGCGAAGAGGTGAGCTTGCTCACATCGGTACCGAAAGAGAGGGAATCCTTGTTATAGATTACATTATTTCGCTGGTCGATGACAAATTTATACTCGTCACCCGCAACGGTCTTGTAGACGATGGTATCCTCGCCGTCGGCCGTCACATCGTGAAAAGGCACATCGAGATTCCCAAGTTTAAAGGAACTGATATAGGCGTAGGGCGATGTATTTATATTGTCGTTGTCGTCGCTGCTGCACGAAAAACCGGCAAATGCAACTACTAATAAAGCGAAATATAGCGCAAAACTTTTTTTCATAGATTTTGATATAAATATTCAATCTACAAAATTAGCAACATTTTTCGGTTTATCCGACTTTTCGCGCGTTATTTATAATATTTTAAAATTTATAAGTGCTTTTTGGGAATAAAAAGCGAGATTTCATTGCCCGCAATCACTGTTTTTTCGACACAGTCGGCTGCAGAGAGACGCGGTGCGGCCACACCCCCGCCAAGCAGCAGAGAGGGATTGCGCTCCACCCTTGCGGCATCCCACAGCGAGGCGTCGATAAAGCTCTGCAACAGGCGGGTACCCCCCTCGACAAGCAGCGACGACACCTTGCGGGAGTGCAGATGCTCCACAATCTGCGGCAGCACGTCGCAAGAGAAATCGAGCACCACCTGTTCAATATTTTTACCACTCTTTTCGGGCGACACGCAAGCCGTATACACCACCGTGGGATGAGTTCCATCGAAGAGACGGTGGGTGACGGGGAGCACACCCGCGCGGTCAATTACCAGACGCAGCGGTGAACGTCCGCCCCAAAAGCGTACATCGAGCGAGGGATTGTCGAGCAAAGCACAATGCGTGCCCACAAGTATCGCATCGTGACAGGCACGTTCCTTGTGAACAGCCACCTGCGACACGGGGTTCGATATCTTTGCCGCGCCACACGAAGCGTCGCTGCGCAAGACATCTATAAAACCGTCGGCACTCTCGGCCCATTTGAGGGTTATCCAGGGGCGGCGTTTAGAGCAATTTGTAAAGAATATTTTATTCACATCGAGAGCCTCGTCGCGCAACACATCCACAACCACCTCTATGCCTGCCGCACGCATACGGGCTATACCGCCACCGTTCACCTGCACATTGCAGTCGGTGACACCCACAACCACGCGGGGTATTCGGCACGAAATTATGAGGTCGGCACAGGGAGGTGTCTTGCCATAGTGAGAGCAAGGCTCGAGGCTCACATACATTGTGGAACGCTCAATGAGATGCCTGTCGCACTCCCTCACCGAGTTCACGGCATTTACCTCGGCGTGAGGCTCGCCTGCGCGTATGTGGTACCCCTCGCCTATTATGCGTCCGTCGCACACAATCACCGCGCCCACCATAGGATTGGGCGATGTGCTGCCTGCGCCGCATCGTGCAAGGAAGAGACATCGGCGCATATATTTCTCGTCTGTGGCAGAATTTTTTTCCATATAAAAGATTTTACAGTGCGAATATACAAAAACATCGCGGCGCATACAAGAGAGGCGCTACTTTTGGGAGGCGCGGCGCAGCGTTACCACTACAACTTCGCTTGGCACACAAAAGCGCACCTTGCGGCGCGACGTACCCACTCCATTGGTTGTAATCACAGGCACCCCCTCGTCGGTGCGATTAAGACCGCGCAGAAAGCGCATCCCATACTTGCTGTTTTTCACCGGGGTGCAGAGACGCAGGAGGCTCACCTGCCCGCCGTGCGTGTGCCCCGACAGGACAAGGTCGCAGGCGATGCGCACGTCCTGCGCAAAGTCGGGAGTATGAGAAAGCACTATGGTGAAAAGCGAGTCGGGCAGCGAAGAGAGAAAGAGTTCCGTGCCCTCGTTCAGCTTAAAAGGGTTATAAACCCCGGCCAGGCACAATGAATCGCCTTCGCGCACAAGAAACTCCCGTTCGTCGGCAAGGAGACGTATATCGGCAGAGGCCATAGCAGCTGCCACTGCCGAGCTGCGCACAAAGTCGTGATTGCCCATCACCGCAAACTTCCCAAAGGTAGTTTCTATCGATGAAAAGGAGGAAAACAGCGTGTCGAGATAGACCTCGGAGGGCACGTAATCACCGCCAAACAGCAGCACATCGGGTGCGGTCTCGCGTAGCTTTGCCACAAGTTTTCCAAGCCTCTTTGGCGTGAAAAGGCTCGGGTAGTGAAGGTCGGAAAGAAAAGCTATCTTCAGCCCGTCGAACCCGCACGGCAGACGGTCGCTCTGCACCGTGTATCTCTTCACACGCCCCACACCCATACCCGACAGGGAGGCACAAGACGAAAACAGCAGCACAAAGGCTGCCGTCATCGTTATCATTTTTAAGAAAGAGCGCATAGAAGATTATTTCTCTATGAGCACGGTCGCATAGGCTGTTATACCCTCCTTGCGGCCCTCAAAACCAAGTTTCTCGGTGGTTGTAGCCTTTATCGAGAGTGCATCGGGGTCGATACCCAGGACATCGGCCATAACCTGCTGCATTGTGGGGATGTGAGGGTTGAGCTTGGGAGCCTGCGCCGCCACGGTTGCATCTATATTACCTATTCTATACCCTTTTGCGGCAAGCAGCTCGCCTGTGCGACGCAACAGAATTTTGCTGTCGATATTCAGAAACTCGTCCGAAGTGTCGGGAAACTGAAAACCGATGTCGCGCAGATTGGCCGCGCCCAAAAGCGCATCGCAAATAGCGTGTATCAGCACATCGGCATCGGAGTGACCGTCGAGACCAAGCTCATAGGGCACCTTCACGCCGCCTATCCACAAATCGCGTCCCTCGACAAAGCGATGAACATCCATTCCAAAACCTACTCTTATCATATATATCTGTAATGTTTTAATATCGTCGGAAAAGCTCTCTCAAACCGTCCATATCGAACGAAAGCGAGAAACGGAGAGTCTGGTCGAGAGGGTTGCTCTGCGCGGCAGAAATAAGATAGGCTCCGTCGAGAGAGAAGACATTCATCTTGAAACCCGCACCCACGGTGTAATACTTTCTGTTACCCTTGAACTCATTCTCGTGGTGATAACCCGCACGCACCGAGAACTGCTGATTGTAGCAGTACTCCACACCTATACCGCCGTAAATCTCCTTCAGCTCCTCGCTGAAGCCGCCGGGCGCATCGTTGAACGACTTAAACATACCCGAAATGGGAGACACATCGTTGTATCCCTCGGCGTCGAGCCACGAGGCATACTCCGAGAAGTGGTCGTTGTCGCCACTGTTATAGCCGTTATCCTTGAGGAACTGCTCATAGGTGGGACGTGTGGGCACAAGCAGTTTGTTTATATCCACACTGAACGAAATGGTGTTATACTCGTCGATGGGATAGAGCAACGAAGCTCCAAGACGCAAGTTTGTGGGGATGAACTCATTGGTTGCACCACCGTCGTAAGAAATCTTGGTACCGATATTTGAGACATTCATACCGAGGCCGAGCATACACTCGCGGTCGCCAAGCATAACATAGTCGTTGTAATACATAGCGATATCGGCGGCAAAGGCCTTTCCTGGCTCAATATCCTCCTCCATAGTATATTGCAGGTCGGAGTATATCACGCGCAGAGCGATGGCTGCCGACATTTTCTCGGAGAGCATACGCGAGTAGGCCACATCGAGAGCCATCTCATAGGGTTTTATAGTCATCTCGTTGCTCAACATAGTTACCTCACCCAGAGAGAAATATGTGAGCGAGCCGCTCACCGCCGAGTAGTCACCTATGCGATAAAAGCCCACGAGGTTCACGAGGTCGATGTCGCTCACCAACTGGCGCAACCACGGGGTGTAGGACATTGAAACTCCTGCACGGGCGATATTGAAAGGATATTTCGCGGGGTTCCAATACTGCGAGAAGACATCGGGATCGGTGGCCGCACCCACATCTCCCAACGCACCTGCGCGGGCATCGGGCGCAATGGAGAGAGAGGTCACACCCGTATATACCGGGTTGAACATATCCTTCTGTGCACAAAGCGGAAAGGCAAGCAGCACCAGCGACAATAGCAGAAGAACTCTATTTTTCATCATATTCTTGTCTGTTTTATTTATCGTTTTACTCTATTAAACTTAATTTTTCTTTATTTATTGTTTATAACCATAAATTTTCCTGTTTTCGTGACAGCCCTGCTCTCGCCCGACGATATGCAGGCCCTGTAGAGATAGACACCCGTGGGCAAGGGGGAGCCGCCCAGCGATGTAACGTTCCACACAAGGGTATATACACCGCCGTCGCACACGGTCTTCTCGCTGTTGCGCCACAGCACACGCCCCTGGAAATCGAGCACCTCCACTATGACATCGAGCGCACTCTGCGGGAGGTCGTGCCGAAGCTCAAAATAAGATGTGACACCGCCACGCGCGGGGTTGGGCGCGAGGGTGAGGCTTGCAAGCTGCGGAGCCAAATGAGGCACCACGACAAACGTCAGCTCCACAACCGTAGAGTTATTGAAGATGTCCCACGCGCGCAGCAGCAGCTTGTGCTCGCCCGCCGGCAGTTCCTTGAGCGGGCACACCACAGTTCCGCGTTTGTAGTCACCCACAACGGGGGTGTAGGCATCGTTCAGGTTATAGGTGTGGTTTATATCGTTGTCTATTTCGAGTTTTATATCGTGACCGATACCCGTACCTATGGTATTTATTCCGTTTTCATCGTAGAATTCGGCAAAGAGACAAGGGGTGGCGTTCACCTCGTCGCCGTCGGCAAATGAGGGGGTGTTCAGGTAGACTTTTATTTCGGGGCCCTTGCCGTCGTTGGCATCGGAAGAGGCAGTGCCCGCTATAAGGAAATTGTCGAAAAGCCCCTGTGCCGAACGTGCCTTTGCATTATCGACCGAGAAGAAATTGAGCAGACCGGCCTCGCCGCTGTAGCTTATATCCATAGGCACAGGCATTGTGATTTTGAACTTGCCGTCCTTCACCGAGTCGCTGCCCGCAAAAAGTTTCTTCTCGTGCGCCGTGTAGCTGAATGTACCAAGGCCGAGATTGTCTTTTGTGATAACCTCCTCCTCACTGTCGAAGAGCGTCGCAGAGAGAAGACCTGTGAAATCGGCGGCCACAGAGCCGTCGGAAGCCGACACATAACCCTGCACGGTGAGCGTGCCACCTGCCGGCACATCTGCCTGCTGCGTCGCGGGCACACCATTAAAACTCTCCACCACAATATTATATTCGGGTAGCTTGAGACGAAGCGCAGGGTCGCCTATAAGGACAAACTGCAACTTATTCTCGCTCAAGTCGGAAGAGGTGTTTATCACATTATTTTTTGCAATTCTCAAAGCATCGCCCACCGCCTGCTTGCGGCCGTTGCGCGAGGAGGTGAGCAGCTGCTGCATAAAGGCGCGGTTTATTATGGAGTTATATACCTGCAGCACGGTGCGTGTAGTTGTGAGCAAGCCCACAGCCCCACCCGCGGGGTTGAGCATAGCAGCTTCGGCGAGGGAGTTGTCGCCAAGGTCGAAGGGGCCTATGTCGCACGACGCCGTAACCCAGAAGGGGAGACGCGGCGACGAGAGCGCCTGCATATCTGCCACAAGCCACGCCATCTCGTGCGACATTGTGGTGGCACTGCCGTGCCCCGAGTAATTCACAACGAGAGCACCCTCGTTGAGACGGTCATATATGGTAGATGTCACCTGCGGGTAGCTGTTTCCCGTGGAGTTTGCCACAGGCTCGAAATTATCCCAATAGATTCGGTCCACTATATAGCCGGGGTAATTCTCTTTCATCACGGCGGCCACGGCCTCGGCATCTTTCATATGCTGATTGGGAATATCCTCGTCGCCGTCGTCACCCAAGAGAGTGACCACATTCTGCCAAGCGCCTGCTACGTCGTTACGCATATATGAGATGAGTTTGTCCACAACCGCCTCGGCTTCGGAGGCTGTTTTCACAGGCAGACGTCCCACGCCCACATCAATCTTGTCGCGCTTGTGATAGCCGCCCTCGTTGTCGTCGAGGAAGCCGAAATAGTCCTCGAGCACATAGGAATAGACCGCACTCACCGAGTTCTCCGACTCATAGCACAGAAGGTAGTCGTCGGGGGTGCGCAAAGGATAGGAGAGCATACGGTTATCCACGCATCCGTCACCGAAGAGCAACAGATATTTGGGTGCCGCTGCTGCATCGGCAGCGCGGTCGTAGAGCATCTTCACAAAGCGTCGATAGGCCGTGGCATCGGGCGTGCCCGACGAGAATTCGTTATAGACCTGCTCGGCTGTGACCACTGCAACCGTCATCTCGTCGTAGAGACGATGCGCCTCGGCAAGACGCTCGGCCGACGAGAGCAGTTTACCCGACGAGGGCACAATTATCACCATATCGGTCTGCCCCATCGCGTGCAGATTCTGATTAGAGACCGCGCCCACTATTTTCACCGATGGAAAGGAGGCTTTTGTGTCGAAAGCCACATACTCGTCGCCCGACGATGCGGGGGCCGCAAAAGAGTATTTGCCGTCGGCGTGGGTGCCCTCGACCGCATAGATGCCGGCAGAGGAGGAGACATTGAGCACACAGAGCGACGCGGGCGCCTGTGCGATAACAAACTTGGCGTTGCCCGCCGTGCCGTTGCCGCGGAAATTCATCTGCGGGGTGCGGAAAGCGAGGTCGCGGCTGAAATTAAGTCTTATGTAATCGAGAAAACCCGACTGCCCATCGACAGAGACGCTGTGAGTGAGTTTCACCGTAGTGTTTGCAGCGGGTGTGGCGTTAAACTTGCCCACAGATATTTTACCGAGGTCGGCCGAGGAGAGCTGCGGCAGACCTATATTACCGAGTTTTTTGCCGTTTATTTCCACCGCCACACTGCTCGTCGCCTCGGCACTTGTGCCAAAGGAGACATCGGCCGAGAGGGTGCTGCCCGCAAAGCCCGTGAGGTCGAAACTATAGCTACGGGTGCGTCCCTTGGCAAAGTTATACCCGTCGAGCATTACCCTGCCGAAGTTGCACAACGAAATCTCGTCTTTCTCATAGAGCAGATAGTCGGGGTAGGTGGTGAGGGTAGCCGCGTAGCTGTCGGCCGAGGGTCTTGCGGGGAAGGCGGGTAGAGGCTCGTCGCTCTCTGTTATAAAATAGTACCCTTGCTGTGAGTAGAAATTCTGCGCGTGCTCATACTTTCCCGACTTGTAGTTCCACGACACCGTGCCGGTGGCATAAAAGAGCAGACGACCACTCTCGCGCCACAGAGGCACCTCGCAGAGGTCGTCGGGCAAGGTGTGTATATTTGTCTCGGGCAGGATTGTGCCGCCGTAACCATAGAGACGCACCTTGTCTATCTCCTTAAAACCCATCTTGGCAAGCTCGGCCGAGGTTATCTGATGCATACCGCGCTCGGTAACAGATATTTTCACCCAGCGTCCCTGCGCAAGAAGCGAGTTTTCGGCATAGCGGGCGGGGGCGGAGGTGCGCGGCAGCGACGCCGGAGCCCTCTCGGCGCGAGGCTCCCGTTTCACCGAGAGCTTGTAGGATTCTATGCGCTTGAACTTGCCGTCGGTGCAGACTACGGGGAGAAACAGGATATTCAGCTGTGGCTCCTTTGCCGCAATGGAGACGTAGGTCTCAACGACGGGCACAGAGGGCACCTCGCCTGCACGCAGACGATAGCGGGCGACCTCCTCGGCACTCATAGGAGTGTATTCGGGATACTCCACTGCGGCACTGTACTCGTAGCCCTCGTAGTCGGCGGGCAAGGGAAGCACCTGCGAGCAGACAGGCAGCAGAGAGTCGCTCTGCGCCCTGCTCCACTCCACGGCGACAAACTGCGCCTGCGCAGCCACCGCAAAGAGAAGGAGTATAAAAAAGAGTATCTTCTGTTTCATAGCAGTTTATCGAATGCGGAAATCGAGAACTTTATCCTCGCCCAGATAACCCCTCAAATGTGTGTTTATGCGGGCGGGGCCCACACCTGCGGGAGTTCCGGTGAAGATGAGGTCACCTGTCTTCAGGGTGCAGAAACGGCTCACATAGGCCACAATCTCATCGACCGAGAAGAGCATCTGCGAGGTGCTTGCGCTCTGCACCACCTCGTCGTCTATGGTGAGCGAGAAGTGTGTGTCGTTTATATCGAAATTCTCCACAGGGCGGAACTCGCCGAGCACGGCTGCGCCGTCGAAGCCCTTTGAGAGTTCCCACGGAGCGCCTGCGGCAATCATCTGTCGCTGCATCTCACGGGCGGTGAAGTCTATGCCCACGGTAATTGCGTCGTAGTAACGACGGGCAAAGCGGGCAGGGATACTCTTGCCCAGCTGATTTATGCGCACAACAACCTCGGCCTCGTAGTCTATCTGTCCCAGGAAGTCGGGCATATAGAAATGCTTGCCGTTCTTCAGGATAGAGGAGTCGGGTTTCATAAATATCATCGGGAACTGCGGTTTCTGGGTAGTTCCGTCGAACTCAAATGCGTGACAAGGGTAGTTCTTCCCTACTGCTATTATTTTCATCGGCTGATGGTTTTTGTCTCCTGCTCGCCGTCGAGCCCTTCGAGACGATTAAACATAAGTGAAAGATGCGCATAGAGCGAGGTGTTCTGCACCACAATATTGTCGGGCACCCTGATGCGCAAAGGGGTGAAGTTCCATATAGCCTTCACGCCCCACACGACCATTTTATCGGCAACCTCCTGCGCGCTCTCTATGGGCACGGTGAGGACACCTATGCGCACATTGTGGCGGCGCATCTGCTTTTCGAGCTCGCTGATGTGGTACACGGGAATACCCGACACGTTGTGCCCCACGATGTTACGGCTCACATCGAAAGCTGCCACAATCTCGAGACCGAACTGCTTGAGGCCCGAGTCGTTGAGCAGCGCAGTGCCCAAACGGCCCGTGCCAAAGAGGAAAGCCTTGTGCATACGGGTAAAGCCCAGAAAATCCTCGAGCACCTGCAACAGGTTATCTATGTCGTAGCCCACACGGGTGCGCCCCACGATATTTACACACGAGAGGTCCTTTGCAATCTGTGAGGCAACGATATTTGTCTCCTTCGACAGGCGTGTCGATGAGACATACTGCTCGCCACGCGTCTTCAGCAGGCGGCACACCGACAGGTACCACGGCAGGCGACGCAGCGTGGGCTCGGGAACTTTTTCTGTATTGTGTATCTCAATCATAAGCGGGCGCATACTCACGCGCATAATTATTAACGTAGCAAAAGTAATGTTATTTTGCGAGCAGGGAAAAAATATGCGGGATTATTATTATATTAGCAACCGATTAACTGCAAGAGAGAGAAAAAGTATGAAAAAAAACGACTGGAAAGATAGGCTGAACATTGTCTACTCCACAAACCCCGATTTCCAATATTCCACCGATGAAAAGGAGGAAATTGAGACACTTCCCAAGCAACAGCAGAAGCTGCGCGTGAGCATAGAGAAGAACCACCGCGGCGGAAAAACCGTGACCATAGTGAAAAACTTTGTCGGCAGCGAGGAGGATATAAAAGAGCTCGGCAGGCTGCTGAAGACAAAGTGCGGAGTGGGCGGCAGCGTAAAAGAGGGAGAAATTCTCGTTCAAGGAGAATTCAAGGAAAAAGTTATTGAAATATTGAAAAAAGAGGGCTACAGCCAAACAAAATAGGAAAAACAACAGCTTTTGACATATTTTTATTTTATCTTCGCAACGAAAACAAGCAAATTCATTTAACTAAAATATCAGAAATTATGGCAAACAAATCTAAATTATTACTTGCAGCCGAGCTGCTGAAAATCAAGGCAGTGAAGTTACAGCCCACAGAGCCTTTCACTTGGGCATCGGGTTGGAAATCTCCTTTCTACTGTGACAACCGCAAGACTTTGTCTTTCCCCGAGCTGCGCACACGCGTAAAGCTCGGTCTTGCCAACCTCATTCTCGAGGAGTTCCCCGAGGCTGACACCGTGGCAGGCGTTGCAACAGGTGCCATCGCACAGGGTGCTCTCGTAGCCGAGGAACTTGCAAAACCCTTTGTATATGTACGTCCCAAAGCCAAAGACCACGGCCTCGGCAACCAGATTGAGGGTGACATTCAGCCCGGAGCAAAGGTTGTAGTGGTTGAGGACCTCGTATCTACAGGTATGAGCAGTTTGAAGGCCGTAGACGCTTTGCGTGCCGCAGGCGTAGAGGTTGTAGGTATGGTTGCATCGTTCACATACGGCTTCAGCGTAGCCGAGGAGGCTTTTGCCAACGCAGGCGTGAAGCTCGTAACCCTCACCGACTATGAGCACGTGCTCGAGGCAGCAAAAGAGACCGGATATATCACCGAAGAGGTTATGCCCACACTGCGTGAGTGGCGCGCCAACCCCTCGGAGTGGAGAAACGACTTAAAGTAATGCTATGAGCCAATACGAAAGCAGCGTAAAGAACATTCCCTACCCCCAGGAGAGAGTATACAGCAAACTCGAAGACCTCAATAACCTCGAGAGCATCAAAGACCGCGTGCCGCAGGACAAGGTGAAGGAATTCGCCTTCGACCGCGACAGCGTAACCGTAGAGGTTTCGCCTTTGGGCAAAATAACACTCAAGATTATTGAGCGCGAGGAGCCCAAGTGCATCAAATTCGAGACCGTGGGCTCTCCTATGCCCGCAAACTTCTGGGTGCAGATTATCCCCGACGGCGACCAGGCGTCAAAGATGAGAGTTGTGGCAAAGGCCGAGATTAATTTTATGCTACGCTCAATGATTGAAAAACCTTTGAAGGATGGGCTCGAGAAGATTGCCGACGCCCTCTCTATGATAGCATATTGATTATATGGCAAAAAAACTTTGGCAGAAAAACATAGATGTAAACCCCGAGATTGAGCGTTTCACCGTGGGAAAAGACCGCGAAATGGACCTCTTTCTTGCCCGCTACGACATTATAGGCTCACTCGCCCACAGCGCTATGCTGCAGAGCATCGGTATGCTCACAGCCGAGGAGAAAGAGAGCCTGCACAACGAGCTGCGCAATATATACGCCACCGTGGAAGAGGGCAACTTCGTCATTGAGGAGGGCGTGGAGGATGTGCACTCACAGGTGGAGCTTATGCTCACACGCAAGCTGGGCGACACAGGAAAGAAGATACACAGCGGCCGCTCACGCAACGACCAGGTGCTGCTCGACCTGAAGCTCTTCACACGCAAGGAGTTGCAGAATATCTGCGAAGCGGTAAAAGAGCTCTTCGACGCACTCATAGAGCAGAGCGACAAGCACAAAGACGTGCTTATGCCGGGCTACACACACCTCCAGGTGGCTATGCCCTCGTCGTTTGGTCTGTGGTTCGGCGCGTACGCCGAGAGCCTCGCCGACGATATGCTCTATCTGCAGGCGGCCTACAGAATGTGTAACCGCAACCCCCTGGGCTCTGCTGCAGGATACGGCTCGTCGTTCCCCCTCAACCGCACAATGACCACAGAGCTCCTGGGCTTCGACTCAATGAACTACAACGTGGTATATGCACAAATGGGACGCGGCAAGTGCGAGCGCAACGTGGCTTATGCCCTTGCGAGCGTGGCCGGCACACTCTCAAAGATGGCTTTCGACGCCTGTATGTTCAACTCACAGAACTTCGGCTTTGTAAAACTCCCCGCCGAGTGTACCACAGGAAGCAGCATTATGCCGCACAAGAAAAACCCCGATGTGTTTGAGCTTCTGCGTGCAAAATGCAACCGTCTGCAGGCACTGCCCACAGATATCATCCTTATTATGAACAACCTGCCCAGCGGATACTTCCGCGACTTGCAGATTATAAAGGAGCTCTTCCTGCCCGCATTCGAGAGTCTCAAAGAGTGCATCGATATGGCGACATATATCATACGACGCATAGAGGCAAAGAGAGATATTCTGGAGGACAGCCGCTACGACGCGATGTTCAGCGTAGAGGAGGTGAACCGCCTTGCGGCCGAGGGTATGCCCTTCCGCGATGCATATAAAAAGGTGGGACTCGACATTGAGGCCGGCACCTTCACCCCCGACAAGAATATCAGACACACACACGAAGGCAGCATAGGCAACTTGTGCAACGAGCAGATAACAGCCCTTATGGAGAGCATCTGCGAAGCTATGAACTTTGAAAAAACCCGAGAAGCAGAGAAAGCACTGCTCGGACGATAGAGGCATAACTGTTAAAAAAAGATATGCAGCCGGCGGAGATACAATAAAAGACCGTCGGCTGCGTTTTTCATTGAGAGACAAGGCTTTTTATGACACACAGACTATTGGCAATTATTGCGGCAGCGATGCTTGTGACAGCCTGCACCGACGAAGAGTCGAGCGGCGGCTACCCCGTATATTTCAAATGTAGCGAAGAGTACCCCGTGAGCATAACACAAGGCTCGGGGCAGTTCATACAAATAGAGCGCGACGGAGCATCGGCCTACAAACTCACATACTACGAGGGCAATGCGCGCCGCGAAAAGAGCGTGCAACGCACCGCGGCCGAGATAAGAGAAGGAGCGCTGCGATACGGCCTCGGAGGGCTCATCGTGGGCACCCCGTCGGCATACGACGGAGAGCGCTGGGCATTCGACCTGGCCTGCCCCAAATGCGAGCTCGCAAGCCGCAAGCTCACCCTCGACCTCGACGGAGGCTTCGCCCACGCCCACTGCAAGAAATGCGCCTCAAAATTCGACCTCAACAGCGGTGGAATACCCATAGAAGGCGATTCAAGACGCGCAATGTTCCGCTACAAAGTGTACCGCGACGGCACATTTATGGTAATAATAAATTAAATCGCAGTTTTTTTGCTTTATTTGTTAAAAGCCATTACCTTTGCACTGCTTTTACAAAAAGCAACTCATAACAAAAGGTCGCTCGAATGGTGGAATCGGTAGACACGAAGGACTTAAAATCCTTTGGCCTTAACAGCCGTGCGGGTTCAAGTCCCGCTTCGAGTACTGGGTCAATCTCTTGCAATTGCAAGAGATTTTTCTTTTTATGCAACCATCTTTTCACATTAAAATATGCGCGAATAGATTTCTTTCTCACATCGTTCGGGAAACAGTTGGCTTGCTGGCTTGACCTATTCGGGACATTCAAAGGATTTCTCGAAGACCTGGTCGCTCTCGGCACTTTACAAGGCTATCCCCGGCACAACAGGCCTCGATGGTAACAAGCAGGTGCATAACTTCCAGCTCACAGGTGCTTGGGGGTATTATGCTTCTGCTTTTCGGAACTATCGCATCGGTCGGTATCAATACCTTGGTAAAGAACAAGGTAGACCTTGGCAATACGCGCAACCTTGTAATTGTATCCCTAATCCTCACAACAGGTGTTGGCGGTGCCGAAATGACCATAGGCAGCATAACGATAGGCGGTATCGGCCTGTCAGCTTTGGTGGGTGTGATACTGAATCTTATTCTCCCCAAGAATCGGTAATACCCAATGATAACTTTATATTTGCTTAACTTCTCGGCAAATACCTTGCGGCTCAAAGATATAAATCATAAGAAATCAGGACATCGAAATTCGATGTCCTAATTTTAGTATTTACAGGAGCACTCTGTTAAATGTCTCCTCTTATAATTTTTATTTATTTCCCCAGCTCTCCGAGTTTCTCTCCTGTGAGTATGTGGGCCCAGCCGCCCTCCTCTGTAGGTGCTGTGAGCTTGAAGCGGGCTTTCTCCTGGAATACCAGAACAAAGTCGGAGCCGCCGAAGAGGAAATATCCGAGCACATCGCCTTTCTTCACTTTGTCGCCTACCTTGAGGTGGGGCTCGAAATTCACCGATGCCACCTGCGACATACCTATGGGCATAACTGCCACAAGGCCATACTCCTCGGTTTCTATGATTGCAAGGCCGCGTGTCTCAATGCTCTGCCAGCCGGGCACGGAGCAATCCACGACGTACTGCTGCAAGGCTGGCTCCCAAGTGATTTTTCCACCCAGAGCGTCGTCGCCGGGCACCACGCGCAGCTCTTTTATGACACCGTCGAGCGGGAAGTGGTAGCAGTGATAGTCGTTGGCGTTGAGGAAGGCGTGGTAGAAGACTCCGTTGGCAAAGGAGTCGCAATAGGGGCTATCGGGGGTTATGAGGTTGCGCACCGAGTTAAAGACTCTCGATTTCACAGCTATCTTGTCGTCGGTTATTATGTAGGAAGCGCTGTCGATGTCCCACACACCCTGTGGCACGCAGTCGCAGGGCGACGCCACCAACGCGTTATCCTCGGGCGAGGCTACGGGGCGCTGGTCGGGCGATTTCAGGCGGCGGGCAAAAAAGTCGTTGAATGATTTCCATTTGTCGGGTTCCTCGTACCACCCTTTTGTCATTCCGAGTTCCTCCTGCTGCATCATAAGTTCCTCGTACTCTTTGTTCCACGATGCGGGCGACGACAGATACTCGCCCCAAGACTTGCAGTACTTAACCAGCCAATTGCGGTAGGGCTCGACATATTGCACCGAGTTTGTAAAGAAATTCTCGTTCTCGAGCTCCTCAAGGGGCATACAGTTAATAAAATAGCAGTAGCAGAGTGCCTGATACATTCGGCCAAACACGGTGGGCTGCCCGGGGCAGAAGATTACATCCCACGGCATAACTTTCTGCGAGTAATCGACAAAGTCGTAATACTCCTCGAGCGACTGCACGGGGTTGGTACTCTTGTCGGGGTTTATCGCCTTGCCCTTCTCTATGGCCTTTGTAAGCAACGCCTCAAGTTCGGGGTTGCTCTCTACCATTTGCACAAGTTCCCGAGTTGTTTCGTTGTAATCCTTGCTTTTGGGCGCGCACGCAAAAAGCACTACCGACAACAGGGTGGCGCACAGATATGCCCACACCGAAAGAGATGAATATTTTTTCATAGCATATATTTTTTTGCAAAAATATAAATCTGTTAAGAAAGTGCAAATTTATAGGCGGATATTTCAAGAAGAAGAGCACCCTGCCATTCTGCCCCACATTGCACATATTTATTTGTGCGAGAACGAAATAATTCCTCGAAAGGCTGTTACAGAAAAATATTTATTACTTTTACGCCGTGAGACGGGCGCCACACGCCTGCCACCTGCCTCCACCCGGCAGAAAATATACAAACACATAAGATATTATTATGAAAAACTACCGTTTAACCCGTGTAAAAGAGATGTTTCTCTATTACACTTGCTGTGTGATAATCTTTTCAATAATCTTTTACTCCTACATAGGAGGCAGCAGCCTTGCCTCGTCGCTCGACCTTGCAGGGTGGGCCTACTTTGTGACTGGAGCGCTGTCGCAAGCGGCTCTCTTTGCCCTTGCTCCTGTGGTGCTGTCGCTGCCCGCCCTACTGCTGTGCAAGAGACGCGCCCCCTTTGCTGTGACGCTTGTGGCCTCGTCTACCCTGCTGACCATATTTTTTATTGCAAACCAAATGGTATATGCGCTGTACCGCTTTCACATAAACGGCTTTGTGATGGATATGCTCTTTGGAGGCGCGGCGGGAGATATCTTTCAGTTCGACACCGTGTTATATGTCAAGGTTGTGTCAATTGTGCTCTTTATAATAGCGGCAATGACAGGCGTGTGGCATCTGTGCCGCCTGCTTGTGAGAAAGTTCAACTACGCGGCGACGGTGCCCGTCATCTCTGTTCTGCTTGCGGCAACGCTCTTTGCACATCTATTTCACGCATACGCCGAGGCGGTGAGAATACCGAGCGTGACACGAGGTGCGGCGGCTATCCCCTACAACGCACCCCTCACAGCCAATACCCTGATGCGCAAGCTGGGCGTTGTGTCGAAGGAGGCTGCCACGGTGAACCTGCGCGGAGGCGAGGGCTCGGGCATAAACTACCCTATGAACGACATAGTTTCGGAGGGCGACAGCGCGCACAAAAACATTGTGCTGCTGCTCATAGACTCGTGGAACCCTCGTGCCTGGACACCCGAGGTATTCCCCCACATAAGCAACTTCGCAGGCAAATGCTCGGCATATACCAACCACTTGAGCAGCGGTAACCGCACCATAGAGAGTATCATTGGAATGTTCTACGGCCTGCCGTCGTGCTACAGAGACATACTCGACGCCTCGGGCACACAGCCTGTTATGGTAGAACGTCTGCTTGCCGAGGGTTACGATGTGAAGCCCTATTCGAGCGCCACACTTGTGTACCCCCCGTTCGGCCGTATGCTCTTCTCGGGTGTGCCCAACCTGCGTGTCGAGTCGGAGGGAGAGACCGTGTATGAGCGCGACTGCGCTATAACAAACGAGTTCATCGACTACCTCAATGGGGAGCACGAGAAACCCTTCTTTGCTTTCCTGTTCTACGACCTCGCCCACGGCTGTGAACTGCCCGCCGAGCGCAACCGCCCCTTTGCACCTGCGTGGGACTACCCCGACTACCTCGCACTCAATAACAGCACCGACGCAGAGCCCTTCTGGAACCTCTACCGCAACTCACTTTTTCAGGTAGACTCGCTTGTGGCGCGTGTCCTCGACACCCTCGAGGAGAGAGATATGCTGCGCAACACTATGGTTATAATCACAGGTGACCACGGACAGGAGTTCAACGAAAACAAAAAGAACTATTGGGGACACGGCAGCAACTACTCACCCGCACAGCTCCGCGTGCCTATGCTTGTGTTCGACGCCGACAAGGAGATACACACCCACACACACCGCACCACACACTACGACATCTCCACAACCATATTAAAGGATTATCTGGGCGTGAAGAACCCCGAGGAGGAGCTGGGCATAGGCTACCGTATGGACGACAAGCGCAGCCGCGACTGGCACTTTGTGGGAAATAGCAATAAATTTGCTTTTGTAATAGACGAGAATATGAATATCGTGGAGAAGAAGCACCGCGGACACATCGAGGTGTTCGACAGCCTTATCAACCCCATAGACGATTTCAAGTACGACGTGGTTAAGTTCAATAACCGCATCCTTGACCAGAACCGTTTCTACAAGGATTAACCAAAAGGCGGCCAAATAAAAAAATCTCACTCACAGAGTTCTGTGAGTGAGATTTTTTCTGTTAAGCGTAAAGGGCTTACTTGTTCCAGATGTCGCCCCACTGACCACGCTTTGCGCCGGCGAGCTGCTCGCTACCGCCCTCGCTATCCATATCAATCTTGATACGCTGGCTGTCAGCTGTCATAATAACATCACAAACTACTCTTGTAACCTCTGCCGAGGGAGAAATATATGTCTTTTTCATAATATCTTATTTATTAATATATTACTTTTTCACCATTTACTACATAAACGCCTTTGACGGGCTCCTCTACAGGACGACCGAAGAGGTCATAAGCCTTGGTATCGGCAGCAGTGTTCTCAACCTCCACAATGTCGGTTGTACCGCTGAAGCGGAATGACAACGCGCTTGCAACTGCATCGGTAACGCTCATATACATCTTGAAACCGTTGATGTATGTACCGGTGTACTTGCGCATTGCAACACCGAGAGGCTCGCCTGCCGCTGTCTGCAAGGTGAAGGGGTTCTCAACCTCGCTTGCAGCGATTGTCTCAACGCCTCCAATGAGTACGTTATTCTCAACAGGTGCCACATCGTTTGTTATAACGAAGTTGTATGTGCCTGCAGCAGCCTGAATAACCACAGCTGTCTCGGCGGGGATTGTACCCTCGAGTGCAGTGAGGTCGATGTACTCGTCGTTGCGGATTGCGATATATGCCTCAACACCCTCGGGGATTGCGAGAGCCACGGGAGTATAGAGAGTAGTGAAACCTACGCTACCCACCTTAACGGGGAGCACCTTAACCTCCTCGAGTGTCCAGTCGCTACCTGTTGCGTCGGCTACCACGCTTGTGGTGTTGCTGCGGAGATAAGTGCTGTCGGTTACCATAACCTTCACAGTACCCTCTGTTGCACCCTTCTGGAAGTTAGCGCAGTTGCCTGTGCTACCTACCTCGAGGCCGCAGTTGCTGCCGTCGATGTTCAGGAACTTACCGTTGGCAAATGATATGAACTCGCTGTCGCCGTTGAGGTAGAACACTGAATTCACGTCGGCGTTGGCATCCATAGCAAGTGTCTCGCCCGAAGCGTCAGATGTAACGCTGTTGTCGCCGTCGGTGAGACGGTAGAACTTGCCTGTCTCCACCTCAACGCTGTTGTCGATACCGTCGAAAACAAATACCGATGAACCGGGGAGAGTGATTGTGAGCTCTGCATCGATGTCAATGGGTGTGTTCACGGGGAGACCGTTGAAGCCTGACACTGAAGTCTGGTCGTCAAATGTGTGTACGAAGGTGATGGTTGTCTTCACATAGTCGGGGATATCGAGAGCCTCACGCAAAGTGAGTCTGATATTCTGTGAGCCGTTGGCACCGTTACGCAATGTGAGGACAGCCTTCTTGGCATTCCAAGCAGCCCAACCGTAGATTTCACAATTAACACCAGTCCAGGGGTTACCGCCCACCCAGTGAATATCGGGGAGTACATCGGCGTTGTCGCGCTGCCATCTCATACACTCGGCGATGTCGCCCCAAAGAGCACCATTATTGATACTGTTTGTAAGATCGTAATCGTTGTAGAGCTCTACCATACCAGAACCGCAAGCGAAGGCACAACGAAGCTCGTTGAGTACGTTCTTGTAATCGATGTTTCTCGAAGCGTTCCATCCACCACGGTTAGTGTCGGAGCTATTGTCGGCGTTACCTGTGAGCATAAATCCGTGAGTCATCAGGGTGTTGATGGGACACAAGGGTGAGTTCTGCACAAAGTTCTGATATACGAGACGGTCGCGGTATGTAATCCAGTTCTCACGGTCGTTAGAGTTGTTACCTGTAGTACCGTAGTCCTTCTCCTGACGCCATACAGCATCGGTAAACTGGAACCAGAAGGGAGAAGCCCAAGTACCTACGGTTGTATTGAGGAACACATCCTCTTTGATGCTACGCAATACACGCTCGGCCATAATAATAGCCTCGGCATCCTCCTCACCCGAAGAAATAGACATATCGGGACCTGTTGCAGAGAACAAGCTGCTGATACCGTCGAACTTAAAGAAGCGGAAGTCGTAACCGTAGTTATGGAGAAGGTTTGTCACAGCTGTCACAAATACATTGTAGTAGTTGGGGTTACTCAACTTCATACCACCTCTGTTCTCGCTGTTCCAGTAGCTACGACGATAGCCACCGCTTGTACCGTAACCACCTACAGGGCCCAACCAAGCACCCTGGCCGGCGCCCATAAGACGACCGATAGAGTCCATACGAGTGAAACCGTTGGGGAAACCGGTGTGGAACTTCCACTCACCATAAGCATCCCAGCCGTCGTCCCATACAAATGCGTAAGGAGCCTCGTTGTACTTGTCAAAGAGCTGTGTCTTCCACTCGGCAAGAATGGGCAAACAATCTTCCTCGGTCATATTCTTGTACTCCTCACCGGGACCATAGTTGTTGTGGTTGATATTAACCTCATACCAAGAGACGTATATGGGAACTGCACGCCAGGGCACTGCACGCTCGCGCTCGCTGTATGCAAGGAATGAACGACGAGCCTGTCCAGGGGCAATGAGGCCCACTACAGAGGCTACATTCCACTCTGTGCCTGATGCAAGAGTTACCTGACGACGCCACAAACCTGTGATGGGTGTTGTAGCGGGGGCAATGAGGTGCAATGTGTAATCTACCTTCAAAGAGATAGTGATATTACCGTTAGAGTTTATATTCTCGGCGTTGTTTGCGAAGAAACGGATAGTATAAGTACCGGGTGCAAAGACATTCATCTTGTAGGTATTATTCACATCGCTGTTTCCTGTCTCGCCGTAGTGATAGTCGTCCAAAGCTACGTTGCCCACATTGTCGATGATATCGATACCAATAGGCAGAAGTTTGTTATTACCACTTGTGTAGTCGAAGAGTACGCTCAATGTACCGGCCGACTTGATGGTTATCTGCTGCTCGATTACGCGGGTATTGGCGTCGGTACAACCAAGCTCGTTGATACGGTTGGGAACCTCGTCGGCCGAGATGGTCTTCCAGGTAGCGGGAGCCCAAGTCTGCGAAATGATCTCATCGTCGTCGATGCTGCCGAGAGAAGGAATCTCGGTGAGCGAGAAGGTGATGTTTCCGTTGGTATTGGTACCGCCGCTGTTCTTGTCTACAACGAGTCTCACCTTGTAGAAGCCTGTCTCGGGCACCTTCACTGTGTAGGTAGCGTTTACAGTGCGACCACCTGCAAAGCCTGCGTGATAGTCGGTAGAGAGAACATTGCCGTTGAGGTCGTACAATACCAAGCCCATAGGATGCAAGCCGTGGCTACCGCCTGTGTATGCATAAGAAACAGAGAGCTTACCCGACTTGATGCTGTAGGTGTAGTCGATGTACTGTATGCTTGCGGGAGTTGTCTCGCTGCTGGTTGAGTTGTTATAGGCCTTGAGGTCGGCGGGAGCCTCGTTCCACACGCTGAAGCCTGTCCAAGACGAAGTCCACTGCTTGGTGAGTCCCTGCTGTGCTGTAATACCCTCAATTGCGTTGTATGTAACTGTGATTTCACCGTTGGTTACGCGACCGTCGTTATATATATAATCGGTAATGTAACGCAACTTGTAGATACCAGCCTCGGGAACATATACATTATATGTAACTGTGCTGTTTGAGCCTGTGAAGCCGTTTTTGAACTCCTGTGCCACAACGTTGCCATCTACATCGATAACCTGCACGCCGAGTACATAGAGACCGTGGCTGCCGCTTGTGTAGTCGAAGAGGACATCGAGACGGCCCAAGCCCATATTGTAGTAGCCTGTATCCTTGTATTTCTTTGTACCACGATTTGTTGTACTGCCGGGGAGATTTCCGCTCCAGTCGTTGAAGCCTGTCCAAGCCTCAACCCAGTTGTCGCTCATTGTGGTATTTGAAGCGTCGATAGAACCAACTGTGGTAACGCACTTTGTAAATACATAGTCGGAGCACCACTGACCGTCGTTGCGGGCTGTGCCGTTCTGATTGAACGAAGTACCGTCTACCTTGATAACCATATATTTACCGCCGCTTGATGTGGGGTTGTAGAGTGAGAACGCACCGAACTCGCTTACCACTGCATCGTCGCGCAACTCAAAGCTGTAGTGCTCGTCGGCTGCTGTTATTGCACCGGGGTTGTAAGAGAGGTATTTACCTGTACCGTTCTTCAGATACCAAGCGTTTCCGTTGGCCTCGAGTGTCCATTTGTAGTTTGCGCTATCCTGGAGAAGTGCCGCAGAAGCTTTGAGAGCACCGTTCTCATCGATGTACAAGTTGTACTTTGTCATAGTGCTACCGCTCTTTACATTTGCGGCAATGTAATATGTCATACCGCTCTCAAGAGTAAACACTCTGTCGCCTGTTATCACATCGCCGCCACTCTCTACATACTCTGACACTTTGGGAGATACATAGGGAGTTGCTGTAGATGCAAGGTCGTGTACGAAGCCGGGGATGGTAACTTTTTTGCTGTAAGAGATGGTACCCCTGCTGCCGAAGCCCTCACCTGCGCCTTTATTAGAGACAAAGAAACGCACCATATATGCACCTACCTCGGGGATATTGATGGTGTAGTCGCGGTTTGAGTGAGAAGAACCTGTAGAACCGTAGTGGTAGTCGTGGCTTATTATGTTGCCATTTACATCGACGATGTCCACACCGAGAATCTGCAATTTGTTATTACCACCTGTGTAGTTGAACGAGATAACCTGCTCACCTTTCTGGCGGAACACGAGATAGCCACGTGAACCGTAAACATTGCCCGAACCATACTGGCTCATAGAGGTGATAGCCTCGGGGATTTCGTTTATCTGGGGCTCCCAGCTCCACGATGCTTCGCCGTCCCACGCTTTGAAGACAAACGACTCGAGGTCACCTACCTCACCTGCGGTGTTCAAGCCCATAGGAGTCTCGAGACCTGCAAAGAGTTTGTCGCTGGCGATAACTGCACCGCGTGTGTTACCTACTACTGCGGGAGCCTTCTGGCCGTCGTGGTTCTGCACGGTGTACATCATAGGTGTGATGCCGTACATATTGATACCTGCATCGCCTGTGTTTCTGATATCCAGTTCGGTGCGCAGATAGTGTGAACCGTCGCGCAACACTGCACGCCACTCTACCTCGAGACCGTTGCTGTGAGCAAATGTGGCAACGAGCTGCTTACCATTGAAACGGCGGGCTGCCTTAACCGCATCGGCGTCACCGGTGAGGTCTTCCATAGCCACGTTACCCACGAGGGCAAACTGTGATGCGGGAATCTCGGTGCCGTCGGCAAGCTGCACCTTGAAAATCTCGGTACCGGGGAGGAGGTCGAGTGCCTCGCAGCCATTGAATCTCAAAGTGTCATTGACAACTTTGAAAGACGCCGAAAAGAGGTCGTTCGATAGTGTGTACACACCGTTCGACGCGCTCACGCAGGCTGCTCCGGGTTGCTTCTTCTGCGGGAACATAACCGTCTGCTCCTGTGCCTGCGCATAAGCGCACACAAGCAGAAACATCATCGCCACAGAGAAAAATCTTTTGCAAATAGATTTCATAGCTTTAATTATTAATAGGTTAAACATTTTTGAGCATAGAATCCATAATACAAAAAATGGCAGATAGTATAACTATCCACCGACGAGGCCTTGGCGAGCCCATATATATACACACACGCTCAACTCCACGCTTTTAGAAGGCGTGGAGAGACGCAATCACTATTCTTTCTACTTTAAACCGCCAAGTTTGATGGTATTACCCACCGGGGCATAAGCCCCCATCAGATAGATAGCGTTATTGCACAATTCTTGTAATATGCCGCAAAGGTAATACAAATAAATTGATTATTAAATATTTTATTATATAATTTTATATATAATAACCATTGCTATAGTTTCTTAAATAAAGGCAAATGCTGCAAAAAAAGAGCGCAGAAATAGCTGTGACGCCACTTGGCAAAGGGGTGAAAATTTACCTATTCAGACAGGAGGAACAGACTCTGGTGATTATAAAATCGACATTTTCTACACAAAAGCCGTCGGGGGCATCCACGACAGGGGGCGACAGCGGAGCGACACAGAAGGTGCGGCCACAGACGCGGCAGGTGGCGTGTATGTGGTGCGTGGAGCCGCTGTGATGCCCGTGTGCCTGCGAGAAACAGTACTTGCGCTTGCCGCTGCCGTCCTCGAAACTGTGCAGCAGCCGCTTTTCTTCGAAGAGGGTGAGGGTGCGAAAGATGGTACTGCGGTCGATGGTGGCAAAGTGCCTATAGAGCTCGTCGAGCGAGAAGGGGGCACCAAATTCCTCGATGCCCTTCACAATGAGCAGGCGCAGAGCCGTGGGACGCACGCCGTGCCCGCGCAATAAATATTCGTGTTTATTTGTTTCCATATAAAAGCCGCGCAACACAGACAAAAAAAACGTGTTTTGCTTGCAAAAATAGTCTAAATTTAAAAAAGCAGAGCAGAGAGCAGAGCTTTTGCAACCGAATTGTAGAAATTTAACATTACTTTTACAGCGTAAAAAACAAAAGACAAGCTATGAGAGAGATTTTTGAACTTGTGAACCAGATGGCGCCATATATTCTGCTGGGATTTTTCCTTGCAGGCGTAATGCACGCCTTTGTACCTCACAGCCTCTACCGCAAATATCTCGGTGGCGGCTCGTTGCGTTCGGTCGCAAATGCCACGCTGCTCGGTATACCCCTGCCGCTCTGCTCCTGCGGTGTGATACCCACGGCAATGTCGTTGCGCAAGGAGGGAGCTTCGAAAGGGGCAACTACGGCGTTTCTTATATCTACCCCGCAAACAGGTATCGACTCTATAATTGCCACCTACTCGCTTATGGGACTGCCCTTTGCACTGCTGCGCCCGCTGGCGGCAATTGCCACGGCAATTGCAGGCGGGTTTCTTGTGTCGAAGCTCACCCACGAGGAAAGCGAAAGCCCCGCCGCTCAAAGCGGACTGCAGGCCGAAGAGGAGAAAAAGAGTTTCGCCCAAAGAATTGCCATCGCGCTGCGATATGCCTTTGTGGAGATGATGCAGGACATAGGCAAATGGCTTGTGGCAGGCCTTGTGATTGCGGGGCTCATCACGGTGTTTGTTCCAAGCTCTTTCTTTGAAATATTTGCACAGAGTTCCCTCTTGAGTATGCTCCTGGTGCTTACCCTTGCAATCCCTATGTACCTGTGTGCCACGGGCTCCATACCCATAGCCGTGGCTCTTATGCTCAAAGGTCTCTCACCCGGCACCGCCCTGGTGCTTCTTATGGCGGGGCCCGCAGTAAACGCAGCCTCTATGCTTGTGATAAGCAAGGTGATGGGGCGACGCACGCTTGCCATATACCTCGGAAGCATTGTGGCGGGAGCGGTCTGCTTCGGCCTTGCGATAGATCACCTGCTGCCCCGCGAGTGGTTCCTGAAGCCTCTTGCCACAATACACTCGCACTGCCACGCCGACACAAACTATTTTAACACAGCCTGCAGCGTGGTGCTGCTCGCACTGCTCATAAACGCCTTCGTACAGCGCTACCGCCACAAGGGCGAGTGCAATTGCGGCCACGACGAAGAGAGCTGCACAGCGTGCGCCGCAAGCCGTGTGTTCGAAGTGGAGGGTATGGCCTGCAACCACTGCAAGGCCAACGTGGAAAAAGCCCTCAAAGGCATAGAAGGCGTGGAGAGCGCCGAGGCCGACCTGCTCACGGGCAGAACAACCGTCACGGGCTCGTTCAACAAAGAGGAGGCCGTGAAAGCCGTGGAGGCACTCGGCTTTTCTATACGCGAGGCGGAGTAAAAACCGCATTTCGGGCGCACAACGCCGCCGCAAGAGAGATTTTACCTGCAAGGGAATCTTTTTTGCAAAAAAATGTGGACATATAAAAGTTATTTTGCGTATGTTTGCAGATAGGCGACAAATTGCGACCAAATGGAATTATTTAATTCTCTCTTCATAGAACACTCGGCACTGCAAGCGATAATTGTGCTGTCGATTATCTCGGCAATAGGAATATTGCTTGGAAAAGTGCGTGTGTGCGGTATCTCACTGGGTATAACCTTTGTATTTTTTATCGGAATCTTTGCGGGACACATAGGATTGAGCATCGACAGCCGTATGCTCAAATATGCCGAATCGTTCGGCCTTGTGCTGTTTGTCTATGCGCTCGGCCTGCAGGTGGGCCCGGGATTCTTCAGTTCTATGCGTCGCGAAGGCACAAGGCTGCTGCTACCCTCGCTCGGTGTGGTGCTCACAGGCACGGCTCTTGCCATTGCGGCAAGCTATGCCTGCGGTGTCTCCATAGCCGATATGTCGGGGATTCTGTGTGGAGCGACCACAAACACCCCCGCTCTTGCCGCCGCACAGCAGACACTTACCCAGATGGGGCTCGACGGCAGCGGTGCAGCACTCAGCTGCGCGCTCACCTACCCGCTCGGCGTGGTGGGAGTTATATTTGCTATGCTTTTTCTGCGTCGTTTCCTTGTGATAAAGAGCGACTTGAGAGAGCCCGACGGGGAGCACAAGAAGAATGTCTTTGTGGCGAGCTACAGAGTGACAAACCCCGGAATCTTCAACAAAAGCGTGAGCGAGATTGCCGCGGGCAGCCAGCACCGATTTGTAATTTCGCGCCTGTGGCGCGGAGGCCACGTTATGATACCCACGGGCGATAAGAAGGTGAGACAGAACGACATTCTCCTCATTATAACTAAACCCGAGGACACCGAGGCGCTGCGCATAATATTCGGCGAGCAGGAAAACAAAGACTGGAACTCGGAGAGCATCGACTGGAACAAAATAGACAGCCAGCTCGTAGCGCAGTCTATACTTGTGACACGTCCCGAGATAAACGGAAAGAAACTCTCGTCGCTGCGCCTGCGAAACAACTACGGCATAAACATAAGCCGTGTGTATCGCTCGGGCGTGGAGCTGCTTGCAACACCCGAGTTGCGTCTGCAGATGGGCGACAGGCTCACGGTGGTGGGCGAGGCGCCAAATATTCACAATGTGGAGAAGATACTCGGCAACGCCGAGAAGAACCTCTACGAGCCAAACCTCGTAGCTGTGTTCATAGGAATTATTCTGGGACTTGCGGTGGGAAGCATACCCTTTGCCGTGCCCGGCGTAGCGCTGCCAGTGAAGCTGGGACTCGCGGGCGGCCCCATACTTATGGGAATTCTCATAGGCACATTCGGCCCGCGCCTGCATATGGTGACCTACACCACACAGAGCGCAAATATGATGCTGCGAGCTATAGGACTGAACCTCTACCTCGCCTGCCTGGGACTCGACGCAGGAGCTCATTTCTTTGAGACCGTGGTACGCCCCGAGGGTGCCCTGTGGCTCTTCCTTGGCCTTATGATAACCTTTGTACCCACCGTTCTTATGGGAGCGATTGCTCTGCGCGTGCAGAAACTCGACTTCGGCTCGGTGACAGGTATAATGTGCGGTTCTATGGCAAACCCTATGGCGCTCAACTATGCCAACGAGACCATTGATAGCGACAACCCCGCCGTAGCCTACGCCACGGTGTACCCCGTGTGCATCTTCCTGCGTGTGATTATAATTCAAGTAGTTATCACGCTTTTGGTATGACAAATATAATATTAAGAAATATGAAAAAACTGTTTTTAACTATCGCAAGCATTGCCTTGGCTATCACCCTCGAGGCGCAGACAAACTACACAAACGGGCTCTCGGTGTGGTTCGACCAGCCCACTACCCTCAAAGGACGCGCTATATGGTATGGCGGACGCCCCGACCTGTGGCAGGGCAAGAACAAACCCGAATGGGCAGGCGATGCAGCCTACAACGCCGACCAGGAGTGGGAGTCGCAGTCGTTACCCATAGGTAACGGAAGCATAGGCGCAAATATTCTCGGTTCTCTGGAGGCCGAGCGCATTACCTTCAACGAAAAGACCTTGTGGCGCGGAGGCCCCAACACCGAGGGCGGCGCCGACTACTACTGGAATGTAAACAAACAGTCGGCACACCTGCTCGATGATATACGCAAGGCCTTCACCGAGGGCGACGATGCAAAGGCGGCGAAACTCACACGCGAGAATTTCAACAGCACAGCATCTTATGAGTACTACGGAGAAAAACCCTTCCGATTTGGTAACTTCACCACAATGGGAGAGTTCTACATTGAGACAGGGCACAGTATGGTGGGGCTCGGCGACTACAAGCGCGTTCTCTCGCTCGACTCGGCTTTGGCTGTGGTGCAGTACCGCAAGGACGGCATCGACTTTGAACGCAAATATTTTGTATCGTACCCCGCCAACGTGCTTGCAGTGAAATACAGCGCAAGCAAGGGAGGCTCGCAGAACCTCATTTTAAGCTATGAGCCAAACCCCGTATCGGAGGGCACTATGGAGAGCGACGGCGACAACGGACTTGTCTTCAAGGCACGCCTCGACAATAACAGTATGCAGTACACCGTGCGCGTGAAGGCTGTGACAAAGGGCGGCAAAATACAGGTAAAGGAGGGACGAATACACATTGACGAGGCCGACGAGGTTATCTTCTACATAACCGCCGATACCGACTACAAGATTAATTTCGCCCCCGACTTCAAAGACGCGAAGGCCTATGTGGGCGTGAACCCCGACCTCACCACCGAGGAGTGGATAAACGCAGCTCTCGCCAAAGGATACGACGAGCTTTACAAAGAGCACTACGCCGACTACGCGGCACTCTTCAACCGCGTGCAACTCGACATAAACCCCAACGGCCCCACCACACTCGAGTTCCCCGGTGTGGCAAACCTCTCTACCCCCAAGCGTCTCAAGAGCTACCGCACCGGCAAGCCCGACTACGCGCTCGAGAAGCTCTACTACCAGTTTGGACGCTACCTGCTCATAGCAAGTTCGCGCCCAGGCAATATGCCCGCCAACTTGCAGGGCTTGTGGCACAACAATGTAGACGGCCCGTGGCGTGTCGATTACCACAATAACATAAACCTGCAGATGAACTACTGGCCCGCCTGCGCCACAAACCTCGACGAGTGCGTGCTGCCGCTTATCGATTTCATAAAGACACTAATTAAACCGGGTGAGGTGACAGCGAAATCCTATTTCGGTGCAAGAGGCTGGACCGCAAGCATTTCAAGCAATATCTTCGGATTCACAGCGCCCCTCATAAGCCAGGATATGTCGTGGAACTTCAACCCTATGGCAGGCCCGTGGCTCGCCACACACGTGTGGGACTACTACGACTACACACGCGACAAAAAATTCCTCAAGGAGACAGGCTACGAGATTATAAAAAACAGCGCCATATTTGCCACCGACTACCTGTGGAAGAGAGAGGACGGCAGCTACACCGCGGCACCCTCTACATCGCCCGAGCACGGCCCCATAGACCAGGGAGCTACATTTGTGCACGCCGTAGTGCGCGAGATTCTGCTCGACGCCATTGAGGCGGCAAAGACCTTGGGCACCGACAAGAAGCTCCGTGCCGAGTGGCAGAACGTGCTCGACAACCTCGTGCCCTACAAGACAGGCCGTTACGGACAGCTTATGGAGTGGAGCAAAGACATAGACGACCCCAAAGACCAGCACCGTCACGTGAACCACCTCTTCGGTCTGCACCCCGGACACACAATCTCGCCCGTCACCACACCCCTGCTTGCCGAGGCTTCGAGAATTGTGCTCGTACACCGCGGCGACGGCGCAACAGGCTGGAGTATGGGCTGGAAACTGAATCAGTGGGCACGCCTGCACGACGGAAACCACGCATATACGCTCTTTGGCAACCTGCTCAAGAACGGAACGCTCGACAATCTATGGGACACACACGCCCCCTTCCAGATAGACGGAAACTTCGGAGGCACGGCAGGCGTCACCGAGATGCTTATGCAGAGCCATATGGGCTTCATACACATTCTGCCCGCCCTGCCCGATGCGTGGAGCGACGGAGAAATTAAAGGAATCTGCGCAAAGGGAGGCTTCGAGCTCGACATAAAATGGGCAGACAACAAACCCGCAGAGATTACGGTGAGGTCGAAGAACGGAGAGCGTTGCAACCTGCGATATGGCGACAGCACCCTCTCGTTCGGCACAAAGAAAGGCAAGAGCTACAAAATAATTCTACAGGGCGACAAACTGAAAAAAGCCTGAAAAACAAGATGAAAGACGGCGCGCCGTCTTTCATCGTTTAAAGAGACTATATGGCAAAAAAAACGAATAAAAAGAGAAGTTCAAAAGGAATGGGCGCAGTCGGCAAGATGGCTGTGATAATAATTGTGTCGCTGCTTGGCGCGGCGTTGAGCCGATACCTGCCACAGGAGACAGGCGACCATCTGCCGTGTGACGACCTTGCCACGCCCCTCTTCACCACAAGCACAAACAGCCAGATAATAAAGCACAAAGGCTACACGGTGTCGTATAACACCGACACGCGCAACCCCAACTGGGTGGGATATACCCTCACCGACGAGGAGGTGCAGGGAACCGTGAAACGCGACGACGGCTTTTGTTGCGACCCGCAGGTGAAGGGCGCGCAGGCCTGTGACGAAGACTACAAGAATTCGGGGTATGACCGCGGGCACCTTGCCCCCGCTGCCGATATGAAATGGAGCAAAGAGGCTATGGAAGAGAGCTTTTATTTGAGCAACGTCTCGCCACAAAACAAAAACCTCAACCGCGGCGTGTGGAAAAAGCTCGAGGAACTGTGCCGCGACAAGGCCGAGCTGTACGGCGAGGTTGTGATTGTGACAGGCCCCGTCTTTAACGGAAAGAAGCACAAGACCATAGGCGAGAACCGTGTGGCCGTGCCCGACGCTTTCTTCAAGGTGGTATTGAGCAACTACAACGGCAAGCCGCGCGCCGTGGGTTTCTACTTTAAAAACAAGGCGGGCAAGAAAAAACTGAAAGAGTATGCAAAAAGCATAGATGAGATAGAGGCGATAACCTCGCTCGATTTCTTCTCCTCCCTACCCGACGACATAGAAGATGAGATAGAAAAGAGCTTCAGCGCCCCCTTCTGGGGCATTTGACCTATGAAGATTCACATCCTCACAGACAACACCCCCTCGCAGGCTCACCCGCAGCTGATTGCAGAGCACGGGCTCTCGCTCTACATAGAGAGCGACGGGCCGGATATTTTGTGCGACACAGGGGTGAGCGGCATATACGCTGCAAATGCCCGCGCAATGGGCATAGAGCCCCAAAGAGCCGACTTTCTTTTTCTCTCACACGGGCACAACGACCACTGCGGCGGCACAGCCACCTTTCTACGAGAGAGCGAAGCGCCCATATATGTGCACAAAGAGGCCTTTGAGGGGGCATTTCACTCCACCAGGCGTGGCGGCAGACGCTCCATAAGCAGCGACAGAGAGCTGCCACAGCTGTACCCCGGGAGATTCAGGTTGCTCGGCGGCACAACCGCCGTGGCACAAGGCGTCACGGCTGTACAATGTGCCGAGGAGATGTGCTCCACCCCGCTCGGCAACAGGTTTCTCACAAGAGAGGTCGATGGCAAGGACATACCCGACGATTTCGTGCACGAGCTGTCGCTTACCATAGAGACACCCAAGGGGCTTGTAATTATTTCGCCCTGCTCGCACCGCGGAGCCGTGAATATAATGAAGAGCTGCTGCGAGGCCACAGGCTGCAACGAGGTGTATGCCTTTGTGGGAGGCCTGCACTTTGTAGAGAGCGAAGAGACCGCCCACGAGGTTGCCACATTCAAAAGAGAGGTGGAAGAGCACTTCCCCCGCTGCAAGGTAATCACGGGGCACTGCACCTGCGACAAGGCAAAGAGCCTGCTCGCGCAGACGATGCCGCAGGTGACATTCTTTGCCACGGGCGACACAATAGAGCTATAGCAGCGTCTCGGCAGGCAGGAGCCCCTCCACAAGTCTCTTCACGTGTGCCCTGTCGAGAGCTCCCACCACACGCTGCAAATGTCCGTCACGAGCAAAGAGTATGAGTGTGGGAATGGAGCGTATGTCAAACAGAGCCGCAAGCTCATTCTCCTCGTCCACGTTCACCTTGTAAAAATCAACCTTTTCATCGTATTCACCGGCAAGTTCCGCAAAGATGGGCGCAAGGGCATTGCAAGGCGGGCACCAGTCGGCGTAAAAGTCGATTACAGCCGCCTTGTCGCCCAAAAAAACAAAACTACCGGGAGCGGAGCCGGCCTTGGCCACCTTGGCAAGGAACTCCTTTTTTGTCAAATGTTCTATAGCCATATAAAAAAGCATTTCAAGGGTGGGTTACACCGTTACACATTATTCTGTCACCGGATAAACAAAAAAGATTGCCAAATTATCGACTGCACACGCAAATAAAAGCCCTCTTTTTTGATACTTTAAATAATTTAAAGTAGTTTAGCAGACGCTAACCATAAAACAAACAAAAAAAGAGGCGACAAACTATGGAAACAGCACAAAACAAAAACTGTGTGCAGAGATTTTTCAAGCGTTACAGCAGATATATTAAAGTGATTGCGGTGTCGGTGCTGGCACTTATTCTGGCAACTTTACCCACGGAGGTATTCCACATCGAGGGGCTCACCGTGATACAGCAGCGTGTAATTGCCATATTTGTGTGGGCCGCGCTTATGTGGATACAGGAGGCTGTGCCTGCTTGGACTACCTCGCTGCTCATTATTGTGATTTCGCTACTCACAATTTCGAACAGCGCGATAACACCGCTCATAAGCGGGCTCGACGAGGTGAGCCGCAGCCAACTGGTGAGCTACAAGACTATTATGTACACCTTTGCCGACCCGACAATTATGCTTTTTATGGGTGGTTTTGTGCTTGCGATGGTAGCATCGAAGAGCGGTGTCGATATAACTCTTGCACGTGCGATGTTACGCCCCTTTGGTTCAAGACCTTCGGTTGTGCTGTTCGGCTTTATGCTTGTAACAGCCTTCTTCTCTATGTTTGTGAGTAACACAGCCACTGCAGCTATGATGCTCACTTTCCTTGCCCCTGTGCTCAAGTCGTTGCCCAAGGAGGAGAAAGGCTGCGCTGCGCTTGCCCTTGCCATCCCCATCGGAGCAAATATCGGCGGTATAGCTACCCCCATCGGCACACCGCCCAACGGCATAGCACTCGGATATCTTAACGACACCGCGGGGCTTAACTTGGGCATTGGATTCGGTGAGTGGATGCTTATAATGACACCCCTTATGCTCACAATCCTCATTATTGCGTGGGTGCTGCTGCGCATCTTCCACCCCTTCACAGCCAAAGAGATACACCTGCGCATAGACGGCGGAGCAAAGAGCGGCTGGCGCACAAATGTTATTTACGCTACTTTGGCCGTAACAATCTTCTTGTGGATGTTTGAGAAGCTTGTGGGAATAAACTCATACGTGGTGGCACTTATACCCGTGGGTGTGTTCTCATTGACACGAATTATAAAGTCGAAAGACCTCAAAGATATCGACTGGGCCTGCTTGTGGATGGTGGCAGGAGGTTTTGCACTGGGCGTGGCAATGGACAAGACCGGCCTTGCAAGCACCCTTGTGAATGCGATTCCCTTTAGCGAGTGGCCTGTGATGTTGATTATGATAGGTGGCGGAATAATCTGCTGGCTACTATCGACATTTATTTCAAACTCGGCGGCCACGGCACTTATGGTACCTATACTTGCCGCCGTGGGACGCGGAATGGGCCCTGCGCTCGGCGCGTATGGAGGAATAGGCACGCTGCTCATAGGCGTTGCGCTGTCGGCCTCTTTTGCGATGTCTCTGCCCATAAGCACACCGCCCAATGCCATAGCCCACTCTACAGGACTTATAAAATCGTCGCAGATGCTGCGCGTGGGCCTCTTGCTTGGTGTAATCTCACTTATTTTGGGATACACTCTTATAATAGCCGTGGGCAAGGCTGGATTTTTTGGTTGATAAAAAACATACAACATATTACTTATGAAGAAAATATTTTTATTTGCCGCACTCATCGGCTTTGCGTTGGGCGGCTATGCACAGGAGAAGAAGATAACCATAAAGCCTTATGGTTTCATTAGAAATTACGCCTGCTTCGACACACGCGACAGCTACACCTCGAACAGCGAGCAGTTCTACTATATGCCGCTCGACGAGAGCAAGGATATAAACGGCGACGACCTGAACCAGAAGCCAAATATGATGCTTTTGAGCATAACCACACGCTTGGGACTCAATATCACAGGCCCCGAGTTCTTGGGCGCAGGCACATCGGCAAAAATTGAGGCGGACTTTGCAGGCTTCGGCACAAGCAACACAGTGCTGCGCATACGTCAGGCATACGCAAAGATGGCGTGGGAGAAACAGGATGTGCTTGTGGGACAGGCTTGGCACCCTATGATGGGAGATATGATGCCCGACGTGTTCACACTCGAGACAGGAGCGCCCTTCACCCCCTTCAGCCGCACACCGCAGGTGCGTTACAACTACTACCGCGGCAAATATACCCTCACCGCAACAGCGCTCTATCAGTACCAGTACACATCGAACGGCCCCAGCTCAAAAGCCGAAGACTATGGAAAATCGACCAGCAGTTTCGACTATGCACGCGACGCTGTGGTACCCGAGATTTACTTGCAGCTTATGTACAAGGGCAAGAAATTCCAGGCTGGTGCAGGTGTAGACCTTCTCACCCTTAAACCCCGCACATTTACAGCAGAGGTTGCAGGTGGCAAACTTATTAACAAACTGAAGGTAGACGAGAGCATCGCATCGGTGTCGCCCACAATATTTGCTTCGTACAAAGATGGTAACTGGGGCATAAAAGGACGTGTCACATACGCCGAGAATGCCGCGCACCTCTCTATGATAAGCGGTTACGCTGTCACAAAGATAAAAGACAACGGCGAGCAGGAGTATTCTTCACTGCGCAGCATAGCCGGCTGGGTGGACATCACCTACAAGCAGAACTTGAAGAAAGGCTCGCTCACATACTGCCTCTTTGCAGGCTACACAAAGAACCTCGGCTGCGAGGACGAAATCGTGGGCGCCAAATATATGCGCGGCAAGGAGAACGCAGGCTATATATGGCGTGTGGCTCCCAGCATCCTCTACACACACAACGCAATGCAGATAGGTGTAGAGTATAACCCCACAACCGTGAACTACGGCACGGCCGACAGCAGATACCGCATCGACGGCACACACGCTGTGACCAATCACCGTGTTTGCGCTATGCTCAAATATAATTTCTAAACATAAAAACAAACGACTATGAACAAGAGAATCTTAACTTTAGGCATTTTGCTTATAGCCGCATTATGCACAGTGCAGGCTGGCTGGTGGGACCAGAATCCCAGAAGAAAAAAAATTCTTTGGGCTCCTTCAGAAGTTAGCTACGACATCCCCGCCAAGTGGACAATTGTAGGCAACGACAAATATGTGTCGGGCTACATAGGCGAGACACTCAAGGAGGCAAAGCCCGAGATTGCCCCCAAGCAGAAGTACAAAGTTACTTTGGGTGTAAAGGGCGACAAAGAGGTTAAAAAGTACAAAAAGTACATCCCCGCACAGGCCGAGGGTTACTACATTAAAATTTCACAGGATGGCATAGTTATCGCAGGTAGCGACGAGCGCGGTCTTTACTATGGCGTGCAGACTCTGTTGCAGGAGATTGAGGGCGGCACATACAGCGAGGTAGCCTTTGCCGACTGGCCCGATGTACCCTTCCGCGGTACTGTAGAGGGCTTCTACGGCACACCCTGGAGCCACGAGGCACGTTTGAGCCAGCTCGAGTTCTATGGCAAAAACAAGATGAACGTGTACATCTACGGCCCCAAAGACGACCCCTGGCACCGCGACAAATGGCGCGTTCCCTACCCCGAGGCAGAGGCCAAACGCATCGCCGAGCTAGTGGAGGTTGCCAAGAAAAACTATGTAAACTTCTACTGGGCTATACACCCGGGCGTAGATATAAAATGGACTACAGAAGACCGCGACGCTCTTGTAGCGAAGCTCGAAAAGATGTACGAGCTTGGCGTGCGTGCGTTTGCAGTGTTCTTTGACGACATCTGGGGCGAGGGCACAAAAGCCGATAAACAGGCCGAGCTCCTCAACTATGTAGACGACAACTTCATTCAAAAGAAGAAAGATGTGGCACCCCTCATTATGTGCCCCACCGAGTACAACCGCAGCTGGGCCAACGAGGCAAAGGGTTACCTGCGCACTCTGGGTTCAACTATGAACCAGGGCATCGAGATTATGTGGACAGGAAACTCTGTAGTAGCCTGCATCGACAAGGGCACAATGGAGTGGATTAACGAGCGCATACAGCGCAAGGCCTACATCTGGCTCAACTTCCCCGTAAACGACTTTGTGCGCGACCATATGCTTATGGGCCCCCTCTATGGCAACGGCCTCGACATCGCTCCCCTTGTATCGGGCTTTGTGAGCAACCCTATGGAGTATGCCGAGACATCAAAAATTTCTCTCTACGGCATCGCCGACTACTGCTGGAATATGGAGGCATACAACTACCAGGAGAACTGGCAGAAGAGCTTGCGCAAGATTTTGCCCACAAACTACAAGGCACTCGAGACCTTTGCTCTTTATAACAAAGACCTCGGCCCCAACGGACACGGATTCCGCCGCGAAGAGGGTGACGAGCTCAAACCCATTGCCGACGCTGCAATCAAAGGTGACAAAGAGGCTATAGAGGCTCTTGCACAGAAGTGCAAAGAGTTGAAGCTCGCTTGCGACCTCTTGCTTGTAGACGAGAAGAACCCCCAGCTCATTCACGAGCTGCGTCCCTGGCTCTTGCAGGGCAAGCTCCTTGCCGACTACGGTATCACTATTTGTGATATGACGGCTGCTGCCGAGAAGAAGACAAAGGACTTCTCGTTCCTGAACTTTGAGAATCTCTATGCACAGGCACGCGCATTGAGCAAGCAGATGTATAACAACGAGAACGACAAGAAAATGTTGCACCCCTACCAGACTGGTACAAAGCTCGGTACAAAGGTACTTCTGCCCACTATACAGACACTCTTTGCGCAGGCTACTGCAAAGTACAACGAGATAAACGACACACAGCTCGAGACATCGGCCGACTACAACCCCTTCAAGAACAAATCGACCGTGAAGCAGCTTGCACTGCTCCCCGTGAGCGTGCGTGGCAGCGACGTGAAGGTCACTCCCGCACTCGAGGTTATCAACTGGCAGGCAGGCGGTGAGTTTGTCATTGAAAGCGACCGTGCCATCACCTTCCAGGGTATGGACTTCAACTTCGGCGTGAACGGCGTGGCAAAGAACTTCAAACTCGAGCTGCTTGTGAACGGCAACTGGCGCGAGGTTTCACTGCTCCACTATTCAGACAACGACCCTGTTATACACACAGGCAACGAGCTTGGAGGTATGACAGCCAGCGCACTGCGTGTGACAAACATCAGCGGACAGGAGTTGCAGGTTTACTTCAAGAGTTTCAACTTTGTGAAGAGATAATCTCACAGATAAATATTAACCATAAAAAACGCCAAGTGATTGCTTGGCGTTTTTTTATTGCAGAAATTAGCATTTTAGCAACATAGGCGTTATATTCGCATTATACTTTTGTCGCTGTAATATAAATCTATAGAAATGAATCGATTTTTACAAAACAAGAGTAAAGATGCCGGTATCTTTGAAGAGGCATTGCTATTGGAGTGCATTAAACCAAATAGCCGCAGGATTAAACTCCCCCACTGCTAAAGAATTTGGAGATGCTCACGAAGAATTCCCCAGGAACGCCCCTAAAGAAAAAGCTATGGATTTATACAACAATGCTGTAGGGTATTATCTGGGCAACCAAGCAATTATAAATGGGTGGAGTGAAGATGAATTATTTAATTACATTATAAAAGCAGCAAACAATGGAAAACTACAACTCGGCCTATAACCTACTTATTATCACATTTCTTGCAACTTTTTTATTTACAAACTGCAAAGTTAGTACCGAAGCAGAGCTCAAACTATCTCTTGAGCGACAAGAAGTTGAGCAAGTTTTCACTATAGGAGATTTTTGCGAGGAAAAATATGATAGTATATTCATATTAACACCATACTATTATACAAAAAAACAGGAATTTGCAAATCTCGATATGTCTAAAAAATTAAGGAGTTTCTGCGAAAGCGCCATATATAACGAATCCTCTTCAACCATTCTTTTTATAAGCAATGGTAAAGTTAAAGGACACGCAGTGGTACAAAGAGCTAACGCCGATTTTGCGACAGAAGAGATTGAAGATAATCACTTTTTTCCCATTGAACAAACATTTATAATGGACAAACAAAGAAAAGTATACATATATAATGAGCAAATGCACAAGGCGCAATAACAAAAGGATTTATTACTTAAATTCAAGCTGCTTGTAAACGGCAACTGGCGCGAGGTTTCACTGCTCCACTACTCATAGAACATTCCTGTTATACACATAGGAAACGAACTTGGAGGTATGACTGCCAGCGCGCTGCGTGTGACAAACATCAGCGGACAAGAGGTGCAGGTTTACTTCAAGAGCTTCAACTTTGTGAAGAGATAATCCAAGACTGCTAATTATTAATTTTACGGGCTCAACTTAAACAGTTGAGCCCGTAAATTATATTACAATCTCCTGCGCGTGGTGGTCACTGAAAGCCGCATTCCACTTTAAAAGAGTATCTATCTTATCTTGAGAATAGTTGGCGATATTGTACGAAATGAGTTTCATACTTTTTTGTGGTTGTGCCTATACATCTGCCGTGTGTTCACGATATTATGCCACAGCGAGTAGAAACCGCCCGCTATAGCTGTGACGGGCGTGAGAAAGGTGTAGGCAAGCCAAATGGCAAAGACGGTGTTTTTCTGCCCCAGAGCCTGACCGCCCGTGATGCGCTCGCTGTAGCGGGCACCTACCCATCGGCCCACAGCAAACTGCACAAGGCAGCAGATGAGCGACACAACGGCTATACCCGCCATAACAAGGAGGGATATATCGCTGTTTGCGATGGCGCGCGAAGTCATTGCAATGGCAAGCGACAGTGCCACAAGCCACAGATAAAAGGGTAGGTTACGCCCTTTCTCCACAAGCAGGCCGTGCAGACGTGGCACGAACTTACGCAGCAGCTCGGCACACAGCAGGGGCAGGAGAAGCAGGGGAAACACCTTGCCCAATATGAGAAGGAAGGATGAGAGGAGAGAGCCACCCTCCACGGGATGCGAAAAGGCGAGGAAAAGGGGGGCAAAGAGCGCCACCGCCACATTTATGAGCATTGTATAGGAGATGAGCGACGCTGCGCTGCCGCCCAGCTTGGCTGTGATTACAGCGGCGGCAGTTGCCGTGGGGCACAGCAGGCAGAGCATAGCCGCCTCGAGAAGCACGCGCACCCCCGACGGCATATCGCTGAAAAAAGCTATCGACGAGGATATGAGCGCAAAGAGCCCCACCTGAAAGGCAAGCAGGATAAAATGCCACACACGGGGTTTGAGCTCTTTGTAACGTATCTTGCAGAAGGTGACAAAGAGCATCGAGAAGATGAGCAGCGGCTGCAAAAGAGATATCACATCGGCTGCAAGGGCGTGCGTGGAGTCGAAGAGCGGTATATTTACATAGAGCAGGTACATCGCCACACCGCCTATCATAGCTATGGGCAGCGACCAGTCGCGCAGAATTTGTCGGAGATTCATCGTAGTATATAAATATTTTCGCTGCAAAGGTAATACTTTTTACCGTCTTTCGGCCGAGAGGGTTTCGAGATTCTGCCAACTGCGGGGCAGAGCATCTACAATGTCGCTTGCAATGAGAGCCGTCTCGCCCATTTTCTCGGCGGCAAGGTCGCCTGCCGCTCCGTGGACGTAGACGCCCAGACGGGCCGCATCGGCCACAGCAAAGCCTCGCGCAAGCAGAGCCGCAACGACACCCGTGAGCACATCGCCGCTGCCTCCCGTTGCCATACCCGCGTTACCGCTGCAATTGAAAGAGCTGCAGCCCTGCGGTGTCACCACCGCGGTATAAGCCCCTTTGAGCACCACACAGATGTTATTTTCCCGCGCAAGCTCCACAGCCCGTTGCAGGCGCTCGAAGGAGTTGCCACACTTGCCTACGAGACGCTCAAGTTCCCCTATATGAGGGGTTATGACGCTTCCCCGTGGCAGGCGTGAGAGATACTCTTTATTGCGCGACAGGATATTGAGCGCGTCGGCGTCCACAATCATAGGCACAGTGCAGCGCTCTATGAGCTGCAGGAGAGCCTTCTCGGTGTCGGGGTGTTGCGCAAGCCCCGGCCCCACGGCCACCGCAGTGTAACGCGCGGTATCGACGGGGTGGGATATATGCGTGGTGCAGGCATCGGGCAGAGTCATAGCCTCGGGGACGGTGCGCTGCAGAATATCGTTATTTCCTGCGGGAAGAGCTATGGTGAGCAGCCCCACCCCCGAGCGCAGCGCCGCACGCGCAGCCAGGACAGAGGCCCCGGCCATACCCTCGCTGCCCGCCACAAGAAGCAGCCGCCCAAAGGTACCCTTGTGTGCGTGCCTTGGGCGCTTTTCCACAAGAGACGCCACATCGCAGGTATCTGTTGTGCTGTAGGGAGAGGGCTCAAGCTGCACAGCCTCCCTGCTCAAGCCTATGTCGAGCACCTCGAAACGGCCCACATAGGGTGCGTTCTCGGCAAAGAGCATAGCGAGCTTGGGGAATTGCAGGGTGAGGGTGAGCGATGCACGGATTATATTTTCGGGGATATTGCAGCCGTTGTCCTCGCCCATAAGCCCCGAGGGGATATCTATCGCCACCACCTCGTTGGGCAGGCTGTTTATGTGACGTATAACCTCGGCCGCAAGCCCTGTGACAGGCCTGTTTAGCCCGCTGCCGAAAAGACCTTCTACGACTATTACATCGGGCGCGAGGGAGGGCGCTGCAAAGCCCTCCTCCACTATATTCAGCGTCACGGGCATAAGACCACCCAGGGCCATAGCCTGCAACGACTCACGGTTGGCCTCGCAGTCGGGTGAGAGACGCCCGCCGGGGGCTACAAGCCACACATCTACCTTGCGACCTGCCACGGCAAGCATACGAGCCACGGCAAGGGCGTCGCCGCCGTTGTTTCCCGCTCCCGCAAAGATGGCAAAGGAACCCTGCGGAAAGTGTCGGCGTATAGCCTTTGTGAGCACCGAGGCCGCACGCTCCATAAGCAGAAGCGAGGGGATGGGCTCGTGTTCTATGGTGTAAGCATCGATGCGCTTGATACAGGCTGTGGGGAATATCTTCATATATCGCTGTTTTGCCGTAAAGATACACTTTTATAACAAAAAACCAGCGACGGGCAACCGTTAAATGGTTGCCCGTCGCTGGTTATCTTGTCAAAGCAGGGAAGCAAGGTATTCAAGCCCTTCTTTGTAGCCGTCGAAGCCCTTGCCGCAGATGGTCTTTTGCGCATAGAGCGACACATAGGAAAAGCGGCGGAACTCCTCACGGTTGGAGATGTCGGTGAGGTGCACCTCGACCGTGGGCAGCGCCACAGCCTTGAGTGCGTCGAGAATGGCGACACTTGTGTGGGTGTATGCCGCAGGGTTTATGAGTATGCCGTCGCACACGCCATAGGCAGCCTGTATGGCATCTACGATAGCCCCCTCGTGGTTCGACTGAAAGAGCTCCACCTCCACGCCGAGGCGGGCTGCCTCGCTGCGCACAAGCTGCTGCAGAGCCTCAAAGGTCTGCGCGCCGTAAAGGGCGGGCTCGCGCAAACCGAGCATATTGAGATTGGGACCGTTAATTACAAGTATCTTCATAGCACAAATTAAATTATTTCGGCGTATGTACCGAAGTATTTGAACTGCTCGCCACACTCCTGCAACTCACACATAAGCGAGAGGAACTCTGTGCTGTAGACCGACGCCTCAATGTCGAAGTAGAAGCGGTACTCGAACTCGCGCTCGGGTATCTGACGGCTCTCGAGCTTGAGGAGGTTCACGCCTGTAGCGTTGAAACGCGACAATATGCGGAAGAGTGTTCCGGGGCGGTTGGGGAGGTTTATCATAACACTGGTGCGGTCGGCTCCCGAGTACATCTTGGGCTCCTTGGCGATGCAGATGAAACGTGTGTAGTTATTGTCGCGGTTCTGCACCGACGGCTGTATAACCTGCATCTGATAGAGCTCGGCACAGAGGCGCGAAGAGAGCGATGCCACGGTGCGGTCGCCCTTCTCGGCAACCATACGGGCAGCCTCGGCGGTGTTTTCAACCGCAATCACACGCACGTTCTTGAGTGTAGAGAGGAACTCGGAGCACTGGCTGATAGCCTGCTGATGTGAATAAATCTCGCGTATCTCGGAGAGTTTTGCTCCGGGAACGCCCAGGAGAGCGTGCTCCACCTTGAGACGCACACTGCGCACGATGCTCACATTGTAATCGGAGAGGAGGTCGTATATCGCGTTCACCGAACCTGCGATAGAGTTCTCGATAGGCAACACTCCATACTCGCACAGGCCGCTACTCACCGCCTTGAATACACTCTCGAAGCCGTTCATATACATAATCTCGGGGAGGTCGAAGAGGCGCTCCGATGCGAGGTGAGCATAAGAACCCTCACAGCCTGCACAAGCCACCGAGGCACGCTTGGGGAAGGGCTGGGGAGGTACCGAGGTAATGGCCTTTATTCTGTCGTAGAAGTCGGTACCCGCCGACAGGAGACGTGTCTCAAACGACTCGCTCAAGTCGAAGATTGTGCGGTAGAGTGTGCGGCCGTAGCCCTCATATTCGGGGCCGAGACGCTTCGACACGTTGTGAAGCACCGCTCTCGCACGCGAGGGGTGATACACAGGCATATTATTCTCCTTTTTGTATTGGGCAACCTCGCTTACAACCTTCATACGCTTTGCGAAGAGGTCGCACATCGCGGTATCTATATCATCTATCTGTTTACGCAATTCATCCAAGTTCATAGGACTATATAATTTTATATTTTACTAAACGAAAAAATAATTTACACGAGTGACTTATATATAAAATTCCTTACCGCCCAAGGCGGCAAAATCCTCAAAGAACGAGGGATAAGATTTTGCAACGCACTCGGCACCTTTTATGGTGGTGACACCCTGTGCCACAGTAGACATTACGGCTGCCGACATTGCGATACGATGGTCGCCAAAGCTCTCCACTTCGCTCTGCGCAACGGGCTCGCCACCTACTACGGTGAAGGTGTCCTCGCCTATCAACGAGGCTATGCCAAACGAGGCAAGCACGGCTTTCATAGCCGCAAGACGGTCGCTCTCCTTGAAACGCAGACGCCCCACATTGGTAAAGAGCGTCTCGCCCTGTGCCGCAGCGGCAGCCACGGAGAGTATGGGAACGAGGTCGGGGGTGTCGGCGCAGTCGAGCTCGGCACCGAAGAGCTGCGAGGGCATAGCCACGATGCCCTCGGGGGTTGTATCGATGTAGGCGCCCATAGAGCGCAGGTGGTCGATGATTGCAAGGTCGCCCTGCAACGACGAGGGGTTCATTCCGCGCACCACAACAGGTTTCTTACCTATGACACCCGCCACAATCCAGAAGGCGGCCGACGACCAGTCGCCCTCCACGGCTATATCGCCCGGCAGAGCATACTGCTGTGCACCCGGCACAACGAAGGTGTCGCCACAGCGGCGCACCGATATACCTGCAAGGCGCAGTGCGTCGATGGTCATATCGACATACGAGGCACTTGTGAGGCCCCCCACAATCTCTATAACGCTGTCTCGCTCGGCCATAGGAAGGGCAAAAAGCAAGCCTGTGAGATACTGCGACGAGAGGTTACCCGGCAGTTTGTAGTCGCCGCCCTGCAACGTGCCTGTGCACGTTATAGGAAGCTCGAGCCCCTCGATATGTTTTTTAAGCGAAACGCCGTGCTCCTGCAGCACCTTGCAAAGGTCGCCCATAGGACGCTCGGGCAGTTTGCCGCCGCCCACAAAAGTGGCATCGGCGCCGAGGGCTGCCGCCACCGACATAAGGAAACGCAGTGTGGAACCGCTCTCGCCACAGTCGAGACAACCACCCTTGCACACTTTTACGGGGCGCACAGTGAAGATGCCCGACTCATATTTTATATCGGCACCGAGAGCGTTGAGCGAGCGCATCGTAGCCAGAATGTCGTCATTGACACTGCTGCACGCAATGGTGCAGGGGCTCTTTCCCAACGCCGCACAGATGAGCAGACGGTGAGCCTGTGACTTTGAGGGGGGCGGCACAACCGCTCCCTGCAATATCCCGTTCACGCGTCTATCCATATATCAGTCTATTACTTTGTTCAACAAATCTTCGAGTTCCTCGAGAGTGACGGTCACAAGGGCGCAGTCGCCCACCGCACGCGGAAGAACTATTGTGATATTTCCGCCTCGACGTTTTTTGTCGGACAAGATGGAGGCGTACATCTCGGCAGCCGAATAGCGACACTCTATGTCGAAGCCGTAGCGCACAAGCAGCGCCGACAGTTCGTCGCATATATCGCAAAGGCCGCACAGAGGGGCTATCTTGGCAGCAATTACCATACCCTTTGCCACAGCCTCGCCGTGTGACACGGCAAAGTTACTCAATTTTTCTATCGCGTGGCCAAATGTGTGTCCGAAATTCAGGAGGCCGCGCAGGCCGTTGTCAAACTCGTCCTGCTGCACCACATCGCGCTTTATTTCAACGCAACGCGCCACCACGCTGCTCCTCTCAAAGGGAATATTCTGCAAGGTGCAGTAGAGTTCTTTGTCGAGTATAACGCCATATTTTATAACCTCGGCACAGCCATCGCGGTAAATCTCTGTGGGGAGGGTGTCCATCAGCTTTGTGTCGCAGCACACAAGTGAGGGCTGATAGAAGCTGCCCACAAGATTTTTTCCTGCGGGGATATCTATGGCGGTCTTTCCGCCTACAGAGCTATCGACCGCGGCAAGCAGCGTTGTGGGCACCTGTATATATTTTATTCCACGCAGATAGAGCGATGCCGAGAGACCGCCAAGGTCGCCCACCACTCCGCCGCCAAACGCAATGATAACGTCGCTGCGTGTGAGTTGCTCGCAGGCAAGATAGTTGAGGAACGCAAGGAGATTCTCGGCGTTCTTCGATGCCTCGCCCGCAGGGATTACAAACTTTGAAGCCGCATAACCTGCCGCCTGAAGATAGCCTGTTATGGCATTGCCGTAGAGGGCATCGACATTACTGTCGGTGAGCAGCGCCACGCGGCACTCGCCCACCAAAGGACGAATAAACTCCCCTATCTGCGGGAGGATATTCTCGCCTATGTATATGTCGTAACTGCGCGAAGCGGTCACTCGAATGGTTTTGTGCGACATACTATTCTATATTTTCTTTGGCTACACGTCCCTCGCGCAACAGTGAGCACAAAGCGTCGGCGTCGCCGCCTGCTATGGCCTCGCGGTATTGCTCCAGGGAGTTAATCAATAAATCAAGTTCTGCAATGAGGTTTTCGCTGTTCTCGAGGAAGAGCTCTGTCCACATTTTCTCGTTGAGGCGCGACACGCGGGTAAAATCGCGGAAACTGCCCGCGCTGTACCCTTTGTGATACTGCGCCGAGGGGCTTTTTACAAAGGCGTTGGAGACCACGTGGCACATCTGCGATGTGTAGGCAATCATACGGTCGTGGAACTCGGCCGTTGTCACAATATATTTCTTGAACTCAAGCGGTGCAAGCGACTGTTTCACTCTGTCGAGCAGAACTATGTCGTCGTGCACGGGGGGCACCATAATAAACGATGCGCCTGCAAACATATTGGGACGTGAATATTTATAACCCGAGTATTGTGTTCCGGCCATAGGGTGACCTCCCACAAAGGTAAAGCCGTGCTGCGCTGCAAGGGCAAAGCCCACAGAGCACACCGCGCGCTTGGTGCCGCAAAAGTCGAGCACAAGTGCCGACGAGGGGATGTGCGAAGCGTTGGCCTCGAGATACCCCCTCACGGCCACGGGTGTGGCGGCAAGGATGATGAGGTCGCAATGCGCCATACTCTTGGGTGTGAGTTCCTTGTCGATGGTGCCCTCGAGCTTCGCATAACCCTGCACGGCGTTGTCTGTGTCGCAGCCATACACGGTGTGCCCGGCCACTTTGTAAGCCTTTGCAACCGAGCCTCCTATAAGTCCCAATCCTACAACTCCAACCTTCATAACAGCTGTTTTTTAGTGCATTATACTGCGTATCTCTCTCACGCGCGATGCCACCTCGTCGAACTGTGCAGGGGTGAGCGACTGCGCGCCGTCGCACAATGCGTGCGCGGGGTCGTTGTGTACCTCGATGATGAGACCGTCGGCACCCGAAGCACAGGCTGCACAGGCCATAGGACGCACAAGACGCGAAACGCCTGTGGCGTGGCTGGGATCTACAACCACGGGGAGGTGGGTGAGACCGTGAAGCACGGGCACGGCGGCAAGGTCGAGCACGTTACGGGTGTAGTTGTCGTAGCTACGTATTCCGCGCTCGCAGAGCATCACCTGCTCGTTACCCTCCGACATAATATATTCGGCGCTCATAAGAAGTTCCTTGAGGGTGGCCGAGAGACCGCGTTTCAGGAGGATGGGCTTTTTAGAGCGTCCGAGCTCTTTGAGAAGCTCAAAGTTCTGCATATTGCGGGCGCCTACCTGAATGATATCCACGTCGGCAAAGAGGTCGAGGTGTGCCGCGCTCATAATCTCGGTTACAATGGGAAGACCTGTCACCTCGCGAGCCTTGAGCAGAAGCTGCAAACCCTCGGCACGCAAGCCCTGGAAATCGTAGGGCGAGGTACGGGGCTTGAAGGCACCGCCACGCAGAATATTTGCACCCGACTCCTTCACGGCACGGGCGATAGTAAGTATCTGCTCCTCCGACTCCACCGAGCAGGGACCTGCCATAATGGCAAAGTGTCCGCCACCGATTTTTACTTTATTCTCGCCACTGCCCACCTCAACGATTGTATCCTCGGGGTGGAAACGACGGTTGGCGCTCTTGAAAGGCTCGCTGATTCGGGTTACATTCTCGATAATTTCGAGACCCGAAAGAAGGTCTATATCTATTTTACTTGTATCTCCTATAAGGCCAAGAACAGTCTGCATCTCGCCCTCCGATACGTGAACTCTCACATTCTGTGATTCCAACCAGTTGATGAGGTTGTCTCTCTGTGCCTTTGTGACACCGTTTTTAAGTACCGCTATCATAATCTGTTATTTCCTTGGTTTATATTGAGCCGCAAATTTATAAAGAAGTTTTTAATATCCTAAAATTTATCATAAAAATTATATCATTTTCGCAAAAATCGCGCCCACAGCACCTTCATTGGGCATTTTCAGCACAAAGGCATTTAAAAAAGTTTACAATTTTGTCACAGCAGTGCATTGTAGGATAAAAAAATCAGGAGGCACCCGGCGGGCACCTCCTGACTGCGTTTATAAAAAAGTATCTTACTTCTTCAATGCTTTTTTAACTGCCTTTGCAATCGCTTTGTCGGCAGCTACGCGAGCTTTTGCGAGAGCCTTCTCGGCCTTTGCCTTTGCAGCGGGTGTCTCGGCAGCCTTAACTGCGTCATACAAGCCCCAAAGGTTTTTCTTTGCTACAACCTCTTTCTGTGCAGCTGTGTAAGCCTCGGCAGCAGCCTCTGTAGCAGCCTCGGCCTCGGGAGTTGCATAAGCGTGTTTGTAGCCCTTAACCTCGTTCCAATAACCGCGAGTAAAGTCGGGGAACTCTACAGCTGCGCAGTTGTTGTCCATAGAGATTGTACCGAGCTCTGCAAGACAGCACCACTCTGCGAGGTCATATACGTCCATATCCAAGGGAAGACCATTCTGCAAGCAGTAAACCATACGTGCATCCATAAAGAAGTCCATACCACCGTGGCCACCTACTTTCTGTGCCATAGGGCCATACTTCTTGATAATGGGGTGACGATATTTCTCACGGAGAGCCTGCATCTCTGAAGCGGGCATAAAGCCGTGTGAATTGAGGTTATCAACCTTGGGCTGGTGACCTGTAGCCTTCAACTGTGCAGCGTCTACTGCGATACCCTCAACGGGATATTTGTTTGCGAAACCGCGAGTACCTGTGAGCTGATAGAGACGGTTGTAGGGCTGGGGATTCATTACGTTGTGCTGAATCTCAACCACCTTGCCTTCGGCTGTACGCATAAGAGTAGTTGTGTGGTCGCCGTTGCGATACTCCTTGCACTCCTTGCCTGTCTTCTTCTCAACATACTCCTTACCGTGAACCGATTTTGTGTCCATAGCAACGAGAGTTGTGAAACGGTCGCCACGGTGAATATCGAGCACCTGTGCAACGGGGCCGAGGCCGTGTGTAGCGTAAACGTCGCCACGGTTCTCCATATTATACTTCATTCTCCAGCCGAGCTTGTCGGGGTCGTCAGAAGGATTGCTCCAGTAGTAGCCCCAGAAGTCGTCGAGGTTGTGGATGTAAGCACCCTGTGCACGGATAACCTCACCGAACACACCTGCCTGTGCCATATTCAAAGCGTCGAGCTCGAACCAGTCGTAGCAGCAGTTCTCGAGAATCATACAGTGGAGCTGTTTAGCCTCGGCGAGCTCAATGAGTCCCCAGCACTGCTCGAGGTTCATTGCCGAAGGCACCTCGATAGCTGTGTGCTTGCCGTTCTCAAGAGCGCAAGCTGCAACGGGATAGTGGTGATCCCAGTCGGTAGCTACATATACGAGGTCGATGTCGGGGCGAGCGCAAAGCTCTTTATATCCGAACTCACCGCTGTAGATATCGGCGGGAGCGAGACCTGCCTCTCTCAAGTCTTTCTGACAAGCCTCGGCGCGGCTTGCCTCGTAGTCGCAAAGTGCAACGATTTCAACGCCGGGGATGTGGCAGAAACGAGCCACGGCACCGGGACCGCGCATACCCAAACCTACAAATGCAACGCGCACTGTCTGTATGGGGGCTACAGCCAAATTAAGAACGTGCTGCTGGCCCTCGGGACGAGCAGGAGTTTCAACCACGATAGTACCTTTGTTCCAGCTCCATTTTGTAGAGGGCGACAAAGACTGTGCCTGTGTTGTAACAGCCGAGAGAGCCATTACAGACGCAAGAGCATAACCGAAAAATTTCTTAAAGTTCATACTTGTCGTATTTTAAGTTAATATGATATATTTATAATATTTCTCAAGCCATAGGAGGCCATTGCGAGCCGCATCCTATTTAGCGCAAAGATAGTTATAAAAACTTATTTTGCAAAAGAGTGCCCGTTTTTTTTACTATTTATTTAAAATAAAACAAGCTGCGGGCTACAGAAAGCGCTGCACATTCACAGCGCAAAGAGGCGGTTACCACACCTTTGTGTCGCCCACCCATTTGCCCGAGAAGAGCCGGCGGTCAGCCTTTATGAGCACACCGCATCCCTGACGATAGCCGTTCTCGTAGCGGCCATACCAGCGGTCGCCGTTTGCCCAGAAGTAGACGCCATAGCCGTGACGACGGCCGTTGAGCAGCTCGCCACGATACTCGTCGCCGTTGGGATATTTCAGAATTTTGAAGGTGTAGGCAGGCACGGGAGCCGCATCGGTGGGGATATAGGGCGATGAGAGACGCTGCTCACCGTCGGGAGTGTGCACACGCATAATATTTCCCGTAGAGAGGTTATACTCAACAAAATGCTCTTCGCTGCCCACGCGGGCTGTCTCGCTTGTGAGTGTAATTCCAAAGATGTGCTGCCCCTCGCGGTATTGTCCATAGGTTTGCGAGCCGCTCTTGGAAACAAAGCAACCCCAGCCATATATCTTATGATTTATCATATTACCCAGAAACTCACCGTCGGCACCCGACAGATATGCAACCGTGCCCTCGCGCTGCGCATAATCACAGAAGACCATCTGCAGCTCGTCGCACATTTCAGGATAGAAGCGCACCGCCTCTTGGGCGCACAAAAGGCTCTGCACAAGCAGGAGCGCAGCAAAAACCGCTGTTTTTTTCATTCTTTGTACAAATTTTCTTCTTTAATATACTCGCACACGGCGGGTGAGACCATTGAGAGGATGTCACCACCTGCCGCCACCGCCTCGCGCACCATCGTAGAGCTCACATCGAAGAGCTTGGCAGGGAGCCACGTCACGCCCTCGGGGAGGGGCGGCGCCTGCTCGCCTCCGCGCGGATATACAATTATTTTATACGAAGCGAGAATATCTTCCCATCTGTACCACTTGTGAAATTTCTCCCAATTGTCGGCACCTATGAGCAGAATAAACTCGCGGTCGGGGTAGGCTTCGACCAGCGCGGCAAGGGTATTCACCGTGTAGGAGGGACGCGGCAGAGAGAACTCAAAGTCGCACGCCCTAAAGCGGCTGTCGCCCTCTGTCGCAAGCTTCACCATACGCAGGCGATGCTCCTCGCTCGCAAGCGAAGAGCCCACTTTATGAGGGTTCAGGGGAGAGACCATAAACCACACCTCGTCGGCGAGGCCGCTGTCGCACACCGCGGCGGCGAGCGATGTGTGCCCTGTGTGTATGGGGTTGAAACTGCCGCCAAATATTACGGTAGCCCTCTTTTTATTCATTCAGGAACTTATTGACAATTGCAAGCAGCTCGGCCTTGGCCTTTTCGAGAGAGTCGTTCACAATTACCCTGTCGGCATACTTGGAGAAGGTCATCTCGTACTCGGCTTTGCCTATACGTTTCTCTATTTCGTCGGGAGTAGTGTCGCCGCGTCCCACAAGACGCTCACGCAACACCTCCACCGAGGGAGCCTGCACAAATATGAACAAAGCACGCGAGCCGTAGTATTTTTTAAGGCTGCAGCCACCCTTCACATCCACGTCGAAAAGGATATTCTGACGTGTCAGCTGCTCCTCGACCTGCGACTTGAGCGTCCCGTAGAAACGGCCGGGATAAACCTCTTCATACTCAACAAATTCGTTTGCAAAAATCTTTGCACGGAACTCTTCGGGAGTAAAGAAGAAATAATCGACACCGTGTTTCTCCTCGCCACGCGGGGGACGGCTTGTCGCCGACACCGAGAAACCGAAAGAGGAGTCCTGCTCCATCAGATAGTGTACCAATGTGGATTTTCCCGAGCCCGAAGGAGCCGAAAAAATCACTACTTTGCCTTTGCTGCTCATAGTATTACATTACGTTAAGAACTTGCTCTTTTATCTGCTCAAGTTCGTCTTTCATTTTAACTACAATATTCTGCATCTCGGCGTGATTGCTTTTGCTGCCGAGGGTATTTATTTCGCGTCCCATCTCCTGCGCTATGAAACCGAGCTTCTTACCCTGGCCGTAGCTGCCCTCTATGGTCTCCACAAAATAGGAGAGGTGGTTGGTGAGACGCTGTTTTTCCTCGTTTATATCGAGCTTTTCGATGTAGAAGATAAGCTCCTGCTCAAAACGGTTCTTGTCGTAATCGACGCCCACCAGTTTCTCGAGGGTATCCTTTATGCGGGTACGAATCTTCTCGACGCGCTCCTTTTCGTAGGGCTCCACCGACTGTAAAAGAGAGGAAATATTGTCGATTTTATCGAGGAATTTAGCACGCAGAGCCTCGCCCTCCTGCTTGCGGAAAGAGAGAATGTCGCCTATTGCCTCTTTTATGGCGCCGAGCGCCAGAGCCCACTCCTCCTCGCACACCTCGTACACCTCTTTGCGGGCAATCACGTCGGGCATACGCAAAAGCACCTCAAACATATTTTCGGGCAGGGGCACACCCGTCGCTTTCGACACCTCGGTCATCTGCTCCACATAACCCTTCATCACCTCGCCATTTATCGAGGGCGCGTCGTTCTTCTCGTTCTGTTCCACCCACAGGGCGAAATCGACCTTTCCACGCTCAAGGGCGCTTGTCACCAGAGTGCGTATCTCCATTTCGTATCCCTTGAACTGCGGGGCTATCCTTGTAGACAAGTCCATAGCCTTGCCGTTGAGAGAACGTATCTCCACACAAATTTTCCTGTCCTGATAAAGAGCCACAGCCTTGCCGTAGCCCGTCATTGAGTATATCATCTTTCTGTCTGTTAAATGCCGCAGCACCCCCACAGAGGCAGCGACGGCTGAAATTCTTCCATATTTTTGCAAAGATTAAACAATAATTCCAAAATTCAATGCCACAGAGGGCTCTTTTTTTTGATTTGCGACAAAATACTATATTAAAAAATATTATTTATTGGAGATTGTAACATTAAATTTATATTTTTGCACTATAAAGCTCAAAACGGGCAAAAAGAAACATAGAAAAAAGAAACAATGGCAGTAATTCTACACATAGAAGCATCCACCGACATCTGCTCGGTGGCATTGAGCGAAGACGGGCAGGTCTTTTTCGAGAGAGTTAATGAGGAGGAGCGTTCACACGCAAAAGTTCTTGCACCCTTTGTGGAGGAGGCGATAAACATCGCCGACAGCCGCAGTATGCCGTTCACAGCCGTGGCATTGAGCTGCGGCCCCGGTTCCTACACAAGCCTGCGCATAGCATCTTCCACAGCCAAGGGAGTGTGCTACGGCCGCAATATCCCCCTCATAGCCATTCCCACCACTGCGATAATGTGCGTGCCCCTGCTGCTTGGCGAGGAACTGCCCGAGGATGCGCTGCTGTGCCCTATGATTGACGCACGCCGCAACGAGGTGTATGCAACCATATACGACAGAGGGCTGAACGTGGTGAAGGAGACCGCCGCCGAGATTGTGACTGAGGAGAGCTTTGCCGAGTTTCTCGACAAGCACCCCGTATATTTCCTGGGCAACGGCGCCGAAAAGTGCCGCAGTATCATCACCCACCCCAACGCACGCTTCATAGAGAAATTCCGCCACCCGCTGGCAAAAAATATGATGCCCCTTGCCGAACGTGCTGCGTGGGAGGAGCGTTTCGAGGATATAGCCTATTTCGAGCCCTTCTACCTGAAGAACTTTATCGCCACAAAGCCCAAGGAGCTGCTTAAAAACTTTTAAAACCCTTTTACCGCTATGATGGAATATAATACCAAGCAAAAGAGACTGCCGCTGCCCGAGTATGGCCGTTCGGTACAAAAGATGGTAGACCACGCTCTCACCATCGAAGACAGGGAAGAGCGACAGAAATGCGCCTGCACCATCGTGAATATTATGGGCAGTATGTTTCCCAACCTGCGCAACCTGCCCGACTTTGAGCGCAAGCTGTGGGACCACCTTGCGATAATGTCCGACTTCAAGCTCGACATCGACTACCCCGTGGAGGTTATAAAGAGAGAAAAGTTCAACGAGCCTCCGCACAAGATACCCTACCAGACAGGGGAGATAAGAAACCGTCATTACGGCCGCATCGTAGAGGAGATGATTGCCTACGCCTGCACTCTTGAGGAGGGCGAGGAGCGCGACGCACTTGTGAAGTACATCCTTGTGCAGATGAAGAAAAACTACATCGCCTGGAACAAAGATGGTGTCGAGGACAAAAAGATTTTCGAAGACCTGCGCATATACTCCAAAGGAAAGATTGACATAAGCGACAGGGAGATAAGGCTCAACCAGCCTGCAGCGCAAAACCAAAACCAGAACAACGCACGCACAAACAAACAGCGTCAGGCGGGAAAGAAGAATTTCAAGAAAAAGTACTAAAAACAAAGCTACTATGGCATCATTCATAATTGAAGGAGGACACAAGCTCAAAGGCGAAATAACTCCGCAGGGAGCAAAGAACGAGGTATTGCAGGAGATATGCGCCACCCTGCTCACCCCCGAGAAGGTAACCATCGAGAACATACCCGACATAGCCGATGTGAACAACCTCATCAACCAATTGATAAATATGGGCGTGAGCGTCACACGCAACGGCCCCGGCAGCTTCACTTTTCAGGCCGACAGCGTGAACCTCGAATACATCGACAGCGAGGAGTACATAAACGGCTGTGCACGCCTGCGCGGCTCGGTTATGTTCATCGGCCCCCTTATGGCCCGTTTCGGCAAAGCCACAATGAGCGAGCCCGGCGGTGACAAGATAGGCCGCCGTCGTCTCGACACACACATCCTGGGCTTGCAGAAGCTGGGAGCTACGTTCTGTTTCGACCAGGAGAAAAGAATTTACCGTATGCAGGCCGACAAGCTCAAAGGCTGCGCTATGCTGCTCGACGAGGCTTCGGTGACAGGTACGGCAAATATCATTATGGCAGCAGTGCTCGCCGAGGGCACCACAACCATCTACAACGCCGCCTGCGAGCCCTACATACAGCAGCTGTGCAGAATGCTCAACAAAATGGGCGCAAAAATTTCGGGCATAGCAAGCAACCTCCTCGTAATTGAGGGAGTGACAGAGCTCGGCGGCTGCACACACCGCGCACTGCCCGATATGATTGAGGTGGGCAGTTTCATAGGTATGGCAGCTATGACACAGAGCGAGATAACCATAAAAAACGTGTCGTTCGAGAACCTGGGCATCATTCCCTCGAGTTTCAAGAGACTGGGCATACACTTTGAGCAGCGCGGCGACGATATCTTCATCCCCGAGCAGAAAGAGTATGAGATTGAATCGTTCATCGACGGTTCAATTATGACCATAAGCGACGCGCCGTGGCCGGGCCTCACCCCCGACCTCTTGAGCGTGCTCCTTGTGACATCGATACAGGCAAAAGGAAGCGTGCTCATTCACCAGAAGATGTTCGAGAGCCGTCTCTTCTTTGTGGACAAGCTCATAGATATGGGAGCACAGATAATTCTCTGCGACCCCCACCGCGCCGTGGTCATCGGTCACAACCGCAATTTCACCCTCAAGCCCCGCTCAATGAGCTCGCCCGACATACGCGCGGGTATTGCCCTGCTCATCGCAGCTATGAGCGCCGACGGAGTGAGCCGCATTGATAATATAGAGCAAATTGACCGCGGTTATCAGAATCTCGAGAGCCGCCTCAACAGCCTCGGAGCAAAAATAACACGTTCATAACACCAACTATATGCTGAAAAAAGAGGTTTTTGTACATCTGGGTAAATTCCTTAAGCCCCACGGCACAAAAGGCGAGATAGGCCTGCAGACCGACAACTTTTCGCTGGGCGACGACTGCGACTTTGTGGCCTGCGACATCGACGGCATTCTCGTGCCCTTCTTCTTTGAGTATTGCCGCACAAAAAACAGCGACACCGTGATACTGAAGATTGAAAGAATTGAGAGTGCCGAGGCAGCACGTTTCCTCACAAACCGCGAAGTGTACATACCCCGCGAGTGGGTAGAGGACGAGGAGAACCTCTCGTGGAGCTATTTCAGAGGGTTCAAGGCCTGCGACGAGAGCGTGGGCGAGATAGGCGAGATTACCGATGTGGACGACAGCACAATAAACACTCTGTTTGTGATTGAAAAGGATGGCGAGGAGATACTCGTGCCTGCACAGGAGGAGTTTATAACCGCCATCGACCACAAGAAAAGAGAGATAACATTCAACTTGCCCGAGGGGCTCGTTTCGCTGTAAAAAAAGAGAGAATATGACTAAAAAAGGATTCCGCAGCAGACTGATGCGCAAGTACCGCCTCACCATACACAACGAGAACAAACTCGAGAATGTGCTCGGCTTCTACATATCGCCCCTATGGGTTATATTGTCGCTTTTCTTCTCATTCCTGCTTGTGGCGGGAGTGATATACCTCATCCTTGCCTTCACCCCCGTGGGTGAGTATCTGCCCGGGCACATAAGCGACAAGACACGCGAGATGCTCATAAACTACAACATAAAGATAGACTCGCTCAAGGAGGCTGTGGACAAGCAGGACCGTTACCTGAAAAACATCAGAAACCTGATGGAGGGCAACGCGCCCATCGACAGCGTTATGAACGCTCCCGAGCTGCCCTCGACCGATAATATCTCCATCGTCACCACGGCGCTCGAGAAGGAGTTTGCCGAGGCGTTCGAGGAGCGCGAGAAGTATAACCTCACATCGCACGCCACAAGCGTGGGAGCGCTGCAGGAGCTCAACCTCTACCGTCCCACACGAGGTATGATAATCACACCGTTCAACCCTGTGGAGAAACACTACGGCGTAGACATCGCCGAGAACCCCGGTGAGAGCGTGCTTGCCATACACGAAGGCACTGTAATAATGAGCGACTACACAGCCCGCGACGGATACTCGATAGCCGTGCAGCACAAGGAGAACCTTGTATCGGTCTACCGCAACTGCCACCGCCTCTACAAGAGCGTGGGCGACAATGTGGCGGGCGGCGAGGTGATAGCCTCGTTGAGCAACGACACCGACGGCAGCCGTCGGAAACCCTTTCTGCACTTTGAGCTGTGGCACAGAGGCAAGGCACTCGACCCCAATATTTACATCGCATTCTAAAAACCGAAATAAAGCACTATATGGAGACAATCAAAAAAAGACAGATAGCCATCTTGGGCTCAACGGGCTCGATAGGCACACAGACACTGCAGGTTGTGGAAGAGCACCCCGAGCGCTTCGAGGTATATGCCATTACGGCAAACACCCGCGTGGAGGACCTCATAGCACAGGCGCGTAAGTTCCTGCCGCGCGTTGCCGTTATAGCCGATGAAACAAAATACACACAACTGAAGGAGGGGCTTTGCGACCTGCCCGTGAGAGTGTGCGGCGGCTACGAGGCTATATGCGAGGTGGTGAAAGAGACACCCGTCGATGTGGTAGTTACGGCTATGGTAGGATTTTCGGGCCTGCGCCCCACCATAGAGGCCATAAAAGCGGGTAAGGAGATTGCCCTTGCAAACAAAGAGACTATGGTTGTGGCCGGTGAGCTCATAAATGCCCTTGCCAACGAGCACAACGTGCCCATTCTGCCTGTAGACTCGGAGCACTCGGCCATATTCCAGTGCCTCGCCGGTGAGATGGGCAATAAAGTGGAGAAACTCATCCTCACAGCGTCGGGCGGCCCGTTCCGCACCTGGGACATCGCACAGCTCGAGAATGTGACAAAGGAGCAGGCGCTCAAGCACCCCAACTGGAGTATGGGAGCAAAGATAACCATCGACTCGGCCTCTATGATGAACAAAGGCTTCGAGGTGATGGAGGCCAAGTGGCTCTTCGGCGTGGGAGCCGAGGACATTGAGGTGGTGGTACACCCGCAGTCGGTCATACACTCTATGGTGCAGTTTGCCGACGGAGCGGTGAAGGCACAGCTCGGCACACCCGATATGAGACTGCCCATTATGTATGCCCTCTCCTACCCCGCACGCCTGTCGTCGTCGTTCCAGCGACTCGACTTCGGCACTCTGGGCGAGCTCACTTTTGAGAAGCCCGATATGGAGAAATTCCCCAACCTGCGCCACGCCTACGACGCTCTGGCTATGGGAGGAAACATCCCCTGCGTGGTAAACGCCGCAAACGAGGTGTGCGTGGCAGCCTTCCTTGCCGACCGCATACGTTTCAACGATATGCCCCGCCTCATAGGCCGCGCAATGGAGCAGGCAAGCTTCATCGCAAAACCCACCCTCGAGGATTACCTTGCAACCGACAAAGAGGTGCGTGCAATGGTAGAAAATTGGATTTAAATTTATTGTTTTTAAGATAGTATGGAGGTATTTTTTATACGAGCATTGCAACTTATTCTGGCGTTGAGCCTTTTGGTGCTTGTACACGAGTTCGGACATTTTATTTTTTCGAGAATATTCAAGGTGAGAGTAGAGAAATTCTACCTCTTCTTTGACTGGGGCTTCTCGCTCTTCAAATGGAAGCCCAAGAACAGCGAAACAGAGTATGGAGTGGGATGGATTCCCCTCGGCGGATATTGCAAGATTTCGGGTATGATTGACGAGTCTATGGATGTGGAGCAGATGAAACAGCCCGCGCAGCCGTGGGAGTTCCGTTCGAAGCCCGCCTGGCAGCGTCTGCTCATTATGGTGGGCGGCGTTATGTTCAACTTCATCCTTGCGATGTTCATCTACGCTATGGTGCTTTTCACCTGGGGCGAGAGCTATGTGGATATACGCAAAGCCACATACGGTATGGAGTTCAACGAGAACGCAAAGTCGCTTGGTTTTGCCGACGGAGATATAATATGGCAGATTGACGGCAAAGAGGCCATACGCTACGACGTAGACCTGCTGCGCGCCATAGCCGACGGCAGCGAGGTTACCGTGCAGCGTGCCGGCGAGATGGTTGCGATAGAGATTCCCGAGGAGTTCGGCCTGCTCGATATGGGGCGCAGCACCCCCTTTATGCAGTACCGCATTCCCGCTGTCATAGACAGTATTCTGCCCGCATCGGCAGCATACAACGCAGGCCTGCTGAAGGGCGACAGCATTGTGAGCATAGCTGGCGAGCATATAGCTTCGTGGAACGGCCTTATTGCAGCTATGCAAAAGATGCAGGAGAGCGGCACACAAGAGATTGCCGTACAGGTGATGCGCGACAGCCTCGTAAGCCTCACCGCAAAGGCCGACAGCACATACAAGCTGGGCATAACACCCCGCCCCACAGGCTACCCCGTGGAGAAGTTCGAGTATAGCTTTGCCGAGTCGTTCCCCGCAGGCTTCGCATACGGCTGGAACGTGGTTAAGGGCTATGTGGGAGATTTCAAATATCTCTTCTCAAAGGAGGGAGCGCAGTCGGTGGGTATGTTTGGAACCATCGGAAGCCTCTTCCCCGCAATGTGGGACTGGCACCAGTTCTGGCTTATGACAGCTATGCTCTCGCTCATCCTTGCGGTGATGAACATCCTGCCCATACCAGCGCTCGACGGCGGCCACGTTCTGTTCCTGCTCTACGAGGTGGTGACACGACGCAAGCCCAGTGACAAGTTCCTCGAGCGCGCACAGATGGTGGGTATGCTCATTCTGCTTGCACTCTTTGTACTTGCCACATACAACGACGCAGTGCGTTTTCTGTTCTGACAAACGACGACACGATGAAACGAATTTTCATAAGCATACTTATTACGGCAGCTATGGCAGGGTGTGCCGTGCAGCAGCATAGTACAGGCAGCGAAGGCGTGGCCCCTATGCCCGCCGACAGCACACGCAGCTTTGCCACGGCACTCCTCGGCAGCGTGGAACAGCAGAGTGAGCAGGAGAATATCTGCCTCTCGCCCGCAAGCGCCCTGTGGGCTATGGCTATGACAGCCAACGGAGCAGGAGGCACAACAGCGCGTGAGATATACGCCACGCTGGGATACGCAGGCGCCGAGAAGGAGCGTGCAGCGTTCAACAGCCTGCAAAAGGCCGAGGCAGAGAAATACCTCGGCAGCGAGAACGCCCACATAAACATCGCCAACTCCATCTGGGTAAACAACGGCATAAAAACCAAAGAAGAGTTCACAAGCAACTGCAAGAAATACTACGACGCCCGTGTAGAGAACTGCACATTCGACGCCCAAGGTATAAGAGCGATAAACAAATGGTGTAGCGACAAGAGCGAAGGCAAGATAAAGACAATTCTCGACAAGCCCTCGCCATCGACACAGATGCTCCTTGTGAACACCCTATACTTCAAGGCACAGTGGGCAAAGCCTTTCTACAGAGAGGCCACCGCAAGCATAACCTTTACAAAGGCCGACGGCAGCAGAATAAAGGTACCAATGATGCAGCAGCGTGCCACAGCCCCCTACTACGAGGACAGCCTCATTCAGGCCACACGCAAGCTCTTTAAATGTGGCGAATACTCTATGCTGCTCGTCCTGCCCAAGAGAGGCGTGAGCGTGGAGAGCGCCACCCGTCACCTATCAGGGCTCTATGGCAAGGATTTCTGCAGCACAAACCAATATATGGTAATGCTCTCGCTGCCCCGTTTCAAGAGCGAGTATACCACAAGCCTCAAGCCCGCCCTCACAGCTATGGGCATAACAGAGGCTTTCACAAACGGAGCCTCCTTCGACGGAATTTCGGACACCCCGCTCAAGATTGACGACGTGATACAAAAAACCGTCATCGAGATTAACGAAGAGGGCGCAGAGGCCGCCGCCGCAACAGCCGTGCAGATGATGCTCACAAGTGCGCGCCGACAGGAGAAAAAGATACTCACCCTCGACCGCCCCTTCATATACGCCATCACAGCAGCCGACGGCAAGATACTCTTCATAGGCAAGATGGGTAACCCACTGGAAAAATAACCTGTAAAAAACCATAGTATGAAAAAGTTTATCACAACACTACTTATGCTCGTCATTGTGGCGGGCGCAATGGGTAAATCGCCCAAATACATCTTCTATTTCATAGGCGACGGAATGGGCCCGTCACACGTTCTCGGCACCGAGCTCTTCCTTGGCGAGAAGCAGGGCACCATAGGACGCCCCACCCCGATGTGCTTTGCACAGTTCCCCCACACAGCCTTTGTAACCACCTTCTCGGCAAGTAACGGAGTAACCGACTCGGCCGCGTCGGGCACAGCGCTTGCCACAGGACACAAGGCCGTGAACGGCTACATAGGAATGAACGCCGCCGGAGAGCCCGTGTACAGCGTGGCCCACGCAGCCAAAAAAGCAGGCTACGCCGTGGGAGTGGCCACCACTGTGTGCATAAACCACGCCACACCCGGCGCCTTCTATGCCCACAACAAAAGCCGTAACAACTACCACGAGATAGCGCAGGAGATGCTCACCGCAGGCTACGACTTCTATGGCGGCGGCGACGCCAAGTGCACAACCGAGCAGCGCAAGGCCCTCTATGCGAAAGCCGAGAAAGAGGGTTACACAATAGCTCGCGGATATGACGACTACCTTACAAAAGCCGACGACGCCACAAAGATGATGCTCTACCCAAAAGAGGTGCGCGAGGATATACCTTATACAATAGACCGCACAGCCGACGACCTCACCCTTGCACAGGTGACCGACGCCGCCATCGACTTCCTTGCCGACAAGAGCAAGAAAGGTTTCTTTCTTATGATTGAGGGCGGCAAGATAGACTACGCATCGCACAGCGACGACGCAGCCACCGTGTTCCACGAAGTGCTCGACTTCAACGCAGCCATAGCCGAGGCCGTGGAGTTCTACAAGAAAAACCCCAAGGAGACACTTATCATTGTGACAGCCGACCACGAGACAGGCGGCCTTGTGCTCGGATATAGCGGCGCCTACGCCCTCAACCTCAAGGCCCTCGACCACCAGAAGGTGAGCGAGGACAAGCTCAAGAGCATCCTGCGCACAAAAGCTATGCAGCGTATGCCCCTCACCTGGGAGAGCATTAAAGAGGTGATAAAAGAGAACACAGGCCTGTGGGGCGCACTCACCCCCGACAAGCAGAGCGAGGAGAGAATGAAAAGACTCTTCGAGGAAGGCGAGAGCAACCCCGAGAAACGTGTAGAGCGCTTCGAGGCTATAGCCACAGCCGCCAAGAGAGCCGTGAACCAGATAGCACTTGTGAGCTGGGCAGGCCCCAACCACTCGGGCACATTTGTCCCCCTCTTTGCTATAGGTAAAGACGCAGAAAAGTTCCACGGCATCATCGACAACACCGATATCCCCAAGATGATAAAAGAAATTGCAGGATATTAAAAAACGAGCGAGCCCCGCCACATATAAAAGGAGCGCCGCGCAAAACAGCGACCACCTTAAAACAAAACATCTCTTGTGTGCGACGCACACAAGAGATGTTTTTTATTCACGGCGAGGCCTGCTCAAAAAAGGCTCGGCGCGCCATTCCACCTGCAGAGTCTATTTCCACAAATTACCCCACTCGCCACGGTTTCTAATTGACAAGTCGGGAGTATTGCCGCCAACCGGCTTGTCGCCAATATTTACGCCGCCCGTCTCGGCCGATGTTGTGTTCATCATAGGCTCTGTGTCAAGCATCACAGCTGCCACTATCGGTTTTTTATATTCCTTTCTCATTACTTTACAAATACTTTCTTGCCGTTTATAATGTATATGCCATTTGAGGGATTTTCCACCTTGCGACCTTGCAGGTCGTAATAGGTGTTCTCTTCCCAAGCACTCTCTTCAATATCCTCAATGTCGGTAGTGAGGCCATTGTCGAAACGTATGCTCAATGCTGCATTCTGTGCTGTCACAGGCAACCAAGCTGTAGGTATCTGCAAATATGCCTTGCCTGCGCTGAATGTGGTGTTGTCCTCGAATGGATAGAACATCGGTGCTTCGTCGCCATCGGCAATTGTGAACTTGTAGTTGCTCATTGCGCCGTCGGTGCTGTTCACTGTAGTCTGCTCAAGAGTACCCACAAGCAGGTTGAGGGTATTATCACTTGAATACTCAATAACGGGCACTGTGTACTCACCAGGCTCGCCCATAAGGAAAAGACCTGTTTCTTCTTTTGTGGTTTGCACTCTTGTAAGTGTAACAACCTGTGTTGCACTATTGTAACCGGTTGCCACGTATGCTTTCAATCCCTCTACTTCGCTAAAGTCGAGCGCATAGGGCGAGCAGAATGTTGCGCTACCGTATTGGTTAATGGTAATCGTAATTTCTTCAGGTATTATTTCCACAATGTTTGTAAACTCGCTCCAGCCAGTTGTTGCGGCGTATGTTTCTTTTGCACCGTAGGGAACGTAGAGGGTGCAAGTGCTTTTATTTACGCCACCATAAAAGACATAGCTGTTTATTGCAAAGAGGTTCTCGGCAGGGATTAAAGATGTTATACTTTTAAGGCCTTTGCAATAAGAGAACGCATAATTTTCAATACTTGTAACGCTGTTAGGTATTGTAATGCTTGTAAGGCCGGTGCAATAATTGAACGCATATCCTCCAATGCTTGTAACGCTATTGGGAATTACAATGCTGGTAAGGCCGGAGGAACCACTGAACACGCTGTATCCTATGCTTGTAACGCTATTGGGAATTACAATGCTGGTAAGGCCGGAGCAATTAGAGAACGCTCTGTTTCCTATGCTTGTAACGCTATTGGGAATTACAATGCTGGTAAGGCCGGAGCAATTATGGAACGCTTGCTGTCCAATGCTTGTAACGCTATTGGGAATTACAATGCTGGTAAGGCCGGAGCAATCACCGAACGCGTAAACGCCGATACTTGTAACGCTATTGGGAATTTCAATGCTGGTAAGGCCGGAGCAATTAGAGAACGCACAGACTCCTATGCTTGTAACGCTATTGGGAATTACAATGCTGGTAAGGCCGTCGCAACCACTGAACGCGTCATCGCCGATGCTTGTAACGCTATTGGGAATTACAATGCTGGTAAGGCCGGGGCAATTAGAGAACGCGTATTCCCCAATGCTTGTAATACCATCGGGGATAATTGTGTTTTTGCAACCAGTGACAAGTGTGTTTGTAGCTGTCTCAATAATTGCATTACAATTGTTTCGGCTGTCGTAAACTGTGTTACCCTCTTTTACAACGATACTTGTAAGGTCG
>JAZRLR010000035.1:0-42401 GCA_045646965.1 Bacteroidaceae bacterium
GTGATGCGGCACATCACAGGCACAAGCCCGTTCTTTTTCGGGGCATTGCGTTTGAGATAGAATAATACTCTGAAAGTGCTTCTGCTCATAACTCTACTTTTTTGTTTGCGAAATTATTACTTGTAGAGTTGAGTGACGGTAGGCAAAACACAGCGTATCGGTGCAAAAGAATCAGCCGAAGCGAAACAGGAACGAAGATATGAGAAATTTTCCTATATTTGCAACTGCAATCGCTTAACAAATATTGCTATTCAATCAGTTACAGCAACCAATATACTCCATTGAAATCAAGAATCAAAGTAATGGTATAGTAACGAAACTTTGTCATTTCTTGGCTTTTCATCGGCATTTGATGGTATTGTAACATCTTGGCAAATACTGTTAAATGGCTAACAGACAACATTCTTTCCCCATTTCGCACTCACTTTCGCTCGTTTGTTGTATCTTTGCACAAGAAATTGAAAAGGGAATGGACAGAGGAAATATAAAAGGGCATTTAGCCTGTTTCGCGGCGTACGTTATCTTCGGGCTGAATATCATAGTTACAAAGAATATTATGGCGCCGACAATCATTTCGCCTATGGCGCTTTTCTGTCTGCGCTCACTTGGTGCAGGCGTTCTCTTCTGGCTCACCTCGCTCTTTGTAAAAAAAGAGCGTGTGGCAAAGCGCGACTTCATTCAAATCTTTGCAGCGGCGATACTCGGTTTTTTCCTCACGCAGATAACTTTTCTCGTAGGTATAAGCCACATAACACCTATGGATTGCGGAGTTATGACATCGCTCTCGCCCATATACACTATGTTTATCGCAGCCATAGTGCTCAAAGAACCCATTACGTTTAAAAAGGCAGGCGGCGTGCTCATAAGCCTGGCGGGTGTGCTATTTCTTATTTTCAATAGCGTAACATCGGGCAGCGGGGCACAGGAGACACAGCCTCTAGGTGTCTTCCTCATCTTTCTCAACGGCTTCTGTTTCTCGGTCTACCTGGGAGTGTTCAAGCCGCTGATTATGCGCTATTCGCCCGTGACATTTATGAAGTGGATTTTCCTCTTTTCGTCACTTCTGTCACTGCCCTTTGCAGGTGGTGAGCTTGCGAGAGTAGACTACGCAGCTTTGCAGCCACAGTTCATTGCCGAGGTTCTCTTTGCCGTGGTATGTTCTACATTCATCACCTATTTCCTCATTCCGGTGGGGCAGAGGCTGCTGCGACCTACGCTTGTGAGTATGTACTCCTATATGCAGCCCATAGTTGCGACAGCGGTGAGTATATGCATAGGTATGGACACCCTCGGCTGGAAGAAAATAGTTGCAGCGATAACCGTGTTTGCCGGCGTTGTGCTTGTAAACTTCAGCAAAGCGGCAAAGCGAGGCTGACAGGCGATTTTGCAGTTTGCAATATAATTTGTAACTTTACACAAAATAAACTTTTAATAAAATAATATGTCACTGATAAGAGCTCTTTTAGCAATATTTTTCCCTCCCTTGGCAGTGATTGACAAGGGTTGCGGTTCGTTGCTCATTGTGTTTCTGCTCACTATGTGCGGGTGGATTCCGGGTGTCATTGCAGCATTGGTAATTTTGAATAACGACAGATAATGAAAATAGCAGTACCTACACGCGATAATATGGTCGATAACCACTTTGGACATTGCGACCACTACACAATTTTCACCGTCACCGATGGTGTTGTCAAGATGAAAGAGATTCTCCCCTCGCCGCAGGGATGCGGTTGCAAGTCGGGGATTGTTTTTGTGCTCCGCCAAAAAGGGGTTGAGGTTATGCTTGCCGGAAATATGGGCGAGGGCGCAAGAAATGTCCTTGAGTCGAACGATATAAAAGTTGTGCGCGGACAGAGCGGCAACATAGACGACCTGGTGAGAGCCTATCTCGATGGCAAGATAAGCGATTCGGGCGAGGGATGCCATCACCACGAGTGCCACGGTGAATAATACAAAGAATACAAATGGAAAAGAATATATTATCCGAATATCTTCAATCATTTGAAAACAAGCTCTTCAAGGAGCTCACACAACTCTGCTCGCAATACATAAAATTCGACGGGGCACTGCCTGCTGCGCAAGACGTGGAGGAGCGCTGGAACACCCTCTTGCCCGAGTATATGGCCGACGCCGTGCCGCAGATAAGCGATTACCCCACAGTGTCGCTCGCCTGGGCAGGGTATGTGGGTATGGCCGTTGCACACGACTGGGACAGCGACTGGGCAAGCCTCAAGGAACGCCCCTACAAGGAGTTCTATGGCGCGCAAGGCTTCGACGATATGGACGAGCACATTGTGCAGGAGATTCTGGGCATATCGTTGCTCTCGCAAGAGGCACAGGAAATTGAGGAAATGATGCGACGCATAGCCTCACAGGCCCTCACACTCATACGCCGCGAGAATATAGAACCGCAGAGCCCCGCAGCGTTCTACGCCTACACAAAAGCCGTGAATGTGATATTCCGCATCGGAGCAGGAATGGAACTTCTGCGCTTGGGATACAAATATGAAAAAGTAAATCTACCCGTTTGTTGATTATGAGCGAGAAACTTTTGCAAAAGGCAATATACATTGCCGAAAAGGCACACTGCGGACAGCTCGACAAAAGCGGTTGCCCCTACATAGAACACGTAATGAGAGTAATGGAGGCCGGTGTTACAATCGACGAGAAGATTGCGGGAGTTCTGCACGATGTGATAGAGGACTCCGACTGGACAGCCGAGGCTCTTGCAGCCGAGGGCTTTCCCCCGCACATAGTAACAGCCTTGCGTCACTTGACACACCTGCCCGAAAAGGAGTCATACGAGGAGTATATCGCCCGTGTAAAAAAGAACTCGCTTGCCGTAGCCGTCAAGCTCAATGACCTCACCGACAATATGGATATACGCCGCCTTCCTTATCTCTCCGACAAGGATGTGAAGCGCCTCAAACGCTACCTGAAAGCCTACAAAAAGCTGAAAGGGGAGCCTGTCTATTCACAAGAAGCGGCAAAAGCCGAGTACCCCAACGCCTACAAGCAATGGGAAGCCGACGAGGATGCCGAGCTGCGCAATTTCGTGGCCGAGCAGCTCTCATTCGACGAGATTGCCGAGCATTTTCAGCGCAAACGCGGCGCAATAATTTCCCGCATTAAACATCTTAAAATAGGGGAGGGGGAGTAATCTCTCACACCCGATACAAGAAAGCAAAAGGCTGCCCACGGGCAGCCTTTTGCTTGTGTTTATAGGACTTTTATAATTTTATTTAGCATCTACGCGACCGGGATACTGCTCAAGAGCCTTGCCCAAGATATGTATCGCACGTTTGAGGTCGGCTTTGTCAATGGCATAAGCTATGCGCACCTCGTTCTTGCCATAACCCTCGTCAGAATAAAAACCCGACGCCGGAGCCATCATAATAGTCTCGCCCTCGTACTGAAAATCGGTGAGACACCACTCGCAGAACTTGTCGCTATCGTCGATAGGCAAGCGCGCAACCGTGTAGAACGCACCCATAGGAATAGGAGAATAAACTCCGGGCAATTTATTGAGTTCATCGATGAGACAATTGCGACGCTCTATGTACTTCTCATAAGTATTTATTGCGTAGGAGCGGGGCGCGTCGAGTGAGGCCTCGGCAGCTATCTGTCCCAGCAAAGGAGGGCTCAAACGTGCCTGACAGAACTTCATAACCGCTTGACGCACAGCCTTGTTTTTTGTAATAAGAGCACCAATGCGCAAACCGCACTCCGAGTAGCGCTTCGACACAGAGTCTATGAGCACCACATTCTCTTCGATGCCCTCGAGGTGACACGCCGAGATATAGGGCGAGCCTGTATAAATAAACTCGCGGTAAACCTCGTCGGAGAAAAGGAAGAGATTGTGCTTCTTCACAAGGTCTCTTATTCGATTCATCTCGCTGCGGGTGTACAGATAACCTGTGGGGTTATTGGGGTTACATATAAGAATACCGCGTGTGCGCTCGTTTATAAGCTCCTCGAAACGCTCCATAGGAGGCAAAGCAAACGACTCCTCAATGGTTGAGCGTATGGGACGAATTACAGCACCCGCAGATATCGCAAACGCCATATAGTTGGCATAAGCGGGCTCGGGGACAATAATCTCGTCACCGGGGTTCAGGCAGGTCATAAAAGCAAAAAGCACAGCCTCGGAACCACCTGCAGTTACGATAATATCGTCGGGCTTGAGTTTAATCTGGTATTGGTCGTAATATCCCACAAGTTTCTCGCGCAACGACAGAAAGCCGTCGCTGGGGCTATATTCCAAAATCTTGCGGTCGATTTTCTTTATCGCATCAATTGCAACCTCGGGAGAATCAAGGTCGGGCTGTCCTATATTAAGGTGATATACTTTTATACCGCGTTCCTTGGCCTCGTTGGCATAAGGCGCCAACTTTCTAATGGGCGACGACGGCATAAGTATAGCTCTTTCTGATAATTCCGGCATATAAATCCTTATTTGTAAAAGTTAGGCTGCAAATGTATAAAAATTATCTCACTTTTTATATTTTTCAACCAAAAAACCGCTCTCCTATTATTATACCCCTATTCGTGGATAATAAATATTATGTTTAATATGATTTTTTAATTTATTATCTCCTCCACCTTTCATTTGAAAAAACAGAATATTGCGACAGATTCAGGGCACGAAGAAAAAGTCAGAGAAACAGACGGTAATCTCCGACTATGATATGCGCGATATCTTCAATTTAAATAAAGTGAGATTTCCTGCTCACATTTACAGGAATTTCAGTTCGGCTACGGCGGCGAGAAAATTTTTAAGGTTGCCGCTTTTCATAATCTTTTTATAAGGCTTACGTCCGAGCAACGGCTCGCTGTATTCCCAAAAGGTGCGCATCTTCGAGAGCATCTGTGCATCGCCTTTTAAAATTCTCGAATAGTCGTCCATCAGCGCACTGTGCAATTTAAGCATCGAAGCGATGCGGCGACTTGCGTCCCACTCACATCCCTCGGCATACTCTGCGGCGAGCGACGGGCAGCCGAGTAAACCGCGCCCAATCATTATACCTTTCAATGCGGGAAAATCCTCTTCTATGCGGTGTATATCCTCGAGTGTGCAAACGTCGCCGTTGTATATCACGGGGTGCTCACACACTTTGTACAATTGAGCGAAAGCCTCGATGTCGGCCGTGCCTTTGTATTGCTGAACGCCTGTGCGCGGATGCAATGTAACGTGTTTAAGTTCAACTGCATTCAGCATTTTTATGATATTTTCAGCCTCGGTTGTATCTTCCCACCCCAGACGCATTTTCACCGAAAAACAGAGGCCTGCGTGTGCCTTTACACCCTCTAAAACATCGGCCACCACGTCGGGACGGGCAAGTATTCCGCACCCCTTTCCGTGCTTTGCCTGTAATGGAAAAGGACACCCCATATTAAGGTCAATTTCCTTGTAACCAAGCTCTTCTACCCTGCCCACAAGATACTCGAAATCCTTTCGGCCTGCAAAGATTATCTGCGGCACAACAGGGGTACCTGCATTATTTTCGGGGGCAATGTCACGCACATCTTTTGAACGTATTCCGCCCGCCTCGAAACGCACAAAAGGGGTGTAATAACACTCTACACCACCTATCAGTTTATGGTGCAAACGGCGGTATACATCGTCGGTATATCCCTGTAAAGGAGCAAAGTAAACAGGCTTCATCAAGTGGAAATGGGATTATTCTGTAATAACATTTTTTCGCTAATGCAAATTTAGTAAAATATAGCCTTCGGGAGTGCGAAAATGTAAGAAATTTCGCAACAAACTCACTTTAATACACTATATTTGCATATTATTAAATTAGGAAGAGAATGAAAGATACCTCGGTCATAGGAATGTTCTTCGAGCTTATCCGCTTGGGAATAGGCACAGCAGAGAAAATGCAATCTGTCCCCACTGCGCAGGAATGGGAGCAGATTTATGAAATATCGCAAAAGCAGACTCTCTTGGGCATCGCTTTCTCGGGTATCGAAAAGCTCTCGGCCGAGCAGCGCCCACCAAAGCAACTCCTGCTCACCTGGTACAATTACTGCCAGAAGATAAAAGCCGCAAATGAAAAGCTAAACATTCAGGCGATTGCCATAGCTGGGAAATTCCGCGAGGAAGGTTTCCGCAATACAATCCTGAAGGGACAAGGCATTGCCGCGCTCTACGACAACCCCTTGCGACGCACCCCCGGCGACGTGGACATCTGGCTCGAGGGCGGCACAGAGAAAATCCTCGCCTATGTGAAACAGTTCTTCCCCGACTGCAACGCCGTGTATCACCACGTCGATTTCCCCATATACAAACACCCCGAAATTGAGATACACTTCACCCCGTCGTGGATGTACAACTATTTCACAAACCGCCGCCTGCAAAAATACTTTGCGCAGCAGAGCGAGGCTATGTTTACAAACAGCGTAACCTTTGAGGGGTGCGAGGGATATATAAACGCCCCCACCCTTGCCTTTAACCGCATCTACATACTGCTGCACATTTACCGTCATCTTTTTCAGGAAGGTATAGGACTGCGCCAGCTACTCGACTACTACTACGTTCTAGCACAAGGCTTCACCCACGAGGAGAAAGCCGAAACCGTGGGCCTGCTCAAGCGATTCAGAATGAAGCGTTTCGCAGGTGCCGTCACCTATATACTCGAGAAGTTCTTTGCAATGGACGAGAAGTATCGCCTTGTGGAGCCGCTGGAGAAAGAGGGAGAGAAATTGCTCAAGGAGATACTTGTTTCGGGCAACTTCGGCAAGTATAACCCCGTCTACAGCAACGACGTGAGCGACTCGCTTGTGAGCCGCGCAATTACCCGCACTAAATACAACCTGCAGTTTATGTGGAGTTACCCGAGCGAGATTTTCGCAGCTCCTCTCTTTCGTATGTGGCACCACTTCTGGATGAAGAAAACAAACAAGTAATCTATGCTCAACCGTTTAAAGTTCATATTCATCCTTGCCGCCGCGCTGCTCTGCGCAGGCCCCATCGCCGCACAAGAGATAAGATACAGCGTAGAGGCTGCGGGCACCTTTGCCAACGACGACCTCCACCCCACCTGGCATCTCCACAACCGTCAAGGCTTGAGCGGCGAGACGGCTCAATATGGATATATGCGCGCAGGATTGTCGGGCAGTCACTTCATAGGAGCCGACGGGCTCACCCTCAACTGGGGAACCGACATTGTGGCGGGCGACAACCTCACCTCTGCAATCTATATACAGCAGGCCTTTGCCGATATAAATTGGAAAAAAATAGCCCTCTCTCTCGGGCAAAAGGAGAGATGGGGAGAACTCAAGAACCACCGCCTCTCGACAGGCGCCCTCGCCGAGAGCGGCAACGCCCGTCCCATTCCGCAGATACGCATCGAAGCACCCGAGTATTTCGATTTTTTCAAGACAAACGGGTGGTTCACCGTGCGCGGTCACCTGGCCTATGGATGGTTCACTGACGGCGAGTGGCAAAAGAGATGGGTAGCCGACGGGAAAGGACACTCCACAGGTGTGCGCTACCACTCAAAAGCCATCTTCTTCAAAGCAGGAAAAGAGAGTCGTTTCCCCCTCACCTACGAGTTCGGGTTGCAGATGACGGCGCAATTTGGCGGAACGATGTACAACGTGTACAACGTCACAGGCGACTACCTGCACAATCCCAGTCGCATAAAAGACTATTTTATGATACTTGTCCCCCTGTCGGGCGACAGCCAATACTCCGATTTCGACCAGGGCAACGTGGCGGGAAACCACCTGGGCAGTTGGCACACCGCCGTCACTTGGCACAGTGATAAATGGAAAATGCGTGCATACTATGAGCACCTCTTCGACGACCACTCCCAAATGTTTATGGAATATGGCCTGTGGACTGAACAACTTGTGGGGCTCGAACTCACATTGAAAAATTGCCGATGGGTAAAAGCCGTCGCCGTGGAGTACTTCAACCTCAAGAAACAGGGCGGCCCCGTATACCACGACACAACCGACGAGGTACCCGACCAGGTGAGCTGCCGCGACGACAACTACAACCACCAGAGATACAACGGCTGGTTTAACTACGGCCTTGTAATGGGCAGCCCGCTGGTAACGTCGCCCCTGCATAACAGCGACCACACACTCACCTGTTACAACAACCGCGTAGAGGCGTTTCACATAGGTATCGAGGGAGAGCCTTTTGCTTCGCTCGACTACCGCGTGCTACTCACCCACTCAAATAATTGGGGTACATACAAAACACCATTTACCGATATAAAATCGAACACAGCAGGGCTTGTGGAAATAACCTGCAAACCCCGCCAAATGAAAGGATGGAGCATCACGGCCTCCTATGCATTCGACAACGGCAGCCTTATGGGCAATAACCGCAGCGCAATGCTCACCATAGGCAATTGCGGATTCATAAACCTCAAAAGCAAGAAAAAATGAAGAGAACAATCATCGCACTGCTTGCCGTAGCTTTGTTTGCATCTTGTCAGAAAGAGGATGAAAACGGCGCGCTCGGAGGATTCTGGAAAATCCTCGAGATTGAGAAACCCGACGGCAGCATAGAAAACACCGTCGAGGAGAGCCGCTTCTGGGGCATACAGCTCAACCTGCTCGAGCTACCCCCCACCGAAAATAGCAAAGTCTACCACTACTGCCGTTTCAGCCACGTGGGCGACTCCCTCTTCGTGCAGACAATAAATGCAAACAGTAATCTGCAAGAATTCGGTATATATGATAATAAAAACGAAAGATACAAAGTTGAACAATTGAGCGACCGACGTATGGTACTACGTTCAAAATATGCCAAAATAAGATTCAGAAAGTTTTAGAAAAGAGACCGACAAGAACACAAAATTATGAAGATTATACTACTCTCGGGTGGCAGCGGAACCTGCCTCTGGCCACTCTCAAACAGCACACGCTCCAAGCAATTCCTGCGTCTCCTGCCCTCACCCGACGGAGCAAGCGAGTCGATGCTGCAGCGCGTATACCGCCAGATAACCGCGGCGCAACCCGCCGACTCCATAATAATTGTGACAAGCGCCGCCCAACGCGACTCCATAACCACGCAGCTGGGCAACGAAGTCACCATAGTAGCCGAGCCCGAACGCCGTGGCACCTTCCCCGCCATAGCACTTGCATCGGCCCACATCGCCCTTAACGAGGAATGCGACGACAACGAAACAATAGTTGTAATTCCCTGCGATACCTATGCCGACGACAACTACTTCGACACCATTCTCGACGCTGCACACATCGTGCGCGACGGCAAAGCCGAGCTCGCCCTCATAGGTGCAAAACCCACCGTGGCAAGTTCAAAGTTTGGTTACATAATCCCCAAACAGGAGAGCAACGGAACATACTCGGTTGAGAGCTTCACCGAGAAACCCTCAAAAGCTGCAGCCGAAGAGCTCATCGCATCGGGAGCACTCTGGAACGCCGGCGCCTTTGCCTTCAAGCTGGGATATATGAAACAGTTCATTGCCCAATACACATTGGCAACCACATTCAAAGGCATAGTGAAAGAGTATGCAAAGCTGCCCCAAAGCAGTTTCGACAACGAGGTTGTAACCAAGAGCCACTCAACAGCCGTTGTCGCATACGCAGGCAACTGGAAAGACCTCGCCAACTGGAACAGCCTTTCGCAAGAGCTGCCCGACAAACACATAGGCAATGTGCTTGTGGGCGAAAACGTAAAAAACAGCACCATAATAAATGAGCTCGAGCTGCCCATCGTGTGCGACGGCATCGAGGACGCAATTGTAGTCGCAGGCTACGAAGGCGTGCTTGTGTGTAGCAAAAAAGCCTCGGAAGGAATAAAGCAAAAGGTTGAGAAATTTGCCTCACGCCCTATGTTTGAGGAGCGTCGTTGGGGTACATACAAAGTGATAAACACCACAAGATACGATGACGGGTTCTGCACCCTCACCAAGGAACTCAAGCTCAATGCAGGCTGTAACATAAGCTACCAGATACACCGCCACCGCGACGAAGTGTGGACCTTTGTAAACGGCAAAGGACTCCTGGTACTCGACGGCGAAGTTACCGAGGTTTCACGCGGCAGTGTAATACACATTAAAAAAGGACAGATGCACGCCGTGCGAGCTATAACCGACCTCGAATTCATTGAGGTGCAGACAGGCGACACGCTTGTCGAGGAGGATATTGAGCGCTACGACTGGGAGTGGCAGCTATAAAAAAGGAGAGCAAGGAATGAACCTCGAATTTTTCATTGCAAAAAGACTATACAGCACAGCCAAAGGCAAACGTCGCGTCTCGCGTCCTGCTGTGGCTATTGCACAGTGGGGAGTTACGATAGGACTTATTGTAATGACACTCTCTGTGGCTATAATTGTGGGCTTCAAGCAAGAAATACGCAATAAAATAGCAGGCTTCGGCGGGCACATAAAGATAACCGACTATCGCAGCTACACCGACGCCGAATCGCCTCTCACCGTCACCGATTCCCAGTGTGCACAGCTACGCAACACCCCAGGCGTGCTGCACACACAGCGATACATAGAGAAGCCCGGCCTGCTTGCCGTGGGCGACGAGTTCGAGGGAATCCTTCTCAAAGGCATAGGAGCCGACTACGACAAAGGGTTCATCACACAACACATAACCGAGGGCACCCTTCCCTCGCCCGGCGACAAGGAGCCTTGGATAGCCCTCTCGCGCCCCACCGCCCACAAACTGCAATGCAAGAAAGACGACAAGGTAAACCTCTACTTTATGCAGGGCGGCATAAAAGCGCGTCGCGTGCGAGTGGCGGCAATCTATGAGACGCATTTCACCGAGATGGACAATATCCTAGCCTTCAGCGACATAGAGACACTGCGCAAGGTAAACGGTTGGGAGGCTGACAAAGTGAGCGGCATAGAGATTACAGCCCGATACGAAGACATCGAAGAGACACGCGCCGCTGTGATAGACGCCGCCGACAGCATAGCTGCCCAAGCAAACGGTCGCCTGTGCGTGCAGACAATCGAAGAGATAAACCCCGCTCTCTTTGCCTGGCTCGACGCCCTCGACAGCACCGTGTGGATAATTCTTGTCCTTGTATTGGGAATTGCAGGCTTCACAATGGTATCGGGGCTGCTCATCCTCATTATGGAAAAGAGTAACCTCATAGGCATACTCAAAGCTATGGGAACACAAAACCTCTCCATAAGAAAGATATTCCTCTACTACGCCTGCTTCATCATAGGTAAAGGTATGATAATAGGAAATATCATAGCCCTCGCACTCTGCCTTTTGCAACAGAAAAGCGGGCTTGTAGCACTCGACCCCGAGATGTACTATATGGACAAAGTACCCATCGAATTCTCGTGGACGCTTGTGCCAATGAATATCTTTATGTTTGTGCTTTCTGTGGCAATGCTCATCGTACCCTCGATGCTCATTTCAAAGATAAGCCCCGTGAAAGCGATAAAGTTTGAATAAAGAATACTCACAAAACAAATAAAAAAAGCTCCTCACGGAGCTTTTTTTTCAATCTATATCGGTTGAGAGAACGCTCTTTGGCAATTCCCTGCAATTGTAGCCAAATGCCATTGCCTCGCCGTATGCACCTGCCGAACGTATAGCCATAATATCACCGCGCACTGTGCGGGGAATCTTTCTATCCTTGCAGAAGACATCGGACGACTCGCAGATGGGGCCCACCACATCGTAAATCTCATCAGCCTCTTGCGAAGAGATGTTTTCTATTCTGTGGTAAGCGTCGTAAAGCGCAGGACGCACAAGGTCGTTCATACCCGCATCCACAATTATAAACTGCTTGCAGGTACCCTTCTTTATATAAGTTGCACGAGTGATGAGCGAGCCACACTGCGCCACAATACTGCGTCCGAGCTCAAAGTGAAGCTGCTGCCCCTCCTGCAGCTGCAGGTGCTCGGCGTATGTGGCAAAGTACATCGCAAAGTCGGGCACATCGTAGCTGTCGGGAGCGTCGTAGCGTATACCGAGGCCACCTCCCACATTTATGTGCGGCAGCACCACCCCCCTCTTCTCTCTCAACATAGTCTGCAATTCGTTCACTCTGCCACAGAGAGCAATGAAATCGTCCATCACAAGAATCTGCGAGCCTATGTGAAAGTGCAGACCAATGAGCTCGATGTGTGCGAGAGTCTCGATGAAATCCATCACCTCGTCAATCTGCTCATAATTTATACCGAACTTGTTCTCGGCAAGGCCGGTGGTGATATTTGCGTGTGTGTGCGCTCCCACGTTGGGGTTTATGCGCAGAGCGACACGCGCCACCACATTGCGTTGCGCTGCGAGAGCCTCAATAGCCTCGAGCTCGGGGATAGACTCCACGTTAAAGCAGAAAATACCTGCATCGAGCGAGAGTGCAATCTCCTTGTCGGTCTTTCCCACACCGGCAAAGACAATTCTGTCGGCCGTGATACCTGCAGCAAGAGCTGCCGCCACCTCGCCACCGCTCACGCAGTCGGCTCCCAGGCCCGCCTCGCCTATTATCTGCAACAGGCGGGCGTTGAAGTTGGCCTTCACCGCGTAGTGAACGTGAAAGCCCTTGTACTTTCCGGCCTCACGCTGCACCGTGTCGAGCGTTCTCTGCAAAAGCTCAATGTCGTAATAATAGAAAGGCGTCTCGATACCGGCAAACGCCTTTACAGGAAAAGTCATCTTCATCTGACAGATAGGCTTATTTCTTTGAATCAAATATAGTGCTGCTCAACGAACGCAAAGCCTTCACCTTGTCCTCCTCGCGCACGAGGAAAGAGATATTATAGTTACTTCCGCCGTAAGAAACCATACGCACGGGGATATCCTTCATAGCCTCCATTGCACGAGCCTCAAAGCCTACGTTCTCCCAGTCGAGGTCACCCACTACACAGATGATACACATATTCTTGTCTACGGTTACAGTACCATACTTCTGCAACTCGTCTACAATAGAGTCGAGTTTTCTGTCGTCGTCGATTGATACAGAAACACCCACCTCCGATGTGCACACCATATCGATAGAGGTCTTGTATGTCTCAAAAATCTCGAATACCTTGCGCAAGAAACCATAGGCGAGAAGCATACGTCCCGACTTGATTTTTATGGCAGTGATATTCTCCTTGGCTGCGATGGCCTTTATTTCGCCGGGGCAAGTGAGGTTATCGTCGATGCGTGTACCCTCGGCCGAAGGATCCATTGTATTGAGCAAGCGCACGGGAGTGCCTGTGAGCTTCGCAGGCAGAATACAGGTGGGGTGCAAAATCTTTGCGCCGAAATATGCAAGCTCTGCCGACTCCTCGAAATGTAGGTGATGCACGGGTGAGGTATTCTCCACAATACGGGGGTCGTTGTTATGCATACCGTCGATGTCGGTCCATATCTGCACCTCCTCGGCGTTCACCGCAGCGCCAATCAAAGTAGCTGTGTAGTCGCTGCCGCCGCGCTGCAAGTTGTCGATGTGGCCCTCGTCGTTCATACAGATGAAGCCCTGCGCAATGTAAATTCTTCCCTTTGCCTCTGTGTCAATCAAGGGCAGGAGATGTGTGCGTATGTAGGCCAGGTCGGGCTCGCCGTTGGCTGCAAGACGCATAAATGAGAGAGAGTCGAGAAGCTCTACATCGAGGCCCTTCTCACGCATATATATGGCAACCATATTTGTAGAGATAATCTCGCCCTGTGCGACGATCTCCTTCTCGAGGTTTGTGTCGAGAGGCTTGAATGCCAATGAACGCAAGTGAGCAAAAATCTCGGTAACCTTTGCTGTGGCAGCCTCGGCAGCCTCGCTTGTCTCGTAGAGGCTCTTTATTGTCTGACGATATTTGTCGAGCAATGCATTTGCGTGCTCACAACCGCCGTTGGGATTACCGTTGCGCAGGTAATTTGTAAACTCAATCAAAGAGTTTGTCGTTCCCGACATAGCCGAGAGGACAACTATTTTTGTTTCGCCGTCCGAAATGAGACGAACCACATTCTGCATACGCTCTGCCGAACCGACAGAGGTTCCACCAAATTTAAGAACTTTCATTTTATCTTTTGTTTTAATTATTATCGTTAATCTGCGATGTCTCTTCTACGGCATCGCGCATATTTCTCATAAGTGTCATCTTACCATCGGCAAGGCGATACTCGCTGCCTGGGTATTGTGTGAGCCACAGCTCGTTGTGGGTAATCATAAGCACTGCGCTTTTTTCCTCGCGACAGATATTGTGCAAGAGACGCATTATGTAGTTACCCGTCTCGTTGTCGAGGTTACCCGTGGGCTCGTCGGCAAGAATCAGCGAGGGGCGGTTCAGAATTGCACGCGCAATAACCACTCGCTGCTGCTCTCCCCCCGACAGCTCGTGCGGCATCTTGTATCCTTTCTTGGGGAGTGCCACAAGGTCAAGCACCTCGCGTATGCGCTTTTCGCGTTCTTTCACATCCTTCCACCCTGTGCAACGCAGCACAAAGTCGAGGTTGTCGTGCACATTTCTGTCGGTGAGCAGCTGAAAATCCTGAAAGACGATGCCTATACGCTTGCGCAAAGCCTGCAGTTTTTTGCGGCGTAGCCCTTTCATTTCAAATTCATCAAAGACAATTGCCTCGCCGTCGGTTATATCCACCTCGCCATAAATTGTCTTCATAAGAGAGGACTTTCCCGACCCCACGGCACCCACGATATATGCAAACTCACCCTCTTCGAGTGTGAAAGAGACATCTTCGAGGATAATCTTTGAATCGATGTGTATATCTACGTTCTTGTATTTTACTACTGCCATAAACTTTTACTTAATGTGCCGGCCGCACGTTTCTTGTGCCCTCGCAGCCACGAGGGTACATCATATTATGCAAAAATATGGAGTTTTTTTCTAAAAACAGAACTGCTGCGACAGAAAAATACAGAATATCCTTTAAATTTTACAAATAGCAACAATCGCCCGGCCAATTTTGTAAAATGTAAAGTAAATAAAGCTCTTTTACGATTAAAGTTTAACGATATTAAAGAATATATATAAAAAAAAATCTATATCTTCGCGTGTTGAAATTGCAAGCAAAATGGCCGAATATACATCAGCACTTTTCAAGAAAGTCCCCAAATATCTATTGGAAAAAAGGAATCAGATTATAATGGTTCTTTTTGTATCCATCTTCGCTATTGTATTTATTAACGTATTCAAGCCTTTCGGTTCCATAAACTGGGTGCACAAAGGAATGTCGAATACCCTGTACCTTGCGTGGTCCACAATACTTGTCACTATAGGTATGACCGTGGTTGCCATAAGCAGGGTGATTATGTATTTCGTATCCCAAAAGCCCGACCGCAGCATAAACAACCTGCAATACATAGGTTGGGTACTCATAGAGGTACTTTTGCTCTCGGGAGCCTTTACGCTTCTTGCTCTCCTCACAGGAACGGGCCCCATACAAGACCCCCTTGAGATATACAAGAATGCCTTTGAGAACACAATCTTCATCTTGTGCATCCCCTATATTCTGTGCATTATGTATCTCTCCTACAAGGAGCGCTCGGCAAAGCTCAAGGAGCTTATGGACGAGAATATAGGCTTTAAATCGAGCTCGCTCATCTCCATACGCGACTCACGCGGCGTGCTTCAGCTATCCATAGCAAAAGAGAATCTCATATACATAGAGTCGGCCGACAACTATATATGCATTTGGTATATAAAGAACGACCAGCTCAAGAAACAGCTTATGCGCATCACTATGAAAGATATCAGCGAGCAGCTTGCCGACACAAATATAATACGCTGCCATCGCTCCTATATGGTAAACCTCGACCTTGTAAAGGTTATGCGTCGCGAAAAGGAGAATCTTTTCCTTGAGCTCGGTGTCCCCAACGTAAAAGAGATTCCCATCTCAAAAACCTACGGCGAGCAGGTGCTGCGCCGCCTTGTACCCATATCTTGAAACAAAGAAAATAATTGATATATGAAAAAAATTGCAATCTTCGCATCAGGCAGCGGCTCAAACGCCGAAAACATTGCCAACTATTTCAAAGAGTCACAGGATGTTGAAATAGCCCTCATTGTGGCAAACAACCCCGAGGCCTTTGTTCTGCAACGCGCCGAGAGACTCGGAATCCCCTCAAAGATAATTACCAAGAGCGAGTTTATGACAGCCGACAGCACCATTGCACTTATGAAGGAGTACGACATCGATTTCATAGTGCTTGCAGGCTTTCTGCTTCTCGTTCCGCAGAAGCTCATCGACGCCTTCCCATCGCGCATCGTAAACATACACCCCGCACTGCTTCCCAAGCACGGCGGCAAAGGTATGTATGGCGACCGTGTACATAAATCGGTTGTAGAAAGCGGCGACACAGAGAGCGGTATCACCATCCACCTCATCGACGCCGACTACGACAAGGGCACTACATTCTTTCAGGCAAAATGCCCCGTGCTCCCCACCGACACCCCCGACGATGTAGCAGCCAAGGTGCACGCACTCGAATATGAGCATTTCCCCCGCGTCATAGGCGAGATTCTGCAACAGCTCCCCTAAAGATTCTCCTTATTATAATTATAGCAAACAAAAAGTGCGATGGTTGCCCATCGCACTTTTTGTTTTATTCGGCTGTGAAGCCTGTTTACTTCGCAAGTTTCTCAAGCTCGTTGAACTTTGAAATCATATTCAAGTTGTAGTAGCACTGTGAGAGACCATTCAACCACAAGTTCTGGCTCTCGGGAGCAATCTCGCGCAGTTTCTCAAAGTAAGGCAACGCCTCTTTGAAATAACCGTCGATAATCTCCTTGTCCTTCTTCAAGCGAGCACGGTCGGTAATATTTACAGTTGCCTGCTTGGTGCTGTACTCCTGTGCCTTGGCAATGTACAAACGTCCCATATTTGTGAGTGCATTCAAGTAAGAACCATCGATTTCGAGAGTCTTCTTGTACCACTCGATAGCCTCGTCGAGGTTGTTCTGCTGCTGTGCGATGTAACCCTTCAAATATACAAACAAAGCATTCTCGGGGTTTGATGCGATGAGCTCGTCGGCCAATGCATTCAAAGCCTCGCGGTCACCTTTGTTATCGTAGTGCTGAATGAGTGTCTGGTAGAAGAAAGGATCCTCGGGGAACTTCACAACACCCTCTTTCAACAAACCGAGCCACTGCACTGTGTCGCCGAGAGCCGCATAGGCAGTAGCCTTGTAGCGGAAAATATTATTCTCTCTTGCAGGGTCCTGCATAGCAAAGTCGGCATACTTAAGCACTTTGTTGTAATCCTCCATACGCATACCGCAAAGCACTGCATTGAAGGCTGCACCAATGTTATATACCTTCTCGTTGGGCTGCATAAGCTCTTTGAGGAGTCTGTGCTCCGAAAGGTCGATAAACTTCGCAAACTGTGAGTAAGCCTCGCTGTAGTTACCCTGGTTATAGTAGAACGAACCACCATTGTACATCTGGTTGCGGTTCTCATAGAGAGCAACTTTTATAAAGTCGGTAAACTGGGGAGCCACCTTACCCCTTGCATTGGGCGCGTTGTCGAGAGAGTCGCAAATCTCGAGCTCCGAGATAAGAGCGTAGCAGTTATTGTACAAGCCTGCGAGGTCTACAGCAGCACCCTGCGCGCGCGCAGCGTTATCCTTGTCTACAATAGTTTTGCGAGCCTTTGCAGCTACATACCACACATAGGGATCTTTGTTTACCAGGGGGCTCTCCAAGCAAGCTTTGATATTATTGAGAGCTGTACCGGGGTTGTCGAGGATAAGTTTCTCGGCATCTTTCGCAACTACCATAAGCGATTTCGCCTGACGCTTTTGAGCCTTAATCTCCTCTTTTGAAAGTGTCTGTCCGAAAGCTATCGCTGCCGACAGAAGCAATGTCAAAGACAATACAAGTTTTTTCATTTTCTCAAAATTTTATTGGTTATCATTTGTTTCAGTATTCTCAACTGTTGTTTCACCTTCTACAGGTGTAACATCCTCGTCGGCGGGGTTCTCCTCCTCACGGTTCACCTTGCACACCGAGCCGATGCAATCGTTCTTCTTGCCAAGGTTAATTACCTTCACACCCTGTGTCGCACGTCCGATTACGGGAATCTGGTCTACAGCAGTGCGGATGGTTATACCCGACTTGTTGATTATCATAAGGTCGTTCTCATTGTTTACATCCATAATTGCAACGAGTTCACCGGTCTTCTCGGTCACCTTGAGTGTCTTCACACCCTTGCAGCCGCGGCTCACAGTGGGATAATCCTCGCTCTTTGAACGCTTACCATAACCCTGCTCCGAAAGCACGAGGATACTGTGCTCGTCGCCTGCATCCTTGGGCAGAACAACCATACCCACAACCTCGTCGCCCTCGTCGAGCGCCATACCTCTCACACCTGTCGCTGTACGTCCCATTGCACGCACTGCGCTCTCGTTGAATCGTACGGCACGACCGGTACGGTTGGCCAGGATAATATCGCTGTCGCCATCGGTCAGAGCTACAGATATCACGCGGTCATCCTCACGTATGCTGATTGCAATGATACCGTTGGCACGGGGACGTGAATACTGCTCGAGAGAAGTCTTCTTGATAACTCCCGATTTTGTACAGAATACAAGATTGTGGTTCTCAATGAAGTTCTTGTCGGCAAGAGTTTTTACACGAACGAATGCGTTCACTGCATCGTCCGACTCTATATTGAGAAGGTTCTGTATTGCGCGTCCCTTCGAGTTCTTGTTACCCTCGGGTATCTCGTACACCTTGAGCCAGTAGCACTTGCCACGCTGTGTAAAGAAGAGCATAGTGTTATGCATAGTTGCGGTGTAGATATACTCGATGAAGTCGGAGTCGCGTGTGTCGCTGCCCTTTGAGCCCACGCCGCCACGGTTTTGGCTGCGATACTCTGTGAGAGGAGTACGCTTGATATATCCAAGATGAGAGATTGTAATCACCATCTCGTCGTCGGCATAGAAATCCTCGGGGTTAAAGTCGTTCGAAGCAGTGTAGTCGATACGGCAACGACGCTCATCGCCATATTTCTCCTTAATCTCAATGAGCTCCTCTTTCATTATGCTCTTGCACAACTCGTCATTTACGAGAATCTCGTTGTAATACTCAATCTTGCGCTGCAACTCATCGAACTCTTCGTGCAACTTATCCTGGTTAATTCCGGTGAGCTGTCCCAGACGCATCTCCACAATGGCACTTGCCTGCATCTCGCTGAGCGAGAAGCGCTCGATAAGTTTATGACGTGCATCGGAGGGCGAGCTTGCCGATTTAATCAGGCGCACCACCTCGTCAATATTATCCGACGCAATGAGAAGTCCCTCGATGATGTGCGCACGCTCCTGCGCCTTTTGGAGCTCATATTTTGTGCGACGTATAACCACATCGTGACGGTGCTCCACAAAGTTTGCTATGCACTCTTTGAGTGAAAGCAATTTGGGACGGTCGTGTACGAGGGCGATACAGTTCACGCTGAACGAAGTCTGCAATGCCGACATCTTGTAGAGCTTGTTAAGCACCACATTGGCATTTGCGTCGCGTTTAACATCGATAACGATGCGCATACCCGACTGGTCCGACTCGTCATTTACGTTTGCAATACCCTCGATTTTCTTCTCGTTACTCATTGAAGCAATATCCTTGATAAGCTCCTCCTTGAGTACGTTGTAAGGAATTGCAGTCACCACAATTTTCTCGTGTGTGGCGCCTTGTTCAATTTCTGCAACGGCACGCATAATCACACGTCCGCGACCGGTCTCGTAGGCCTCGCGCACACCTGTCACACCCAGGATATCACATCCTGTGGGGAAATCGGGAGCCTTGATATGCTCCATAAGACCGTCGGTATCAATATCGGGATTGTCGATATATGCCACGCAGCCGTCTATAACCTCGTTAAGGTTGTGAGTGGGAATATTTGTCGCCATACCTACAGCGATACCAGCTGCACCGTTCACCAAAAGATTGGGGATACGGGTAGGCATCACGGTGGGCTCCGTCTTGTCGTTAGAATAGTTGGGCTTGAAATCCACAGTCTCCTTGTAGAGGTCCTCTGCCATATCCTCACCCAGCTTCTGCAAACGAGCCTCGGTGTAACGCATTGCGGCAGCCGAGTCACCGTCGATAGAACCGAAGTTTCCCTGACCATCTATAAGAGGGTAACGCATCAACCAAGGGCGCGCCATACGCACAAGGGCGTCATACACCGATGAGTCACCGTGGGGGTGATAGGCACCGAGTACATCACCGACCGTCTTTGCCGATTTCTTGTAGGGCTTGTCCGATGTATATCCACCCTCCATCATACCGTAGATGATACGACGGTGCACAGGCTTCAAACCATCGCGCACATCGGGCAACGCTCGTTGCACAATCACCGACATCGAGTAGTCGATATAAGAGGAGCGCATCTCCTCTTCCACATTGACTTTGATAATTCTGTCGTTGTCAATCATTTAAAATAGTGTTTATTGATTAATATTTATATTATTTCCCTTATTATACCTTATATATATAATAAAACCTTGTAAAATTACTCAAAATTACCGAAACTGACAAAATTTTTAATTTTTATTAAGCCATATAAACGCATAAAACCGCATTTTAAGGCAAAAAGCTCTTAAACGCGGTTTTACGGGGCAATAAAAGCATCCTGTTTATGAATCGATACTCAATCTATAGCCCTCCTTCACATCGTGCATTGCGGCAGGCACGCCATTTTCCATTTGCGACATCGCAGCCACAATGCGACACATCACATCGCCGTCGTCAATGTCCACGACAGAGACGGCCGCCACTTGCGCTTTTCTGCTCACAAAGCCTATATAGGCCTGCGTGTCATTCTCCACAGGCGGCGCCCAACGCGCAATCCACTCGGCAAGGGTAGCAAGGCCGTGCCGCTTTCTGTAATTGCGCAACGTCACAAAGGCCGCCCTGTAACCCCACGCCGCCGATGTAAAACAAAAGAACTCTTTGTCGCTCTGCACGGGCGACAATCCGCGCCACGCAGTTTTGTTGCGTCTGATGTTAAGTGGATTGTTGTTTCTTAAACCTCTTGAGATTTTCATTTTTAAGTGCAAATATAAAATCTGTATCAAATATCGCATTTGTAATAATACTTTATTATGTAGACATCGTCACGCAAAGAGCACAAATAATGGTAATTTCAAATAAATGTCTTATTTTTGCAAAGTGCTCCATTTTTAAGGCCCACAGCCGCAGTTTACAAAAATGACACGCCGCAAAAACTAAAACACAATTTACATTTATATATTAACTATGCGCGTAGATATTATTACAACCTTTCCCGAGATGATGGAAAGCTTTTTCAACACCTCAATTATGGGACGTGCCCAACGCAACGGATACGCCGAAATTTGTTTACATAATTTACGAGATTATACAACCGACAAGCACCGTCGCACCGACGATTACCCCTTTGGAGGGTGTGCAGGCCTCGTTATGAAAATTGAGCCCATTGACAATTGTATAAAGCAGCTAAAAGCCCAGAGAGAGTACGACGAAGTGATTTACACATCGCCCGACGGGGAGATTTTCGACCAGCCTATGGCAAATTCCCTCTCAATGAAGCAAAATCTCATATTTCTCTGCGGACATTATAAAGGAATCGACCACAGAATACGCGAGCACTTGATTACCAAAGAGATAAGCATAGGCGACTATGTACTAACGGGTGGCGAATTGGCAGTTGAGGTAATTTGCGACGCGGTCATTCGCCTAATTCCAGGGGTAATTTCCGACGAAACATCGGCACTTTCCGACTCTTTTCAGGACAATTTGCTCGCACCGCCCGTTTACACTCGCCCCGCAGAGTACAACGGATGGAAAGTACCCGATATTCTACTCTCGGGACACGAGGCGAAGATACGCCAGTGGGAATTTGAGCAGTCGTTAGAGCGCACTAAACGCCTGCGCCCCGACCTCTTGGAAAAATAAGAAATATCATTACGTTTACAATTGTATATACAAAAGTAAATAGCGCACAAATCACAATATAAACTTCTAAAAATAAAAATTGCGTCCGACTAAAGCAAGACGCAACACACACAAAAACAATTGTAAAAAATGACACTATAAAACAGTAAATGCGAGACGCCTCAACGCCTCGCATTTATTATATATACTCTTATATACGCCCCGATTACACCTCCAAAGCGCCTATAAGCTCATCTACAGACGACATCTTGTGACGCACAAGGTAATCCTCTATGTAATCTACAATCTCGCCCGTAACGGCAGGATTCATAAAGTTAGCTGTGCCCACCTCTATGGCCGATGCACCGGCAAGCAGGAACTCAACGGCATCGCTACCCGTTGTAATTCCACCGATACCCACCACGGGAATCTTCACAGCCTTTGCCACCTGCCACACCATACGCAACGCGATGGGTTTTACAGCGGGGCCGCTCATACCACCGGTAATTGTAGAGAGCAAAGGACGGCGTTTCTCCGAGTCTATAGCCATACCAAGCAGAGTGTTTATAAGCGACACACTGTCGGCTCCTGCGCCCTCAACCGCACGTGCAATTTCGGTTATATCGGTTACATTGGGCGACAATTTCACAATCAAAGTCTTGGGATAGACCTTGCGCACGGCCTCCACAACCTCGGCAGCCGACGCAGGCTGCACGCCAAACGCCATACCGCCCTGCTTAACGTTGGGGCACGAAATATTGAGTTCTATCGCAGGAATCTTATCGAGCGCGGCAACCTTTTCGGCACACGCCACATAATCCTCGATGCAGGCACCAGACACATTCACAATTACATTTGTATCGAGGTCTTTGAGCTGCGGATAAATATTCTGTGCAAAATAATCGACACCCTTGTTCTGCAGGCCCACAGCGTTGAGCATACCCATAGGAGTCTCGGCACTGCGGGGATAAGGGTTACCCTCGCGATGGTTCAAGGTTGTACCTTTTACAATAAAACCGCCCAATTTATTGAGATCGACAAAGTCGGCAAACTCAAGGCCGTAGCCGAATGTGCCCGAAGCTGTGAGGACGGGATTCTTTAATCTCAATCCTCCTATATTTACATCAGTCTTTACCATTTCAGTTCATCTATTGAAAAAACAGGTCCGTCAGTACATACACACTTGTGCCCCTCTTTGGTATCCTCTACACAGCAGAGGCAGGCACCCAGCCCACACGCCATCTTATTCTCGAGCGACACCTCGCAAGGAATTCCGTTCTCGCGGGCATATTTGGCCACAGAAAGCATCATAGGCTTGGGGCCGCAGGTGTAAATCTGTGTAAATTTCTCGGCAAGTACAGAGTGGTTTGTCACATATCCCTTCTCGCCCAGAGAACCATCTTCTGTGGTATATTCCACACGTCCGAGAGCCTCGTAAGCCTCGCGACGATAGAGGTCTTTGGCCGCACGGGCACCTATGAGAAGCGTAAACTTGCATTCCATACGCTTGAGTTCCTCGGCAAGATAATAAAGCGGAGCACTACCCACGCCACCACCTACAAGCAGCAGATTGGCATCTTTGTCGGCAGGCAGGGTGAAACCATTACCAAGCGGCAAAAGAGTGTTTACTTTGTCACCCGCCTTGAGCGAGCCAAGCCAACGGGTTCCGTCGCCCACAAGCTGCACAAGGAAACCTACCTCATTCTTTTCGGCGTCGAAGCTGTGTATAGAAATGGGACGACGCAGCAACACGCTGGGTGTACCGTCGATACGCAACTCCGCAAATTGCCCGGGAAGAGCTTGGGGCAGCTTCTCCTCACAGGTCATAAGCAACAGCACACAACTTGCGTTGAGCTGCTGCACCTCTTTTATTGTCAAATCAACAAGAGCTTTTTTCATAATAATTAAAGTTAATTGCAGCGAAGATAACATAAAATCACACTCCGCGCAAATAAATTAGGTATATAAATAGCTACGCCTACTTTTCGGGCAACATAATCTCGTATGTACCGTCGGAATAAAAAATCCTGATTTCCTTTATGCGACGGGGCGCTGTAGCCTCGGTAGCTCTCTCTGCACGCGCCGGGGTGCGACGCACCACACGCTCCTGGGGCTGCTTTGCAGACACAGACACACGCGCAACCTTTGGCTCCTGAACCTCGGGCTCGGGCTTATACGCAGGCTCTTCGGGCTGCAAGGGAAAAAGCTCACTCACCGCAGGCTGCTGATGCACACTCTGCGGTTTTACACCGGCCACGGGTGCGTCACCCTGACCTGTCATAAGCCACCTGATATCCAACGACGGAAATGCGTCGTATATCTTCTGCATAACCTCGAGGCTCGGCTTGTTGCGGCCGCTCAAGATATGAGACACCGATGCACGCTGAATGCCCGTTCTGTCGGCAAACTGCGACGGAGTCAAATCGTAGCACTTAATTATCAGTTCTATCCTCTCGCGCTCACTCATATATTTTATGCATTTTTAAAGTTTACAACCTTATAGTACAAATTCAAATACAAATGTAGCAACAAAATTCATACAAACAAAATTATTTTTCAAACACAAGAAACTACACTATTGCACATTGTAAATACAAATGTAAATACGTTTGTAAATTTACAAATTGTCAAAGCACCTGCACATTCCCGCACACATATCAACAACTTCCACATCAGCCGAGCGCAAGACGCGTAGTCAAGCACATTACAATCCACATCAACAAAACAGCGTAAAATACTGATTTTTCAACTATTACACCGAGAATATAAAGCAAATATGCAATTTTAAGAACCACATCGCAATATTACAGCTTTTTTATTAAATAAACACATCATATTAATACACATAATTAACTGATATTACGCATATTACACACCGCGTATTCATTTTGCATATTTACCGCATACAGCAACTTTCACTATGAACACCCCGGGCTGCGGCATTGTTAATAACCCTCTACCCTTTTGATACAATTTAGGCTACAAATCTACTATATACAAATATAACAACGTGTAAACATTTGTATTTTATCATTTCTTGCCGCAAATCAATTTACAAACATACCCACAAAACAAGTGAGCAAAATTCATCACACTTCGCTCGCTGATTACATTTGTGTGTATAAATATAGATTTAACTGCTACAAAAGAGCATTTACACACCCCTTGCGTAGCAAATTTTAAAATAAATCGCAAAAACCGACCAATTGTACAGATTTAAAAGAATTACTCGATTCTCACAAGGTTATATAAGGCTTAAAAGAAACTAATTCAAGCACTTACACCCTATTTCATAGTAAGGAATTTTGTATATTCTACAAAAAAGCGATAAAAACGAGCTGCAAAAGGACAAAAGAGGCCGCGAACGGACACCACCGAGTTATGCAATCACAAAACGAAGAAAGCAGAGCCATATCACCGCAAACTTACAAAAGAAAGAGAGACCATAGGCGATTTCACAGAGCCACAGCGCCCTCCCCACTGTAGCATCTTTTAATTCCACGCAAAGCACAACGCCCTGCACAGATTCAAAACTCATATATAAAATCAGAAACCTGCACGCCCGCTATGCCACACACAAGAGACACTCACCCACCGCCACACAAAAAAGCACGCACAAGAAACGTATGGGCACAAAAAAAAGCGCGCCCCGATGCCAATGCACCGGAGCACGCCGATATTTTTTTTCTGCGATTACTCTACCACAATCTTCTCGCTCTTGCCATTGCCATCTACAACAATATAGATGCCTTTAGCGAGCAGCTGCACTGCGTTCTTGTCGCCTGTGCCCACAAAAGCACCCGCCGCGGTATATATGCTGCAAACACCATTCTCGCCGGCCGCCACGCCATCGACACTTGTGGGAACCAAAGCAACCGTTGCATACTGCGAGAACTCCGAAGAGCCGCACGCATCGCTCGCAGCCACCTTGTAGCGATAAACCGCATCAGCCTCGAGATTCTCAAAAACATAAGAAAGCTCCGCAGTCTCCACTCTCTCCACGAGCACGGCGTCGCTCTCGCCCATCACCTTCTCCACCTCCACAACGTATGATGTAGCGCACTCAACGGCAGCCCAGCCGGCACGGAAAGAAGTCTCGGCAACCTCTGCTGCAGGCAAAGCCTCGGGAGCCGCAAGAGCATCATAGAGGAAGCGGAACGAAACCACTCCGTCTTTCATTGTAATATTTGTTATAGGCTTGCCAAGATAATCGCCAGTGTACACCTTGGCCGCAGGCTTCGATGTATCGGTAAAGGCTCTGTTATTACTTGTGCCGGGCCACGCATCACCTCTGAAGCCTGCAGACGCTGCGCCGCCGTTTGTTCCGTCATAAATAGTAATCTCATCGTCGGCGGGAATGAGAGCATAACGATTGTGATTCTTATCCTCGTTCACCCTGTGAGCATCCCAAGCCGCTTTGTTATAATCGATGTGAGTAATTATCATACCCGCGTTGAAGAGATAGCAATCCCATCCCTCCTGCTGACGATTCTCAAGAACGAAATACTCGTCGCTGTTTGCATCGTTCACAATTTTGTAACCTGTGCCGCCGCGTGTGAGAGCTGTCAGTGAGTAGCACTCCTTCTTGTCGATAACCTCAAGAGATTTCCATCCCACAAGCTCACGCTGATAGGCGCTGTAACCCACGGGCGCATAAGCATCGGCAGCATAGTTACCCAGGTCCATCAAATCCCAATAGTTGAATGTGAGACTCTCGCCGGTCTTTGTGTTATACAAGTCGAAAAGACCGAGGATGTGCGAGAACTCGTGACACACAAGGCCTATACCGGCAAGATACTCTTTGCCATAGTATTCGCTGTATTCGGGGTTCATAGTAAGCTCCTGCGAGCAGGCGTATGAATTAAACCCAACATTGTCGTATGTCTTTTTTCCCACCGACGCAGAGAGTGTCCAAGCGTGAGGCCACACGGCATTCTCGTCGTTGCCGCTCACGCTCTCGGAATATCCCGCATAGATACAATAAAGGAACTCCGCCTCGCCGTCGCCGTCGTTGTCAAATATTGAGAAATCGAAATTTGCATCGGCACGGGCAAGGCCGTCGGCAATCATCTGGCCGCGACGCAAGTCGGTGCCGTTTGCGTTGTTTGCGCCATAGTAAGACATATTATTTGGCAGAGTCACAATATCGGTAACGATGAAATTAGGAGTAAAAAGACCGCCTGACTGCGCAACAAAATAGTCCTTTGCACTACCGGGGCTCTTTTCGCAAACCACGTTGCCACTATCATCTTTATAAGAAGGATAGCTATAACCCTCGTAATCCTTCTTATTGAGGATTTCCGAAATCTGCTCTTTTGTGTAAGAGAATTTCACATCGGCATACTCCACAAGAAGCACGGGGACGTTCATTTCGCCCACAAATTTATTTGTTGTGGCACGCGAGTAGGTGTACTGTGCTGCACGATGGTAGGCAATCTCCTGCATATCCTCCTCCATACCCGAGAATCGGTTAGCTGCTATGATTGCCTGTTCCTCAATGTTGCGCGCACCCTCATTGTGAGCCACACAGCCCGAAGAAACAAGCAGGTTCTCGTTGGAAAGCACAGCGTAGCAGTAGCCGTCGCCGTCCTTTATAACGGGAACTCCGTCGAGTGTAGAATAATAGTGAAACGCCTCGTCGCCGTGGAGCACAATATAGAGAGTTGTGCCGTCGGGCTGTTTGAATCTCACCGCCGATTTATTGGCGGGAGCTGCAAATACCGCTACCGTAAAAGACAGAAGCAGCAGAAAAGAGATAATTTTTTTCATATATAACACTGTGTTTTTCTTATACAATCATCTTAATCTGCGCAAAATTAGTAAAAAAAACGGTACGACAAGGTATTATATTTATAATATTATATAATTATATAGTAAATATATACCTTATTTTACATTCCTGCGACTCCCTCTCTCGGCAAAATTCACCATATAAATACCTGCGCATATAAGCAGCAGAGCCACTGCAAGCATTGCGTCGAGTTTGTCCTGCCCCACAAGAAGCGATGCCACGGCAGCCACAGCGAGCGACAGATAGCCATACATAGCCACGAGCGTGGTTTTCAAATACTTGAGGCCTATCGGAATGAGGATATAACTTATAGCAGTAGGAAAGAGAAGCACAAACGCCACGGCAGAGAGAGCCGAAGCATCGGGGTGGGCAAAGAGGGGCGCATCGAACCCCGTGAACAGCGACAGCAGCACCGCAGGCACCGTCGCTCCCAAAAAAGTGTAACGAAGCATCACAAGATTAGGGACACGTGCAAGCAACGACGACGAAGTGAGCAGATACACGGCATACACCACCGCACCCGTCAGCGCAAAGAGATTACCGAGCGCAGGGTGACGCGCAAGGCCTGCATCGGGCTCGGCAAAGAGAGTCGCCACCACCCCGGCAAACCCCACCGCAATACCCGCCACCTTCACAAAGGAGACCTTCTCGCCGCGCCACAGCACCGAAAAGAGAAACACCCACATAGGTTGCGTGGCGTTAAAGATTGCAAAATTCACCGGCGTTGTAAATGAGATTCCGAAAGCCGCCAGCGACATATACCCAAACACCGCAAAAGCACCCAGGAGCACCAGCTTCACTCTGTCGGCACGCGTCGAGAGGTCGGGCTTGTCAAATATGGCAAGCACCCAGAAAAACAGCGTGCCAAAGAGCAGGCGCAGAGTAACCATCTGCAAAGGGGCTATCCACAGAGGTATCAAAAACTTTGTGACATTAATATTAAGCCCCGCCGTCACACGTGAGACGGCGAGAGCCAAAGAGCCTTTTACAGAATTTCTCATACCCTGCTTTTATTCTTTGATAACTTCCACACAAACACCGCAATTAACGCAGCTACGCTAATGCAAAAGTTTAACAAAAAAGCAAACCCCGCACTCTTTGCGCCAAGCATCTTTTGCACAGAATCGACCACCACGGGAGAGAGCACAATTGCCACATAGTTCATTGTCATCACAAGAGCCAAAGCAAACGTAGTTCTGTCGGGCGAGGCAGCCTCGGCTGTGCGGTCATAGATATAGGGCTGCGCAATGCCATACCCCACACCCGCAAGAAGCACTCCCACAACGATACCTGCCACTCCCCTGCTTAAAAAAACAATCAAAAGCCCACAGGCGATTAACAGAAGAGAAAACTCGGGCAACCTGCGACCAAGGAAAGCTACGATGCGGTCGAGCACAAGCCCCGGCAGCATAATAAAAAGGAAGAAAAGCGCAATAACCACCCCCGACGTACCACTGTCGTGACCATATTTCTCCATCATAAACGGCAGATACACGCTCACCGCCATAACCACAAAGGTTATAAGGAAATAATATGCCATATACCTGCGCAGAGCGCAATAATCTACAAACGAAGAGGCTGTCTTTTCGTCAAAATCCTCATTATTCGCCGAGTTTACATTCTCCGCATCGGCCTGCTTAATGAAACAGACAAGCATAAGCGAGAAAGCGGGCAGCAGGTAGACAAGGAAAGGCAGGCGCCACTCAATCTCGGCAAGGTAACCCGTCACGGCAGTTGCCACCACAAGAGAGAGGTTATTCACCGCCGAACTATAACCAAACTGCCGCGTGCGCTGCCTGCCCACAAAGAAACGCGACACCAGCGAAGTAGAGAGCGGAGTTATGATACCCGCACCTATACCAAGCAGAATGCTCACAAGTATAAGCCCGTTTATCGTGTCGCAAAAGAAATAGAGCAAGCCGCTCAAAAGAAACACCCACAAGCCCATACGAAGCAAACGGATATACCCTACCGCATCGCTCAATTTTCCCGCAAGCAAAATAAATGGAATAATGAGCAACGAAGGCAACGAAGTGAGCAGCTGTATATCGAGCTCCGTGGCATTTTTAAATATTGTAGAGAGGTCACCAAGTATGGGCGAGATTGCCAAACCCGGCAACGAAGTAAGCGCCGACACCGACCATATACCAAGCAAAGCCCACACACCTATAAATCCTTTTCCTGTATCAATTTTCATATCCTTATATATTTACGTTACTTACCAAAAAACAAAAGAGATGCAGAAAGGTTCGGGCAACACACCGCACATCAAAACAAAAGAAAAAGAGTCTATAAAAAAGCAAAAGAGCGAACCGCAGCCCCGTCGCATTCGTTTACTGAACGTGAAAGTATTTTATGAACCTAAAAACCAAGAAAATGAAACAAAAAGAAGATTACAACGAGACAGGAGCGGCGATACCCGTATTTGGCTCGCCCGAGATGTTGCAACCGGCACCAGCCGACAAGATTCCGCAGCACCCCACAGCTCCCGAGATTGCCTACCAAATGGTGAAAGACGAAACCTTTGCGCAGACACAGCCGCGCCTGAACCTCGCCACCTTCGTCACCACCTATATGGACACCCAGGCAACCAAGCTGATGAACGACGCAATCGCCATCAACTACATCGACGAGACAGAATACCCTCGCATAGCCGTGATGTGTGCAAAGTGTATAAACATCATTGCAAACCTCTGGAACACCCCCGAGCAGGCCAAGTGGAAAGCCGGAGCATTGGGAATTGGCTCGAGCGAGGCCTGTATGCTTGGCGGTGTAGCAGCGTGGCAACGATGGAAAAAGCGCCGTCAGGCCGAGGGCAAACCTTGTGACAAGCCCAACTTCGTAATTTCGTCAGCTTTTCAGGTGGTGTGGGAAAAATTTGCACAGCTGTGGCAGATTGAGATGCGCACCGTGCCCCTCACCCCCGAAAAGCTCACCCTCTGCCCCGAGGACGCCATAGCTATGTGCGACGAGAACACCATCTGCGTGGTGCCCATACAAGGAGTTACCTGGACAGGACTCAACGACGACGTGAAAGCCTTGAACGACGCGCTCGACGAGTATAACAAAAAAACAGGTTACGACATTCCCATTCACGTCGATGCCGCATCGGGCGGTTTCATCCTCCCCTTCCTCGAGCCCGACAAAGTGTGGGACTTCCGCCTCAAGTGGGTACTCTCGATAAGCACCAGCGGCCACAAGTACGGCCTTGTCTACCCGGGCCTCGGCTGGGTTGTGTGGAAAGACAAGAAATATCTGCCCGACTCAATGTCGTTCAGTGTAAACTACCTCGGTGCCGATGTCACACAAGTGGGCCTTAACTTCTCGCGCCCCGCCGCGCAGATTCTGGGACAATACTACCAGTTCATACGCTTGGGCTTCGACGGCTACAAAGCCATACAGAAGAACTCGCTCGAGATTGCAAAATATCTGCACGCAGAGATAGGCAAAATGACGCCCTTCCGCAACTACAGCGACGAGGTTACCAACCCCCTCTTCATCTGGGAACTCAAAGAGGAGTATGCAAAGAAATGCAAATGGACACTCTACGACCTGCAGGACAAGCTCAAGCAGTGTGGCTGGATGGTGCCCGCCTACACCCTGCCCTCGAAACTCGAAAATACTATCGTTATGCGCGTAGTGGTGCGCAACGGCTTCAGCCGCGATATGGCCGACCAGCTCATAGGCGACATAAAAGACGCGGTGTGCGAGCTCGACAAGTTGCAGTACCCCACACCCTCGCGCATATCACTCGAGAGTAATGTAAAAATAAAAGGAACAGTTTACACCCACACGGGCAAAGGATAATATTATGGAGAGAAGGATAACAAAAGAGGAGCTGCAGGCCGCAGTGAACGAGGCATACACACGTTACAAGAACGAAAAGGGAGGGCACAACGCCTCATATATACCCTATCTCAATAACGTGGACAGCAACCTGTTTGCCATAGCGGTGAGCTTGCCCGGTGGCGAAATTATCGAGGCCGGCGATTGCAGCTATCGTTTGGGAATAGAGTCTATATCCAAAGTCGCCACCGCTCTGTTAGTACTGAAGGATTACGGTGCAAATACCATAATGGATATGATAGGCGCCGACGCCACAGGCATGCCCTTCAATTCCATAATGGCAATACTTTTGGAGAAAGACCATCCTTCTACTCCATTGGTAAACGCAGGGGCAATATCCGCCGTCAGCCTTGTGCGCCCCGTGGGCAACCGACACGAGAAGTGGCTGGCGATACAGCAGTTCCTCAACGAACTGTGTGCAAGCGAGCTGCCGCTCATCGACGAGCTCTACAAGTCGGAGAGCGTGAGCAACCACAACAACCGCGCAATTGCGTGGCTCTTGAAAAGCTACAACCGCATATATGATGAGCCCGATATGTCGCTCGACCTTTACACGCGCCAATGCTCTTTGGGAGTTACCACACGCGAGCTCGCGGTTATGGCAGGCACAATCGCCGGCGGCGGTACAAACCCTGTGACAGGGAGAGAGGTTTTCCCCACGCGTCTCACCCCCAAAATTGTATCTATGATGGCAGCCGTAGGTTTCTATGAACGCAGCGGAGACTGGATGTTTGCCACAGGGATACCCGCAAAGACAGGCGTGGGCGGCGGTATCATCGGTGTACTTCCCGGCATCTTGGGTATCGCCGCATTCGCGCCGCCAATTGACGGTGCAGGCAACTCGGTGAAAGCGCAAAAGGCAATCACCCACATTGTAAAGAGCCTCGGGCTTAACATCTACAGCGGCGAACACGCCGTAATAGCCGAGAAGGAACCCGTAATCTGCTGACGAGGAGATGTCAAAGGCAAGCACCGCCGTTAAAAGTTAAAGGCTGCATTGGCAGCCTTTAACTTATTTTTTATTATACACAACAGATATTTACCTCGCCCTCAATTGCCAGAAGGCCACGGCAGCCGCAGCCGCCACATTCAGGGAATCGACACCGTGGGCCATAGGTATGCGCACCACATAATCGGCGGCACATATCACTTCGCGGGCAAGGCCGTCGCCCTCGGTGCCCATAATTATCGCAAGCTTCTCCTCATTCATAAGCCTCTCGTCGTCTATCGACACCGAGTCGTCGGTCAGCGCCATTGCAGCGGTGCGGAAACCTATCTCCCCGAGCGACTCAATGGGAGCGTCGAGCCAGGTCCACGGCACAAGAAACACCGAACCCATAGAGACTCTCACTGCACGACGATTCAGCGGGTCGCACGAGCTGCGCGTGAGCAGCACGGCATCTATGCCGAGCGCCGCCGCCGAGCGAAATATCGCACCTATATTTGTAGTATCGACCACACCGTCAATCACCACCACACGACGCGCCTTCTCGCACACCTCCTGCACCGAGCGTTGCGTGCCGCGACGCATTGCGCACAGCACCCCTCGCGTGAGGGTGTATCCCGTGAGAGCGGCAAGCAGTTCGCGCTCACCCGTATATATGGGAATACCGGCGCAACGCTCCACAATGTCGGCCGCGTCGCCCTCTATATGTCTCTTCTCACACAGCAGCGCCACAGGCTCATAACCCGCGTCGAGAGCCACCCTTATAACCTTGGGACTCTCGGCTATAAAAATACCCATTCCGGGCTCCACGCTCTTGCGCAGCTGCGCCTCGGTGAGGGTAGAAAATATCTCCACACCCGGGTGCGACAAAGAAGTAATTTCAATTACAGGCATAAAAGTATTGTCAAAGTTTATACGCCCACGAAGATAATACAAAAAAGGATAAAATTTTATAAAAAACTCTCTTTGCACACTATTTTGAAAAATATTATATATATTCGTGGAGAGAAAAACATTGTAACTATGAAAAAAATAACAGTTCCAAGAATCGAAGTCACAAACAGCGAGATAGAAAACATAGAGAAAATTTTTAACACGCTGCAAGAGTATCCAATAGAATGCTGCAACTGGCCTGCAACCTATCCCTACACCCCCAAGGTAGCAGCCCGCCTCTTTCACGACGGTAAAAATCTGTACATAAAATTCAGCGTCACAGAGAACGACATACAGGCAACCGTGAGCGAAGACCAGGGAAAAACCTGGACCGACCCCTGTGTGGAATTCTTCGTTTCTCCGCAAGGGAATATGGACTACTACAATTTTGAGTGCACCTGCACAGGCAAGCTACTGCTTGCGTGGCACCCCGCAGACGCGCCCAAGGAGCCCGCACCCTGCAATGTGATTGACAGCGTTTTACGCCATCCCTCGCTTGGTACCGAGTGTTTCCCCTTGCGCACAGGCGAGCACAGCTGGAGTGTTATAGAGATTATCCCTGCAACGGCACTTTTCCGCAGTGGAATCGACAGTTGGAGCGGGAAGACAATGAAGGCCAACCTCTACAAGTGTGGCGACCTGCTGCCCACCCCGCATTTCATTTCGTGGGCACCCATCGAGTGGCCCGAGCCAAGCTTCCACCGCCCCGAATTCTTTGGCGAAATTTTATTTGAATAAATCTTTACATACACAAACAAAAAAATCGGAGCACCGCTCCGATTTTTTTGTTTAAACAGGCATCACATTATAGGCGTCAGAAGCTCAATGAAGAAACCGCAGAAGCGACTCCACAACGAGCGTTTCTTGTATATCTCCTTTGTGAGCACAAAGCTCTCTTTTTTATCCTTCTCCATAATCTCGTGCATATCGCGCGTCTCCTCCTCGCCAAAGACAAAAAGATTTGTCTCATAGTCGTAACGCAGGCTGCGGCTGTTGAGATTTGCAGAGCCCACAGTCATATATTTCCCGTCCACGCTCATTATTTTAGAGTGATTGAACCCCTCGTTGTACATATATACATTGGCACCGCGTTTCATCAGTTTGTAACCCACGCGCCACACACCGTCGGGCACCAGGGGAATGTCACCTTTTGCCGTGAGCATAATATCCACTTTCACGCCGTCGTCTATGGCCTTTTTAATTGCTTTTTTCACAATTCTCAACGGCAGGAAATAGGGATTCACAATGCACACGCTGTCTTTGGCGGCATTTATTGCATTGGCATATACCCTGCGCATCAGTTTGGGAGTCTTTCCCGGCCAACGGTCTACCACTGCCACTTGCGCATCGCCTTCGGCCGAGGGTGTGGGGTAATAGCTCTCGCCGCCTATCTGCTGCCCCGTCTCGTGGTTCCACATCGCAAGAAATATATCCTGCAGCTTGGCCACGGCGGCACCCTCAACCCTTGCGTGCACGTCGCGCCACTTGCCTATACCCTCGAGACCAGTGAGATAATAGTCGGCTACGTTTATACCACCCGTGTAACCTATCTTGCCGTCAATTACCACAATTTTACGATGGTCGCGCGAATTGGTGTGATTGAGCCAGGGAAATACTATGGGATCGAATTTCACAAGTTGCACTCCCCTGTTGCGTATCGCCTCCACGTGCTCCTCTTTCAACGGGCGGTTATTTGAGAAATTTCCAAAAGCGTCGAACAGTGCACGCACCTCAACACCCTCTTGAGCCTTTTTTACAAGCAGGTCGATGAGTACCTCGTTTATGGAGTCGTTGCGGAAATTGAAATACTCGAGGTGAATGTGGCGCTTTGCCTCCGCAATGGCCGCAAACATATCGTCAAACTTCTCATAGGCGCCGTTTAGCAGATGCACGCTGTTGTTTTGCGTCACCTCCACATTCTGCGACACGAGATAGGCCTTGAGGGCCTCGTCCGACTGCGCTACGGCACTGCGTTCTATGGGCACAAAAGTGCGGCACGACACAAGCGCACACACCACGCACAATATATATATATGTTTAAGAAAAATCCTCATCACATCTATAACAAATTAGCGGCCGCGAAGATACAAAAAATAGCGATAGGGGTAAAATTTTCACAACCTCAATATTTTTCATTTTTACGGGCGCATATATAGATATTCGGCTTTTTTAGTTATCTTCGCCACAGATTAAACTATTTCACACTATGATACAAGACGAGCGTGACATCCGTCACAAAAATACAATCGATGCCGCAATGCGTATGATGACAGCGGCACGCACCGCCCCCAAGGCAAAAGGAGTGGATATAATTGAAGTTGCCCTTGTAACCGACGAAGATATTGCGACCTTGAGCAACGGGTTGCGCGAGATAGGTGAGAAATTGCAGCGCGGAGGCCTTCTGCGCGACGCAGACAACATCCTGTCGGCCGAGGCCATTGTGCTCATCGGCTCACGCGAGGAGCCTATGGGACTCAACTGCGCCTACTGCGGCTGCCCCACCTGTGACAGCCGTCCCGCGGGCGTTCCCTGCGCAATGAATACCATCGATGTGGGTATTGCCGTGGGCTCGGCCTGCGCTATGGCAAGCGACCTGCGCCTCGACACCCGCGTTATGTACTCGGCCGGATATGCCGCACTGCAGCTCGGCTGGATGAAAGGCTGCAACTACATCATCGCCATCCCCGTGAGTGCATCATCCAAGAACCCCTTCTTCGACCGCAAGAGAAAAGTATGACAAACAACAAATTATATCTGCCTGCCGAGTGGCAGCAGCAGGAATTCGTTCAGCTCACCTGGCCCCACGAGAAGACCGACTGGGCATATATGCTCCCCGAAGTGGAGGCCTGCTTCACACGCATAGCAAAGGCAGTGAGCTGCCGCGAGAAACTGTTCATTGTAACCCCCGCTCCCGACGCAGTGAGAGAACATCTCACCCGCGAGGGCGCAACTATGGAAAACATCACCCTCTTTGCCTGTGACACAAACGACACCTGGGCACGCGACCACGCCTTCATCACCCTCATAGGTGACGAGAAGCCCTGTTACGTCGATTTCTGTTTCAACGGTTGGGGAGGCAAATTCGAAGCATCGCTCGACAACGCAATAAACAAAAAACTCATCGACGCAGGCATCGTAAAAGGCGATTACTGCAACTGCCTCGACTTTGTGCTCGAAGGAGGTTCCATTGAGAGCGACGGCAAAGGCACGCTGCTCACAACCTCGCAGTGCCTTATGGCTCCCGGACGTAACTATATGACCAAAGAGCAGATAGAAGAGAAACTGCGTGCCACGTTGCACTGCGAGCACATATTGTGGCTCGACCACGGCAACCTCATCGGCGACGACACCGACGGCCACGTCGATACCATAGCACGCCTGGCGCCCGACAATACTATTATATATATGCAGGGCAACGAAAGCGACCAAGAGCAGTGGGACGACCTCAAAAAGATGGAAGAGCAGCTTGCAGCTATGCGCACCGCCGACGGCAAGCCCTACCGCCTGCTCGCACTCCCCTCACCCGAGCCCATACACGACGAAGAGGGTGAGCGCCTGCCTGCCACATACGCCAATTTCCTCATTATGAACGGTGCCGTGCTCTACCCCACATACGCACAGCCACATCTCGATGCCCTCGCAGCCGAGGTGCTGCAAAAAGCCTTCCCCACGCACGAGATTGTGGGCATAGACTGCTGCGCCCTCATAAAACAGCACGGTTCTTTACACTGTGTCACAATGCAATACCCCACAAACAAATAACCCTTTGACGATGGAGAAGATAAAAGTAGGTATGATACAGCTCGCAATAGGAGCTGACATAGAGAGTAACAAAGAGAAACTTGCCGCAGCCATACGCAAGACAGCTGCCGACGGAGCGCAGCTTGTGGTGCTGCAGGAGCTGCACAACTCGCCATATTTCTGCCAAGTGGAATCGACACAGAATTTCTCATACGCCGAGCCCATTCCCGGCCCTTCGACCGAGTTCTACGGCCGCGTGGCTGCCGAGTGCAAGGTAGTCCTTGTGACATCGCTTTTCGAGGCACGCGCCAAAGGGCTCTACCACAACACGGCCGTTGTCTTTGACAGCGACGGCAGCATAGCCGGCAAATACCGCAAGATGCACATTCCCGACGACCCCGCATATTACGAGAAATTCTATTTCACCCCCGGTGACATAGGCTTCCGCCCCATAAAGACAAGCGTCGGCACACTCGGCGTGCAGGTGTGCTGGGACCAGTGGTACCCCGAGGGAGCTCGTCTGATGGCTCTGCGCGGTGCCGACCTCCTCATATACCCCACAGCCATAGGCTGGGAAAGCAGCGACACCAAAGAGGAGAAAGAGCGTCAGCTCAACGCCTGGCAGACCGTACAGCGCGGCCACGCCGTAGCCAACGGCCTCCCCGTAATTGCAATTAACCGCAGCGGCCACGAGCCCGATCCTTCGGGAATGACCAACGGCATACAATTCTGGGGACACAGCTTCATCGCCGGCCCACAAGGAGAATTTATTGAGTACTTCGGCGAGGAGGAGCAGATAAAAGTTGTCGAGGTGAGCCTGCGCCGCAGCGAAGAGGTGCGTCAGTGGTGGCCCTTCCTGCGCGACCGCCGCATCGAGGAGTATCATCCCATAACAAAACGCTTCCTCGACGAGGAATAATTAAACGACAAGAGGTTGTGCCGTGGCACAACCTCTTGTCGTTCAAAAGCACCTCTTCAAAGCGCTTTAGCATTTCACGGCCATCGCCTGCATAATCCACTCCACATCGCACAAGCAATCCTGCAGGTCCTGCTCGTGCTCCTCCTCTTCGGCCATAATGCGCTTTGCTATGTCGCAGGTAGTAAAGTCCACATTATTTGTAAACGAGGCAATCTCCTCGTATCGGATAACAGCGCAACGCTCCGCCGCGATATTCTCTTTGAGAAGTGTCAGCACATCACTCTTTAGAGGGGGAGAATATTTGCAGCGCGCAAGTTCGGTCCACTGTCGCGGGTCGAGCACAGGAACACCCTCGAGCTGCACAATTCTGTCGGCAAGCAATTTCGCGTGGTTAAGCTCTTCGAGAGCGTGCTCCTCGAACTCTCGCTGCACATCGGCACGCATAGCACCCTCCACCACAAAACTCGCAACCCAATACTGATAAAACGCAAGCCACTCCTCGCTCAACGCTGCATTCAGGCGGCTCAAAAGCTCGGGAACGTCGAGCCTCTGCCGCAATATCAAAATACTCTCTTTTGCCATAAATGGAACAATTTAAATTTACACTCCACTAAAAAACATTGCCGCGCACCATTTTGTTTGAGCAAAGAAAGCCAAGTATAAGAAAAAAAGAGAAGATTATGCGATTTAATAAAATAATTATTGTCTTTATGCGCAAGCATATTATAAAAATTATTAAATTTGCAGAAGTATTTCAATACACAACACAAACCTTACCACTGAAAATATGAAACTGGCAGTTGCCACAAAACCTACATTTTTCGTTGAGGAGGATAAAATCATCACTCGACTGTTCGAAGAGGGGCTCGACTATCTCTTCTTGTACAAATCGTATCCCCACCCGCAGTTTATAGAGCGCCTTTTGAGCCTCATTCCCCGCAAATACCACAAACGTATTTTTTCGTGCAACGGTCGCCTTATGCAGGAATACAACCTTGCAGGCACGCTGTTCCCCTTGTCGTCGAACCCTCCTATGGGCAACGAGAAGGGCAAGCTCGTGGGATATGCACACAACCTCAAAGAGCTCAACGAATTGCGCAACATCTACGACATCGTATGCTTCGGCCCTCTCGGACGCACATTCCACCAGAGTACCGAGCTCAACGAAATAGGTAAAAAAATGATTAACAAAAGAACCTGGGCGTTTGGAAACATCGACGAGAACAACCTCAAGCGTCTGCCCGCATACAAATTTGGCGGCGTTATACTCGACGAGCAGCTGTGGGCCAATTTCGACTCTTGCCGCTCTACCGACTACACCGAGCTCATCAGCCGTTTCATCAGGTTCAAAAAGGCAGTAGACAAGCTGTAATCAATTGAAAGAGAAAACAAAATAATAACAACATAAACAAACTGTATTATGAACAATACTCCTTACATGGTGTTTGCAGGTACAAAATCACGTTACCTCGCAGAAGAGATTTGCAAAGAACTTGGTTGCGAACTTGGACAGATGAATACCACTTATTTCGCCGACGGCGAGTTTGCTGTGTCTTACGAAGAGTCTATCCGCGGAAAGAACGTATTCCTCGTTCAATCTACATTCCCCAACTCCGACAACCTTATGGAGCTTCTTTTGATGGTGGACGCAGCCAAACGCGCATCGGCAAAGAGCATCATCGCTGTAATGCCCTACTTTGGCTGGGCACGTCAGGACCGCAAAGACAAGCCCCGTGTTTCAATCGGTGCAAAGTTGGTTGCCGACCTCTTGAGCGTGGCAGGTGTGAGCCGCATCATCACTATGGACTTGCACGCCGACCAGATTCAGGGCTTCTTTGACATCCCCGTAGACCACCTCTATGCCTCAATGGTATTCGTGCCCTACATCCACTCACTCAACCTCGACAACCTCGTAATTGCAACTCCCGACGTGGGCGGTTCAAAACGCGCGAGCGCCTATTCAAAATGCCTCGGTGTGCCCCTCGTACTTTGTCACAAGACACGCGCCAAAGCAAATGTAGTTGATACAATGCAGATTATCGGCGACGTACAGGGCAAGAATGTAATCCTCGTCGATGACATAGTGGACACAGCAGGTACAATCACAAAGGCAGCTAACCTTATGATGGAGAACGGTGCTACATCGGTACGCGCCATCGCATCTCACTGCATTATGTCAGGTAACGCTTCAGAGCGTGTACGCGAGTCGGCTATGGAGGAGATTGTATTTACAAACAGCATCCCCTACGACCGTGGCTGTCCCAAAGTTAAGCAGTTGTCAATCGCAGGTATCTTTGCCGAGGCTATCGAGTGCGTGCTGAACAACGAGTCTATCAGCAAACAATACATCTGCTAACTTGTTTAGTTGAAATGAGAAAGATATTTTCACTGATAGTTGCGGCCGTAATGTTTGTCGCTTGCGGCAACAGCGAGTACCGCATAATAGGCAGCATCGAAGGAGCACAAGAGGGCGATACCGTCTCTCTTGGTTACTCCTGCGACGGTATGGACTTCAGCACAGTAAGTAAAACTGTCATAAAGAACGGAGAGTTCAGTTTCACAGGCAAGCAGGACGACTGCAAAATCTATTACATAGGTTACGACAGCCGAAACATATATGCACTCTTCTTTCTCGAGGCAGGCGACATCACTGCGCACATATCGCCCGAGAACAGCACAATCACAGGCTCGCCTATGAACGACCTCAACAAAGAGATTGAGGACTCGTTGCAAAGCTACGTTCTACAGATGCTCACCTATCAGGAAAAGCTATACAGCGACTCCACTCTCACCGAGAGCGAGCAGGAAGAGCTCGGAAACAAGAGCTATCTTGTACAGCGCGAAGCAATGACATACATACAGGAGACAATTCGCGAGAATATCGAGAATATGGTAGGTCTTTTTATGCTTGTGCAGTACAGCGACCTCTTCGACAATAACGAATTATCGGAGCTCATAAACGAGATACCCGAAAAGAATATCGACCGCGACAACAACTTCCTTTACGATATTCTTCTCGAGATTCAGGAGGAGCGCAACTCTTCGGGTTCACTCGAGGACATCATAAACTCTATGCAAGAGGAAACAGAAGAACTCGATGTAGAAGATTTGCAAATAGCCGAGTAAATATCTTTCAAACATAAACAAAAAAAGAGGAAACTCAATTTGAAGTGAACCCCAAAGTTTGGACAAAAAAAACTTTGGGGTTTATTTTATGCGTAAAAGACACGATTATTCAGCATTGCTAGAATATATGCATATGCTTGAAAATGGTTATTCCCTCAATCACATTCATGTCAAGTATGGGATTGATTATTCACGACTGTCCAAATTATGGTTCTTGTAGCAGAAAGAAGGAGTAAAAGTACTTCATCGTCAAAGATACACTCACGGTGATGTAACTTTTAAACATAAAGTAGTATTGGATATTGAAAATAATGGAATATCTTTGGTGCAGGCCTCGCTAAAGTACGGAGTAAGTGCCAATCGTTTGTCAGTGTGGTTAAGGACTGCACGCGAGCAAGGCATTGAAGCTCTATCAATAACCAAGAAACGAGGCCGACCACCAGGTATGGGAAGACCAAAGAAGGTACAGAAGCCCGAAACGGAGCTTGAACGACTGCGCAGGGAAGTACAGGAATTAAAGACAGAGGTTGCCCTGCTAAAAAAAGTGAAAGCCTTAGTCGAGGAGAGAGAAGCCCGTCTGCGCGCGATTGGGCGGGGGCAATCCAAGAACTAAGGCAAGAAGGACACGACCTGCTCTTTATGCTCAAGCGCATAATGATGCCCCGTTCCACATATTACTACAATGTAGCACGCCTTGACAAGGCGGACAACTACAGCGTGGAACGCGAGCGTATAGGCGAGATATTTGCACAGCACCACAAACGCTACGGATACCGCCGCGTGTGCCAGCAGTTGCGCTGTGAAGGGTACCTTATTAACCACAAGACTGTGCAACGGCTCATGCGAGAGATGCATTTGAAGTCCGTTGTCCGCAAGGTTAGATACCGTTCCTACAAGGGAGATGCAGGGTGCGTGGCACCAAATGTGCTGCAACGCGACTTTGTGGCAACTGCCCCCAACCGCAAATGGGCGACAGATGTCACTGAAGTCAAGATTGGGGACAGGAAGACATACCTCTCGCCAATACTGGATATGTTCAATGGAGAGATTGTCACCTATACAATCTCCGACAGTCCAGACCTGCGTATGGTGATGAATATGGTAAACAGCGCTATTAGGAAAGTGAAACCGCAAGAAGGTCTTGTGCTGCACTCCGACCAGGGGTGGCACTACCAGCATATGCAGTACCAGCTGGCATTGAAGAAAAACGGCATAGTACAGAGTATGTCACGTAAAGGCAACTGTCTTGACAATGCCATGATGGAGAACTTCTTCGGTATTATGAAATCC